>NZ_BAAAPH010000003.1:73994-172504 GCF_039531045.1 Kribbella hippodromi | reverse complement strand
CTGGGTCGACTGGGTCGACTGGGTCGACTGGGTCGACTGGGTCGACTGGGTCGACTGGGTCGACTGCGCCGACTGCGCCGACTGCGCCGACTGCGCCGAACGGGCCGAGTGGGCCGAGTGGGTCGAACGGGCCGAATGGGTCGACCGCGTCGGCTGGATCGGGCGGATTGGCTGCGTCGGCCCACCAGCGCCCGGTCGTGCGGCGCGACCCGACGCTAAACGACGGCCGGCACGAGACCGGGCCCACCACATCCGACCAGCACCGCGGGGTGAACGGGAAGCACGGCTTGCGTGGCGGTGCGGCTGAGGACGACCCGCAGTACCGAGAGCAGTTCTTCAGCGAGTAGACGACGAGACGGTCGCCAGCCCGCCCACCTGGGCTGCGATGCGTAGGCGGACGGCACAGGGTGTCCCTGTCAGTTGCGTCAAGCGGCTGCTGCGGTGGGATGTTGAGTGCCCCAAACCGGTTTGGGGAGGGTGCGTGCGTGGAGTGGGGTGCGTTGCACTCCTGGAATGGGCTGCTGGGTGCCCCGAACCGGTTTGGGAGGTGAGTGGGCTCGCTGGGCAAGCGGTGAGGAGGTGAGTGGGCTCGCTGGGCAAGCGGTGAGTCGGTGGGTAGTGAGTCGAGGGATCGTACGGGGGCCGGGGAGACCGGGGCGCGGGCCAGATCGGCGTAGCCCGCTCGGCTGGCGAGCGAGCACCCAGCGTCTGTAGGTCAGCGGGGTGAGTAGGTCCGGTGGGGCGGGTGGGGTGCAGGGGGTGGCCCGCCCCACCGGGGTGTGGGGGTGTGGTCACGCGTCCAGCCAGCGGATGGTGGTGGCGCCGTTGTGGCCGTGGACGGTGAGTAGGGCGTCGATGCCGTCTTGCCAGACCGTCGTGGTCGGGTGGCGGCCGAGCCAGCGCAGGGCGACTGTGCCGTCGCTCCACTCGACTCCCTCGGCGACTACTCCCGTACCGCTGACGCCGGAAATGTCCTGGTGCCGGTCCAGCAGGAAGCGGCGAGGGCCGGGCTCGCCCGCGACTCGGAGGTGACGTCGCCGGGTGGTCCGTAGCAGCGTCGCGGTTGACCCGCTGATCTCGTCCATGGGCCAAGTCAACGCGTACCGCCGTGCCCGCACCAGGAACTCAACCGGTATCCACAGCGCACAAATTCGGCCGTCCATTGGTCACCCAATCGCCATATTCTCATTGCAGGGAGTAGCCACCCACTCATCCAAGGAGCTACCGCGAATGACCGTGATCGAGGAATGGACCGGCCGGCATGTGCATGCGTTGCGTACGGCGCTGCGGCTGACGAACGAGGGTTTCGCCGAGCAACTCGGTATCTCGCCGCGCACGCTGACGAAGTGGCGGGAGAGACCCGAGGTAGTCCCCAGTCCGTATCTGCAGGGAGCCTTGGACACGTTCTTGAACGAGGCATCGGACGACGCCAAGGTGCGCTTCGCCGCCAACCTCGGTGCCGACGACCGCCGGATGCCGATCGACGGCACCGTGCTGACCCAGCTGAACGCAGCAATCGGCGACCTGGCCCGAGCCGTAGCCCGCCTGCAAACCGAGACGAGGGAGCGCACGCCAACCACCTGACACCCAACGACACCCCAGCCAGCGGTGCGCGGTCGGTCGCGTCCGAACAGACGCCTCTGCGCGCGCATCAAGTACGCGGCAGGCAGTGCGGCGCGCCCGCAAGAGATCCGTGGGCAGTAGTACGGTGTCGCCGGTCAGACAGGTCCCAGCGAGGACCCATCAAAGGCGGGGGAGCGGTGAGCACGCGACCCAAACCCGTGGAAAGCTGAGCGAAGCTCGGCGACGGCGCGTCCGGGCGGCGACCGCCACGTGTCGCGAAACACTGTGGAAGCGCAAGGGTGACCGATGACTCGCGATCCGAGCACGATGACGTGCACGGTGGTGAGAGCGTTGGTGAGTGCGGTGACGTGCACGTGGTGAGTGCGGCGGCGGGCGTGGTGGTTGAGCGCGATGCGGACGCGCGGTGGGAGTGCGGTGATGAGCGCGTCTGACTCCACCGGTGTCGGTGTGGGCGGGCGTGGGACGGCCCGAGGTGTGGGTGGGCGTGGGACGGCGCGAAGTTGGCGGGCGTGGGACGGCGAGAGGTGGGCAGGCGAGGTGGTTGGGTGATGGCTGGGTTGTGTGGTGAGTGTGGAAGGGGTTGTGGATGAGGCGGCGGGTGGTGGAGTCGGCTAGTGTGCGGTCGGTTGGGTGGTCTGATGGGACGTTGGAGCTTGAGTACGTGAATGGGTACGTCTACCAGTACCTCGACGTACCGCAGCCGACGTTCGCAGCATTGATGGCTGCGCCGAGCATCGGCGCGTACGTGAACGAGCACATCAAGCCGTACTACGACTTTCGCGAGATCTGACTACGTCAGTGTCGGCGCGGCGAGCTCCAGGGTGGGGGTGGCCCCGCGGTACGACGTCATCCACTCGCGCAGCAGCTCCACGCGAGACGCGTTCTCCCCGTTGCCCTTCACCACGGGCGCTTGGTTGTACGGCATGGTGTCCGAGCTCCGCCTGAGCTTCACGTACAGCCGGGAGGACGCAAGCGCGTACCGCTCCATGTCGTCCTGAAGCGCGCCGATCACGGTGATGTTCCGGTCCCGCCCGATCTGCTCGAACAGCGCGACCGCCTCCCGCCGGTGCTGTGAACCGAGGTTCCGGCCGAGCTCGTCGAGGATGAGCAGCAACGGCCGGTCCGACCCACCGGCGAGCGCCGCCGCGCACACCAGCTTGACGGCCTTTTCGTCCATCTGCGCCGTGTTGCCCTTGACGTTGAACGCGGAGAACGGGCCGCCTTCGGAGCGCCGCCACTTCGGCGTGACCGTCCAGCGCCACGGCTTGTCCGGCTCAGCCGGCGGATCGGGCTCCGGGTACTCGAGCTTCGCGCCGTACCCGCCGTACTGCTGGTCGAGCCGGTCGAATTCCTGTGACACCAGCCGAAGCCGCGCCTTGATCCCGTCGGCAAGCGACGCGCGGTGCGCCCGCGCCGTACTCTCCGCCTCACCGAGACCTTCACGGGCGCGTTCGAGCGCAGCGTTCCGCTCGGCGCGCTGGGTCGCGATCTGCTGTTGCTGCAAGCTGTCGAACGTCTCGTGCTGCGCAAGGTGCGTGCTCAGCGTCCGGTGCAGTGCGGGTACGAGCCCGACGCGGTCGCTGAGCGTACCGTTCGTCCAGCCGTCCGCGCCGTTCAGGATCTCCCACAGTTCGGACGGGATCTCCTCCCGGGACCGTGCGCTCGGGAAGCACCGCCGGATCACGTCGTCCAGTTGCGTACACGCCTGGTGGTTCCAGTCGGCCGTGGTCCGGCGCTGGGCGTCCTCGGCCAGAGCGAGCACGAACTCCTCGGCCTCCGCGGGCGTACCGCCCCAGGCAGTTGTCCGCGTGGTCAGGTCGAGCGCCGCCTGCTCCTCGAGCAGCGTGAGCCGGCGGCCGCGCAACTCGTCCAGGATCCGGTTGTGGTCGCGCCGGGTGGCTTCCAGGTTCTTCAGGCGTTCATCGCGGACAAGTTGCTGGCCCGCGGCCGTTTCGGCGGACTCCTTCGCGGCCTGCAGCTGCGGTGCGAGCGAATCGCGGTCGGTTTCGTGCCGGTCGACGGTTTCGCGGAGGGCGAGGATCTGCTCCTGGATCGATTCGGCGTCGGCAAGTGCGCGCGCCGCCGCCGTACGCCGCGCCGCCTGATCGACCCGGGAGCGCGCCTGCTCGAGCGCAGCGGACGCCTCGGCCCGCGCTTCGACCGCGGCTTCGACCCGGCGGCGCGCTGCCTCGATCCGTGCGGTCCGCCCAGTGATCGGCTCCTCGAACTGGCCGACCGCGACAACACCCGCGACCTCGTCGATCGAGTCCTTGGTCGCCCGCTCGCCGATCGTGGCGAAGAACGCGTCCAGTACGAACCGCTTGTCCGCCGACTTCGGCCCACGTTTCGCCGAACCCTTGGCCGGCGAACCCTTGGCAGGCGAACCAGGCCGATTCGCCAGTACCAGCAGGAATCCCGCGTACCCGGCGTCGGCGAGCGCGCTCGCCGCGAGCACCGCATCGCTGGCATCGATGACGACAGCTTCCCGGTACGGCGCGAGGCGTGGTTCCCATTCGGCGCGGTCCGCGGCGGGCAGTTCGGTGATGTCGGTCAGCGCACCGCACTCGATGCCGGCGTTCTCCAGGACTTGCTGCTGCGGCGCAGACACGGTCTGGCCGCTCTCCGCCTCACGCAGCTCGGCCGAAGCGTGGTCGACCGCGGAGCGCGCCGCGTGGTCACGACCGATGTGCTCCTCCAGTACCGCGCGCGCCTCGTCCTGCTCGGCGGCGGCAGCGGCCAAATCGCGACCGTCCGCCGAACGACCGGCCTCCAGCAGCCGCCGGTGCTCTTGGCCGAGCCGCTCCAACTGCTCCCGCACCGAGCGCTGCGCGAGGTCGAGCTCGCGGTCGCGGGCGTCCAGCTTGTCGCGCTCCTGGCGGGTGAGCTGCACGTCCCGGAGCAAACCCTCTTCGTTGCCAAAGGCATCGATCTCGCCTTCGACGGCTTCCTTCCGGGCTTCCTGCTCGGCGACCCGCTCGTCGAGCGCGGCCAGCTCCTGCAGGATCTCCTCGTTCCGGCCGGCGCCGTCGATCAGGTGCCGCGCGCAGCGGGCCAGCCAGGATTCCTTGGCCGCCGCGAGCGCCTCCCTGGCCGCGGCGCGCTGCAGAATGCCGGCCTCGACCGTCGCCATCTCCTGCTCCCAGCGCTGCAGGTCGGCCGCGGCCTGCTTGGTCGCCTCGCGCTGGGTGTGCTCGGCGGAGCGGTGCGCCTGCTCCTGCTCGAGCTCATGGTCAAGACCGGTCAGCGTCGCGATCGCGTTGAAGATCCGGGCCGGGCCGAGCTCGTTGAGCGGCTCGGCCAGCAAGTTCGCGGTCGGGCTGGAGCGCACCGACGTGGACAAGAACGAGACGCACCGGACCTGCCCACCGTACAAAACCTGGGACAGCTTGTTGGCGTGGAAGTCGGTGCGGCCGTTGGAGTGCGGGAGCGCGGCCCAAAGCTCGTCGGCGCCGGCGGCACGCTCGGCTTCGGTCGCGCCGTACGGGATGTGCAGGCCGTGCTTCCAGCGCAGATCGATGTACGAGGCCTTGCGGTTGATCCGGATCCAGACCGTGACGGCGGAGGCCTCGATCTCCTCCAGGTCGGTGAGGTCCGGGTCGGAGAAGACGCCGACGATGTAGCCGCGGTCGACGTTCGACCAGTTGCCTTCTTGGCCGGCCGCTTCCGCGGTGAACAGCAGCTCGGCCGCGCCTGGTGCGCCGCTGGTGAGACGCCACTGGTCGTCGGCGTGCAGCAGGCTGAGCGCGGCGATCCAGGACGACTTGCCGGCACCGTTCGAGTCGGTCGGGCCTTGGCCGGCGACCGTGATCAAACCACGGCCGATCATCGGGATCGGGTGCGTCGACAGCCGCGACAGGTCGACCACCTGCACGCCGAGCAGCACCTTCGACCCAAGAATGTCGAACGGCCCGTCTTCTCCGGCGCTCATGCATCGTCTCCCGTCATCAAACCAACCTCTACTGCAATGCGCTCTGCGGAACCGCGGTCTGCGGAACCGCTGTCTGCGGCGCGGCGATCTGCTGCGCCGCGGGTTGTGGTGCTGTCTGCTGTTGCGCTGCTTGCGGCCGGAGCAGGCACTGGTGCTGGTGGGGTGCCGTTGCGGGCGCGGATGGCTTCGGCGATGGGGCTGGCGGGGGCGGCGGCGAGGATCAGCTGGTCCTGCAGGCGACGGCGCGCGGCTGGGGTGAGCCGTTGCAGCTGCGGACCCGGGATGTACGCCGGCCCGCCGGAATGATCGCCCGACAACTGGATCAACCCCGCGGCGCGCAACCGCTGCAGGGCCAATCGCCGCTCTTCACCACTGATCCGGGACGTCCGGAGCTCGTCGACCGTAGTCGGGCGGGCGGACTTCCAGGAGTCGCCGGTGAGAATGCCTTCGCTACGAGGGATCGCGACCGAGTGGATCAGCACCAGCACGAGCACCGCACGATCGATCACCGGAAGCGGTTGCCACCCCTGCGCGGTGAGAGTCGCGGCGATGTCGTCGTCGTACCCGGCGGTCCAGTGCGTGCCGTCGACGTGTACGAGCGTACGCCCGATGAGCTTGAGCATCCGCTGCACTTGGCGCCGGAGCGTGACGTCGCGCAGCCCGGCAAGCTGCACTTCCGCGACCGGGTGCGCCGCATACTGCACCGCACTGAACGCGGCCAGCACCTCGTCCCGAGACCGATCACTCAAGTCCTGAAGCAACGAGTCGAACAACGCATGCTGCTGCTCACTCATCGCCCACCTCCGTACCCTCATCCACAACCACACCCGCCGCACGGTCGGGCTGAGAGGGAACAGCTGGACCGGTGACACCAGCTGGCGGTTCCTCAGGAGCAACGTCAGCTGCAGGGTCGGGCTCGGGGGAGTTGGGGTCTGGGAGGGCGTCGGCAGGGGGTTGGGTGGGGCGGGGGGTCAGGGTAGCTGGGGGTGGGTCGGGGAGGTGGCGGCAGAGGTCTCGGAGGGTGGAGAGGTCGGTGGGGGTCCAGGTGACTACGCGGGGGCCGAGGCGTACCTCGGCGACCTTCTCGTCCCAGCGGATCCACTGGGTGGCGTGCAGGCGGCGGAGGCTGCCGATGATCAGGGTGAGGTCGCTCGGTTGTTCGCGGCGGCCGCGCATACCGGCGTACACGGAGCGGATCTGTGCGAGAGTGCCGGTCGTACCGGGCCAGGCGGGCGCGCTGCGGTCGGTCCAGCAGCAGGTGACGCAGATCGCGAGCAGGCGGGCGGTTTCGTTCGGCTGTTCGACGGCGACCGGGGGAGCGCCGAGCTCTTCGAGCACGCTGTGTCCGGCGCCGGACGGCAGCGTCGGGACCAGCCAGACCTTGTCACCCTCCGGAGCGACAGCGCGGGTCAACCCGGCGACGGCAGGCGTATCGGGATCGATCACGATCGGCCCCGCGGACTGCACCTTCGCCCACCACAGCGCGTTGTACAGCCGCCGCTCCACCGCCTCCGACTGCTGCGGACTCATCGCGCCACCCGCCGGAACACGCCCTCGGTCGCCCACGGCGTCCCCGCGGCCGGATCGATCCGCATCCCGTCCGACCAGACCAGCTCGTACTCGAGCTCGTCGTGCAAGTGCGCCGCGGTCAACTCGGCCAGTACGCGCCGTGCGGTGATCCAGTCACCGGCTTCGTCGACGACCTCGACGATGTCGACCTCGGCACGCCCGGCGAGTACCCGCTCCGCCTCGGCGCGAAGATCTTCCCGATCGGTGGCCGCGGCCGATTCCGGTGCCTCCGCGTCCGCGGTGGGGCGTGGCGGTGCCATCCGCGCGCTGCCCGTACGCCGCCCCATCTCGATCGCCTCGACCATCGTCTGCGCGGAGAAATCCGGCGCGGCGGCGTCGAAGAGCATGCCGTCCAGTACGGCGGCCAGCGCCTCGGGCTCGCTGCCACGTGTGAACGTCAGCCAGGTTTCGCTCGGTAGCAGACCGAGCGCTCGCGTCGTACCAGCACGCTCGACCAGGCGGCCGGCGGCCAGCTGGACCGCGTCGGCGTACGCCGCCAGCGCCATCCGGAGCGAGGTGCAGTCGCGGTGCAACTCCGGCCAGCGGCCGAGGACCAGGCGGTGTACTCCCTCGGCCTGCTCGATCAACCGCTCATTGCCCCACGCGAGCTGCGCGTTCTCCCGGAGCTGAGCGGTGGTGCTGGTGGAGACGAGGATCGCCAGCTCGTTGCCGAGCAGCCGGAAGACCTTGGTCAGCCGCTCGATCGACGCGCGTCCGTCGTCGGCGATCGCGTTCGGGTCGCTGACGCTGTGTGCTTCGAGCGTGAGCAGCTGGTGCAGCTCGGCCTGGCCGCCCTGGACGGACATCCGGCGGAGGAACATCAGCATCACGTACGGCGCGAAGGCGGCGCGGTGACGCAACTCGTTCGGCCGGTCGACCAGTTTGGTGATCGCACCGTACTGCCTGAGGACGTCGAAGCGGCGGGTGATCACGTCATGCGGGTATGCGCGGCAGGCGAGCGTCGCCTGCTCCACGGTCAGGCCGTCGCTGCCCGCCTCCGCGAACGCGTCCAGGATTGCCTGGTCGGCGTCGAGCAGATCGGGGTCGATGATCATCGCGCCGGCCTCGCGGGCGAGCACGGCGAACACCTGACGGTAGACGCGCAGTACAGCCGCCTCGGCTTCGGCGTCGAGCAGTGTCGCGTCCATCCGTACTCCCTCCCGTGTGATAGCAGCTCGGGCTACCAGACCAAGGACTCTAACGAGCCCCACCGACAACCCAAAACCCACCCGCCGCCTCCCTGTGGACAACTGAGGCGGGTGGGGTGCGGACGGCGGAAGTGGTTGGTGCCCGGCATCCCAAAACACACCCGCCGCCTGCTTGTGGGCCACGTGGGCGGCGGGGTTGTGGAAAACCGGGTGACGGTGGGGGATGGGGTGTTTAGCATCCGGAGGGTGATGAGAATCCTTGGTTGATGCGGTCGGGAAGGCCGCGTCTGTACCACGGCGCCTGGTGGCGTCGCCCCGCCGGTGCGGGCCCTGTCGTGGGCCCCCCGGCGCGCTTGCTGATTCTCTCCGTACGGAGCCTGCACATGACTGTGCACCCTGTCGCGTCGATCGGCGCGCAACACCCCCGTGTCCGTGACCTGCTCACCCTGCGCAAGGACGGTTCGCCCGGCCGGATCATGGTCGAAGGAGGCTGGGAGCACGACCGTCTGCTCACCACCACCGCGATCATCGAGACCCTCTTCTGGTGCCCCGAGGCCGCTCCGGCGTACGTCAGCCGGACCACCGACCGCGCTCTCCCCGACGATGTCGGCCGGACCACCGATCGCGCTCTCCCAGACGATGTCGGCCGGATCGCGGATCGCGCGCTCGAGGTTTATCGCATCTCCGCGAAACTCCTCGCCCGGCTGTCCCGCAAGACCCGGTCCGACGGCCTGATTTCGATCGCCCGCCTGCCTGAGTGGCACCGGCACGCGTTCCAGTTCACCGAGGAGTCCCTGGTCCTGGTCGCGGACGGCGTCGAGTACGCCGGCAACCTCGGCACCCTGATCCGTACCGCCGACGCCGCGAAGGTCGACTGCCTGATCCTGACCAGCCGCCGCGCCCGCCCGACCCACCCGGCCGTGTACTCGGCGAGCCGCGGCACCGTCCTGTCGACCCCGATCCTGGAGTTCGACGACATCCCGGCCGCCGCGGCATGGTTGCGCAGTCACCGATTCCACGTACATCTCGCTGATCCGGCAGCGACCGGCAGCTATCGAATCCCGCGGTACGACGGCCCGACCGCGTTCGTGGTCGGCTCGGAAGGCTCCGGGCTGTCGCGAGAGTGGCACGCCGAAGGGTTCGGCGCGGTCTCGATCCCGATGCTCGGGCAGGCGGACTCGCTGAACGTGGCGCTCTCCGCCGGCATCCTGCTGTTCGAGGCGCGGGCTCGCAAGGAAGGGTGGTGACCGCCCAGGCAGAATGGCTCCGGCCGCGTGAAACAGCCGCGCGCAACCGTCCAGCAGAAGGAGCAGCCCGTGCCGTTCGAGCCAGGCGAGGTCGTCGCCCCGTCCGATCCGCGCATCGTCCTCGAAGGCCAATGGGGACAGGAGCCCGGCGTCGCGGTGACGGTCAACTCCGGGTCCCGGATCTCGTTCTCGTACGCGGGCGAGCGGGTGCAACTGCTCTTCGACACCGACGGCCTCAGTGTCGCCCCGCACCTGTGGATAACGCTCGACGACGGCGAGCCCGAACTGCATATCATCGAGAAGCCGGTCGTCGAACTGTCCGCGCCCGACGGCAGGCATCAGGTCGAGGTCGTGGTGAAGGATGTGAACGAGCATGCCAACCGGTGGAATCCGCCGTTCGGGTGCGCGGTCGTGTTCGCGGGGCTGGTGCTCGATGTGAAGACCCGGCTCCGGCTGAGCGGGCGGCCCGCTGGTCCGCGGATCGAGTTCTACGGGGATTCGATTACGCAGGGCGTGCGCTCGCTCAGTACGCATCCGGAGTCGGAAGGCGCGGACGGCACGACCTCGTACGCGTACCTGACCGCACGGGCGTTCGGCGCGACCTCGTACCAGGTCGGGTTCGGCAGCCAGGGGATCAGCAAGCCGGGGAACGGGGAGGTGCCGTCGGGGCTGGATTCGTTCGGCTGGAACTACGCCGGCTCGCGCGCCGAGCGGGTCGAGCCGTCCGACGTGGTGGTCGTCAATCTCGGGGTGAACGATCCGACGCTGGACGTCGAGGAGTACGCGCGTTATGTACGGCGGGTGCGCGCCGCCTACCCGGAGACCACGATCGTGTCGTTGACGCCCTTCAGCGGGAAGCACGCCGAGACGATCCGGTCCGCGGTGCAATCGCTCGACGATGCGAAGCTGGTGTGCATCGACTCGACCGGCTGGATCACCGAGGACGACTGCACCGACCAGGTCCACCCCTCGGTCGCCGGACACGCGAAGATCGCCGCCCAGTTGATCCCGGAGCTGGAGAAGCACACCGCATTACGCCGCCGGAGGTAGGCCATGGAGACCGTTGACGAGTACATCCAGTCGTTTCCGGCGGAGGTCGGTGAGGTGCTGGAGAAGGTACGCCGTACGATCCACGCGGCCGTACCGGGCGCCGGCGAGAAGATCAGCTACCAGATCCCGACGATCGTCCTGGACGACCGCCCGCTCGTACATTTCAGCGGCTGGAAGGCGCACGTCGCCCTGTACCCGATCCCACCCGTCGACGAAGACCTGGCCACCGCCATCGAACCGTACCGCTCCGGCAAAGGCACCCTGAAGTTCCCACTGAACAAGCCCATCCCGTACGACCTGATCACCCGCTTGGCCCACGCGTACACCAACCGCTGACCTACTTGTACGCAGGAACAATCGCCCGCGCGAGGACGACGATGGGGATCGGGCGCATCTCGTCCCACGGTTCAGAACCAACCGTGACGTACGCGCCAGAACCGGTACGGAAGGCCAGGAGGCCGTCGTTCTGCTGCCAACCCTCGGCGCCGACACTGACACTGTGTGAGATCCCGACCTCGCCTGTCGCACCGGCTTTGACGTCAACAAAGTCCAACGATGCCTCAGAGCCGGCCGTTCCTGAGCTGACCCACGCTGTGCGGTCCGTTGAACCCCACCGGCACCAGAGGTGGCCGTCAACCAGAGCATCACGGCGTACTACGGCCTTCGCGCCGAGGATGTGCTCGGCAGCTGGTGTTCCGCGTTCGCACTCCGGCCGGGCGATCACGGCCGGCAAGGACGGCAGACCGCCCGACAGACCGGTGACGGCGCGCGCAACTGAGCGGAGGTCCTCCATCGTTCCGGCACCGGCGTTCTCGATCCGCAGGCGGATCTGGTGACCTGCGGCCCGGAAGACGAGCCAGGGTGCAGCGGCGGCTGGGTTCAACGCCCACGATCCAGGTCCGGCCTCACCGTCGGTGACCTTGACGACGTAACCTCCCGACTTCACCATCACCTCGTCGTGCTTGCGATACGCAGCAGCCTGCTTGTCTGTGACGGGCAGGAGCGACAGTGAGATGCGGATGCGGCGGGCGGGACTTGCGGAGTCCACGAGGGCGCAGCTGTCCGACAGCGGTGCGGCGGTACTCGGTGGTTCGGATGCGGTGGTCCAGGTGCCGGGGAGGTGGGGGCGGACTTGGTCGCAGAGGTTTGCGGCGGTGGTGGGGGTTGCGGATGGTTTGGACTGTTGGGTGGTGGCTGGGTCGCAGGCGGGCAGGGTTAGGGCGACTGCCGCGGTGGCGACGAGTGTGGTGATGCGGCGCATGGATCTCCCCCAGGGTGTGGCTAGGGGTGGAGCTTAGAGGAGATTTTGAGGGCCGGCGCGCTGGTGGCGAGGCTACTCTCGTGAGCCGGTTTGACCTGGAGCGCGCTCCAGCAGGGAGGGTGGGGCCCATGAATGCACCCACGATGGCCCTCGGGACGATGTATTTCGGCACCACGGTGGATGAACGGACCGCTTTCTCGATCCTTGACCGGTACGCCGAACTGGGCGGGGCCTTTATTGATACGTCCGACAACTACAGCTTCTGGACGTCCGACACGGGTTTCGGCGGTCAGAGTGAGGCGCTGCTGGGCCGCTGGCTGGCGTCAAACCCCGGTGTCCACGTCCGCCTGAGTACCAAGGTAGGTGCCCAGCCCACGTGCGTCGGCGGGTTCCCCGACCACTTGGAAGGACTGCGCGCGGATGTCGTGCGCGCAGCCATGGCGACGAGCTTGGAGCGGCTGGGCGTAGACGGTGTGGACCTGTACTGGGCGCACGTCGAAGACCCGACCGTTCCGGTGGACGACCTTGTCGAGACATTCGGCGGTCTGGTCCGTGACGGGCTGACCGCTCGCTGGGGCGTGTCAAACCACCCGTCCTGGCTGCTCGAGCGGATTCGGGCCACCGCCGAACGCGCCGGCCAGCCGCAACCAGCCGCTTACCAGCAGCGCTACTCGTATCTTCAGCCTGCCGGCGGCATGGCCGTGGAGGGCCAGCCGATCCCGCTGGGAATGCTGTCACCGGATGGCCTCGACTTCCTGCGACGCAACCCGTCGTTCGAAGGCTGGGTCTACACGGCCACCCTCCAAGGCCGCTACGACCGCAACGACCGGCCACTCGAGACCGAGTACTGCCATCCAGGCACTGAGCGACGGATGGCGGCGCTGCGCCGGGTTGCCGCTGCGCGTGGACTTCAACCCGGCCAGGTGGTGCTCGCGTGGCTGGCCTCCGGGAGCCCGGCGCTGACCCCGATCGTCGGAGTCAGCAGCGTGAAACAGGTCGAGGAAGCCGTGCTCGGCGCATCAACCATCCTCACCGAGGACGAGCTGGCGGCGCTGGACGGCGCATAAGCGGCAGCCACAGATGGAGCTGGACCGCCGCGCGAAGAACACGATGATGTCCGGATGGTGGAGCCGGTCAGGATGCCGCATCGCTCGTCCGGCGGAGTTCCCCGCGGTACCAGTCCGTCTTCTCCTCGACTCGCGTGAGGATCGCGTTCAGCTCGGTGATCCGCGCCCGGATCGAGTCGGCGTGCTCCTCGAGCAAAGCGACTCGCTCCGGCATCGTGTTGTCGTCGCGGCTCATTTCGCCGTACCGGCGCAACTGCTCGATCGACATGCCGGTGTCCCGCAGGCAACGCAGGAATCCGAGCATCCAGAGATCGCCGTCGCTGTAGACGCGCCGGCCACCAGCGGTGCGCTCGATGCGCGGCAGAATGCCTTCGCGCTCGTAATAGCGCAGCGTGTCGATGCTGAACCCGGATTGTTCGGCCGCCTCGGCCGGCGAGTAGGTCGTCATCACGAGAACCTAACAGCTCACCTGGAGCAGGCTCCAGCTCCGACCGCCGGTCAACCACCCGCGCGGTCGATCTCAGAGAAGGTCTTGGGGGTCGGCGGCGGGTGGGCGGGTGAGGGTCCAGTCGTTGAACTGGAGGTCGA
The DNA here is from genome assembly GCF_039531045.1 of Kribbella hippodromi. Lineage (NCBI taxonomy): Bacteria > Bacillati > Actinomycetota > Actinomycetes > Propionibacteriales > Kribbellaceae > Kribbella > Kribbella hippodromi. The sequence continues at coordinate 159,062 of NZ_BAAAPH010000003.1, read as the reverse complement.
AGCGGTACCAGAGGTTGTCTTTGCCCAAGCGGAGTTGGAGTTTGCCGGTCGTTACCCGGTTGGCTTGAGTGCTGGTTGGGCCGAGCGGTCGGAGGGCTTGCTCGGCTTCGGCGAGTGCTTCGGCGAGTGCTTCGGCGAATGCTTCGGGGGAAGCTTCGGCGAGTGCTTCGGGAGCTGCGTCGTGCGGCTCGTCGAGGGTGACGGCGAGGCCGCTGGCGCCGGCTTCGTGCCAGGCGGCGGCCCAGGTGGTCAGTTGGCGGGCGGAGATCCCGGCGCGGTGGGCGAGGTCAGCGAGCTCCGGTGTGCCGAGTACGTGCGATGCGCGGCGCGCGAGGTCCTGCTCGAAGGTCAGCTCGAGACCGCCGTCCCCGTTGCCCGACGCCAACTCCCAAGCCCGCCGGGCCGCGTCCGTCGCGAGCTCCACCAGCTCCCGCACCTCAATCCCCGACCCCCGAGGCGCCTCCAACACCCCCACTGCCACCGGCACCCCCGCCTTCCCCAACACCCGCCCCACAGCCGGCACCGCCACCAGACCACCCACAACACCATCCGCACCCTCCGGGGCATCAACAGCGCGGGCCGGCAAGTGGGCGGCGAAGGCGGCTAGGGCTGGGATGCCTCGGGGGCGGGGCGAGGTGGGGAGAGTGGTGGTGGGGTGCGAGCGGCGGGCGCGGAGAGTGGTGAGGAGGTCTTGTTTGGAGCGGCCGCGGAGGTGGAGTAGAGCAAAGGGATCCTCGTCCAAGGCGTCGGCGATCAGGTAGCAGACGGCGGCGGAGTGTTTGCACGGGACGGCGAAATCGGGGCAGGTGCAGTGGGTGATCACCTCGCCGGCGCCAGGAAGCAGATCGAGACCTGTGGCGCGTACGTCATCCACCACCTCGGGTGGAAGCTCACCGTCGAGCAGCGCGGCGACGCGGCCGATCTGCGCCGACATGATCTTCAGCACCGCATCCCACTCGGTCGTCGAGAACGCGCGGATGCGTACGGTCACCTGGTACGGCGTACTGCGACTGCCCTGCACAGTCGCCTCGACCTCGCCGGCCGCGACAGTCAGCTCCAGCACGCTGCCCCGGCGCGCGTACGACCGTCCGCGCGACAGCCGACCCGGATCGAGCCGGGCCCGCTGCTCCAGCGCATCCAGCCAGGCACGACCCCACCAGGTCGCGCCGAACGTACGCCGGCTGCCCGGCCCTTTCGCCGCAGGCAGCCCGGCGTCCTCACCCTTCCGCCGCCAGCCTTGCCACGGCGTACGCTCCTCATCAGCCACCCGGATCACCGCCGGATTTGCCAACTGTGGAAGGGTTGTACGCGCTCGCCGCGCCCGATTTCGCCGGTGTGGTGGACAGCTCGACCAGCTCCGTCAGCTCGGTGTCGGACAGCTCGCTCAGCCACGCCTCGCCGGAACCGACGACCGCGTCAGCAAGGTCCCGTTTGGCGTTGATGACCGTCGCGATCCGGTCCTCGAGTGTGTTCTCGGTGACCAGCCGATGCACCTGTACGGGCCGGTCCTGCCCGATGCGGTACGCGCGGTCCGTCGCCTGATCTTCGACCGCAGGATTCCACCAGCGGTCGTAATGCACGACATGTGTCGCGCGGGTCAGCGTCAGCCCGACACCGCCGGCCTTCAACGACAGCAAGAACACCTGCGCGGCGCCGGATTGGAACTGCTCGACCATGTCCTCCCGTTTCCGTACGCCGATCCCGCCGTGCAGGAACAGCGTACGCACCTGCCGCGCCGCGAGATGCGCTTCGATCAGCCGGCACATCTCCACGTACTGGCTGAAGATCAGCACCGACTCGCCCTCGGCCAGGATCACGTCCAGGAGCTCGTCGAGCGCGGCGAGTTTGCCGGAGCGCCGTTCGAGCGGACCCTTCTCGTGCAGGAACTGGGCCGGATGGTTGCACACCTGTTTCAGCTGCGTCAGCAGACTCAGCACCAGCCCGCGGCGCGCGATCCCTTCCGCCGACTCGATCTTGGCGAGCGTTTCCTTCGCGACGGCCTGGTACAGCGTGGCCTGCTCGGTGGTCAGCGGTACGACGACGTCGTGCTCGGACTTCCGCGGCAGCTCCGGCGCGATCCCGGGATCGCTCTTCTTCCGGCGCAACAGGAACGGCCGCGTCACCCGCCCGAGCCGAGCCGTCGCCTCCTCGTCGTGGAAGCGCTCGACGGGCACCGCGACGTCTTGGCGGAAGCGATCGAGCGTGCCGAGCAGCCCAGGCGCGGACCAGTCGAGGATCGACCAGAGCTCGGACAGGCGGTTCTCCACCGGCGTACCGGTCAGGGCGATCCTGGTTGCTGACGGCAACGTTCTCAGGGCGCGGGCGGTACGTGACAGCGGGTTCTTCGCGTGCTGTGCTTCGTCCGCGACGGCAAGGCCCCAGGAGATTTCACCGAGGACGCGATGGTCCTGCCGCACCACTCCGTACGTGGTGAGCACGACCTCGTCCGCGCCCAGATCGCTGAGGCTCCGACCAGAACCGTGGTAGCGCCGGGTCGGCACGTCCGGCGCGAACCTGGCGAACTCGCGCTCCCAAGTGCCGAGCAGGGTCGACGGGCAGACGACGAGCGTCGGGCCGCGGCGGTTGATGTGCAGATGCAGGGCGATCACCTGGATGGTCTTGCCCAGGCCCATGTCGTCGGCCAGGCAACCGCCGAGGCCAAGGTCGGCGAGCTGCGCCATCCACGCGACGCCGCGGCGCTGGTAGTCGCGGAGCGTAGCGCGTAGGCCGACCGGGTCCGTGAACGGAGCTGGTTCCTCGGCGGTACGCAGCCGGCCGAGCATCGCGGCCAGTGAACCGCCGGCGTCGAACGGAACCAGCTCGCCGTCGACATCGATCGTCCCGGTGAGCGCGGCACCGAGCGCTTCGGCACCGGTCAGCCGGCGCGTCGAACCGTCGCGGAGTTTGCGGACGAGGTCCTGGTCGACCCGAATCCAGCGGCCGCGCATCCTGATCATCGGGCGTTTGGCTTCGGCGAGGGCGGAGACTTCCGCCTCGGTCAGGTCCTCGCCGTCGAGCGTTGGGCGCCAGCGGAACGCGACCAGGTCGTTGAGGTTGAAGTCGGGGCCGGTGACGGCGCCGGGGGTCGGGGTGCCGGCGGTGCCGCGGATCGCCAGTTGACCCGCGAAGAGTTCGGTCGGCCAGAGCACTTCGATGCCGGCGCCCTCCAGTGCGGCGCTGCCCTCGGCGAGTTCTTCCAGGGCGGTGTCGTCGATGGTGACGTGCTCCGGCGCGGCGTCGGCGAGCGCGGCACCGAGCGGCGGCCAGACGCGGGCGCCGCGACGAAGCGCCAGTAGCAGGTCAGTCTCGGCCCGTTCGCCGAGCGCGGAGAGCACGGCGGACGGTGCGTTCCAGAGCTGGGCAACATCAATCAGCAGACTCGGATCCACCCCACTCCGAAGCTGCAAAACCGCCCGAAAGTCCGCGTACGGGCTGTGGTGCGCGTCTTCGTTGGAGGGGAGGTCCGGAGGTTCTATGCGCAGGACCAGGTGCGTGCCGGCTTGTTCGGTGAGGGTGGTTTCGTCCAGCCAGGTGGTGGAGCCTTCGATCGGAGTGGGGGCGGTGGCGGCGAAGGGAGCGGCGCTGGGATGGGTGGTGAGCGCGGCGGCGGGGGTGCGGACGAGGGTGTCGGCCAGGGCGTCCCAGAAGGCGCGGATGAGCTCCTCTGGCTCGACGATGCGCAGCGGGTCGGACCCTTCGATCGGGACCGCATAGGCGTACGGCGGCATCGCGGCGCTGAGGTTGCGGAGCCAGGCGAGATCGAGTGGCTCCAGCGGAGCGACCCGCCAAGCGCCGTACCCGGCGGGACTGTGGTCTGGCACCAATCGTCCACGCCCGATCAAGCCCAGCCCGGCAAGCCCCGCTGCCCGCCAGGCTTGCCAACCAACCGACGCTTCCCAACCCTCCGATGCCGTCGGATCGGTCAGGTGAGTCAGCAGGGTGGGGATGGTGAGCAGGTGGGCGGGAATGGTGGTTTCGCGGACGGTGCTGGATTGGGGGAGGGCGAGGGTGGCGGTGCCGTTGGCCGGCTCGGCCGCAGTCAGATCGCCGTACAGCGCCAGCTGACCCAGGCGGGGTGGGTCAGCGGGGACGAAGACGGCGTTCAGCATGCCCGCACAGTACGCGGCCGCGCCGACAACTTCGGTTTCTTGACCTCAACCGACGTTGAGGTAGCAGGCTCGGGAGTACTGAAGTCGAGGACTGGAGAGGTAGTCATGCGTGCAGCAGTAGTGACCGGGTTCGGCGGTCCGGACGTGATCGAGACCAAGGTTCTTCCGGACCCGGTGTCCGCCGCGGGGCAGGTGCTGGTGGAAGTCGGGTACGCCGACGTGATCTTCGTCGAGACCGCGATCCGCCGTGGGGAGCATGGCAAGTTCTTCGACGTCCAGCCACCGTACGTTCCCGGCGGCACACTCGGTGGCACCGTTCGCGCGGTCGGCCCGGACGTACCGGCGGACTGGATCGGAAAGACCGTCGTCGGCCGCTCCATCGGCTTCGGCGCGCATGCCGAGTTGGCGTTGACGACCACCGACCTGGTCGAGGTACCGCCCGAGCTCGACCTTCAAACCGCAGTCGCGGTGTACGGCGACGGCTTCACCGCCCTCATGCTCGAAGCACTTGCACCACCAATGACCGGCCAGGACGTACTAGTAACCGCATCCGCCGGCGGCATGGGCCTACTACTCGTCCAACTGGCCCACCAGGCCGGCGCACGGGTGATCGCAGCCGCCCGTGGTGACGAGAAGCTTGAGCTCAGTCGTACGCAGGGCGCGGACGTACTGATCGACTACAGCCACCCCGGCTGGGAGAAGGCGGTACTGGAGGTGACCAACAACCGCGGCGCCGGCATCGTGTTCGAAGGCGCCGGTGGCGAACTCGGCGCGGCCGCGTTCCGGGCCACCGCGGACGGCGGGTGGATCTCGGCGCACGGTGCACCGAGCGGCGGCTTCGCTGCCATCGACCCGGACGAGGCTGCGCGGCGTGCCATCACCGTCAAGGGGATCATGGACCTCCGCGCCGACAGTACGACTACGACGGTCACCGGCGCGGACGTCATCGCCCGAGCCGCGGCAGGCGATCTGAAGCCAGTGGTCGACCAGGAGTACGACCTAGACCACGTGGCCGACGCTCACCGCGCTCTGGAGGGTCGCACCCTCCGTGGCAAGGCCCTGATCAGAGTCAGTCGCTGACGGACCGGTCCGAGTCCTCTGACTCTGGCTGTTCCGTAGTGGCCGGGTGCGGCCGGGCAGCGATGATCTGGTTGCGCCCGGCCCGCTTGGCTGTCAGCAGTGCGTCATCGGCGGCCAGCACGAGCTGGTCCATGGTCGTCGCCACCTCCGGGTAGATGGCCGCGCCAAACGAGGCTGGTACGCCGTTGATGACAGCCATGCCCCGACCGGTTGTACTGACCGACAAGCTGAGGCTCACCAGCCGCTCACGGATGCGGTCCGCGATCTCCAGTACCTCTGGCTCGGATGCACCCGGCAGCAGTACTGCCAGCTCGTCTCCACCGACCCGTGCGACCAGATCACCGTTGCGGACCTCGGCACGGATCGCCTGTCCCACTGCACGCAGCGCCTGGTCACCAGCCGGGTGCCCGTACGTGTCGTTGATCTCCTTGAACCTGTCGAGGTCCAGCAACAGCAGACCGACAGTGCTGCGCAGTGTGTCCGCACGAGCGAGCTCCGCGGGCACCGCGCTCGCCCAGTACGACGACGTGGCCAGACCGGTCTTTGCGTCCGTACCGGCTGCGCGCTGGTACTGCGGCAGCAACAGATCCCGGTGTAGTGCGAGCACTGTCACCATCAGCACCGGCACGACCCACGGGTACGACGACTGGATCGCAGCGATCGCTACGCCCAGCCCAAGCCCTGCACACACCACCAGCTGGTCGGACAGCTCACCGAGCGCCTGGCGGGCTGTGGCCTCCGGACTCGACAGCAGGATCGCACCGATCACCAGCGCGTAGTTCACCAGCCACCACGTCGCAGCGGCAGCTACGACCACCAGCAGTGACCAGAAGCCGGTTGGCACCCGCGGAGCGTCGAACAGGCCCCCGGCGCGCAGTACGGCGGCTGCTGCCGCGCTGGCCAGGATGTACGTCGACGCGGAGAACACCTTCCGGTGCGCCACGGTCCGCCCGTACACGCGGAACCAGGAGTAGCAGTACGACAAGACGATCAGCGGGATGACCAGGGACAGCGGGAGCAGCAGCAGCGCCGCGAACGTCCACAGGCACTTCAGATTGGTGTGCGGCGAAGTATTGGCCGCCATCTCGCGTCGGCGCTCGATACTGCGGGCAGACTCCAGGTGCAGCGTCGACGTCGCGGCCAGCACGACGAACGCCACCCACTCCGCGTGCCGGACCCCGGGATGCGGGCCGCTCACCGTAGTGCGAACGGCGAGGGCGGTGATCGTGACCGCGATCACATCGATCGCGAGCACATAAGCCAATGCTGTTCTCGGCAACGACCAGAGCTTCCATTGCCGGGGTGGCAACCAGTTGCTCCGACCGATCAGAATCATCAGCAGCCCTCACACGGTATATCCCGGCGGTTATGCGTTCATCGTAACTGGACGTTCACGTCAGGTCACTCCGAAGTTCGGGGCATTCCACCAGTTGGTCATCAGAAGGGTCGAAATCATGCAGAACACCATGCGCATCGCCAGCACCGGCAACGACTGGTTCACCGGGGGCGGGAACGACTGGCTGACTGGGGGAAACGACTGGTTCACCGGCCGTTCCGCCCGGCGCGGCGGTGGTAACGACTGGTTCACCGGTAGCGGCAACGACTGGTTCGTCGCTGGTGGTAACGATTGGTTCGCCGGCGGCAACGACTGGTAACCCCGGGTAATTCTTTACCTGTTTCTTACATTTCACCGCAATCGTCACGGATTGAATCCGGGACGGTACGGAATTCCACGAGATGCACTGTACCTGGAATTGTCGCGGTCGTCGCCGGGCACAATGCGTACGCTGCCGCCTGCCGAGGGTGACGAACCGCGGCCGGGCGGCGGCGCAGCAGTGCCGGCTCCGGACCGAATCGAGGACCCGGTGGAGCGCTATTTGGGTGCAGGTTCTACTCTGGAGATCTCCGGTAGCGGGGTCTGGGCGGGGCGGCCCCGACCCTGCTACCGGAGCTCTTCTTTTCCGGGCCCTTTTTCCGGCCCCAGGCTCGGCTCCGCGGCGGCCCGAGTGCTCCGGCTGTCCGGCCGGAAACTGTCGGTGGCCGCCGGTAGCGTTCTCGGTGCCAGGGGCGGCTCCTGGACGTGCTTCCTTCTCCCTCACCAGGCCAAGTAGCGCGTCCGCTCTCCGCCCCTGGCGCTGTCCGCACCGCCGACCGGGGGAGCCGCCGCCATGCCTGCCGCACCTGACAACTCGCGTGCACTGACCAAGGCATGGGGCACGCAAGCGGCGGTTATGCTCCGTCACCGCAGGCTTGTCGACGCCGCCACGCTCACCCCACCGGTCCGGCGCTCGGCCTGGCACTGGCTGCGCCGCCCGCTGACGATCCAGGCCGGCCTGTCCGCGCTCCAGGCGGACCTGATCCAGCGGGGCTACCTACTGTCAGTCGACCTGTACCGGCATTGCACTGCCCTCTCAGCTCCGGCCCTTGCCGGCTTCGGCACCGCACTGCTCGACCTGCTCGACGCCGAGTCCGGATTCGACACCGAGCACACGCCACTGTTCCGTGACTTCCCGCAGTCCGTCCCGGGCAACACCGAGACGTTCTACGTGAACAGAGTGTTCGCCCGGCTGCTCCAGGAGCCCAACCAGCCCTGTGTCTTGTGTGGGGACACCAGCACGGTCCAACCGGTCGCACCGTGCGCCCACCTGGTCTGCCGTACCTGCTGGGACGGTGCGGACCTCAGCGCCTGCCCGCTGTGCCTGCGCCGGATCGACCCCAATGACCCGTTCCTGCAGCCGTCCACCGAAGCGGATCAGCCCGCGCACGTCCGTTCGGACCGCCTCCGGCTGCTGTCGCTGGCAACGCGCGACTCCGCCCGGCAGACCGCTGAGGCGCTCCTGCAACGCCGTGCGCCGCTCTCAGCGTCCGACCGCGCCGATCTGCTCGTCCTGCTCGACGGAGCGGACTCGTCCTGGCTGCCCGCCGACATTCCGGTACGCGAAACCCGCGCGCTGGTGCTCGCCCGGTTCCTTCCGGACGATCCGGAGCTGATCGACCGCACGGACACCGCGACCGATGTGCTTCGCGTGATCCATGCCCTGATGGACGCCGACCCAAGCCTCCGTACGCCACCGCTCCGCCGGAAGTCGCTGCCACGCGCCACCCGGCGGCTGCTGCTCCAGCGGCTGGACCGGATGCCGGTCGAGACCCTGATCGAGGACCTGCTGCGGCACGAGCGCGTCTGGAAGCGCATCGCGGAGAACCTGCACCCGTTCGAGTTCGCGGCACGTTTCCCGGTCGCCGCGCTGGCCTTCGCGATCCTGCGCCGCACGGATCTGGATCTGAGTACGCCGGCCGGTCGCGCGGTAGCCGGCGAGGCGTCGCGCCATCCGTTCGTACGCATCGCGGATGGACGATTGGTGATGACCACCTTCGCCGCGCGGGTGGAGAGTGCATTCGCGCGTGACCGCCCCGATCAGGCGCTCGATCTGCTTCGTCAACGCCCAGGCGAGCTCGTACGCCGCCTGGTGCACTTGGCGCGGACCCTTCCGCCGGAGCAGCACCCGCTCCTCGTCGACGCGCTGACGACCGCCGCGTCGGACGTGTCGCCGGTGGTGCTGACCGCGGCGCTCGGCCAGGTGCGTACGCCACCGGGTGACCTGCGCCTGTTCTTTCCGCGCGGCGGCACGGCCCGGGTCTGGACCGCGGTCGACGAGCGCGAGCCGATCCCGTCCGAGCTGGCGTCGGCGCTGTCCGGCGTCCTCACCGGCGAAATGTTGCGCCGGGCAACGGATCTGCCGCGCTGGCGGCGCGCCTTCCTGGACGAGGAGCTGACCCGCCTGGCCGCGCCCACCTCGGAGCGGACCGCGTCGTCGAGCCTGCTGCGGATGACGCGGGGGAGCGCGGTGCCGATCCCGCCGGACGAGTTGCTGCGGCTGTTCTTGCACTGGGTCGAGCCGAGGCGCCGGCGGATCGATCTGGACCTGTCGGTCGCGGTGTTCGATGACGAGTGGGGATTCGTCGGGCTCTGCGATTACACCCGGCTGCGGTTCGACGAGGACGCGCTGGTGCACTCCGGCGACCTGACCTCGGCGCCCGCGCCGGATGGTTCGACCGAGTTCGTCGATGTCGACCTCCGCGCGGTGCGGCGGATCGGCGGCCGGTACGTACTGCCGGTGGTGTTCAGCTACAACGACGTGCCGTTCGACGTACTCGAGCGCGGGTTCGTCGGCGTGATGCGCCGGCCGAACGGGCTGTTCGACCCGGCCGCGGTCGATGAACGGTTCGATCTGTCCGGTCCGGCGAAGATCCTGATGCCGTTCGGCGTCGACCTGCAGACCAAGGAGCTCCGCTGGTACGACGTGAACCTCGGCGCGGCCGGCTACGGCCACAACATCGCCCGGTACGGCGGCCGCCTCGGGCTGATGTCCGCGACGCTGGAGGAGGTGTACGGCTCGGGCGATCGGGTCAGCCTGTGGGAGATCTGCTGCTGGCACGCCGCGGCCCGGACCGATGAGATCGCGGTTCGCTGCGCCGACGGCTCGGTCGTCGGGTACATCCGGGACGCGGCTGAGGACATCGCAACGTTCGCGCGCCGGGTGACGGCGCGGCTGGAGCCGGACCGCGCCTGGGACGAGGACGCGGCCGGCCGGTCGGACTTCGTCGCGGTGCTGACGGGCGATGTCACGCCGCGGCCGGGGAGCGAGGTGTTCGCGCTGCACCCGCGCTTGCTCGACCGGGCCAGCGTGGCGCTGGTCGACGCGCCGCAGCTGCTGGCCGGGCTGGCGCCTGACACCCGCGCCCGGGCGAGTCTGGGAGCCTCCTGAGAGGAGTTTGACAATTCCGTGACGGACGCGGGGGCGGTTTTGGCGCATCGGGGTCCAGGAGTACAACGGAATTGGCGAAGGGAGCCACGAATGACGTACGACGTGGTGGTGCTCATCGAGCGGGAGATGAGCGAGGGCGACGCGCGCCGCGTTGCCGCCCTGCACGCAAGGTACGAGGACACCGTCGAGTACCACCTGCTGGTCTCCAGTCATCCGGAGAACGGGTTCGGTGGACCGATGGCGTTGCTGGGTTCGACGTTCGCGGACGTGGCCGGGCTGACCGGTTCGGCGACCGTGGTCGGCTCCGCGACAGTCCCGTCGGCGCGGGTCATCCCGCCGGCACCGAGCCGGACACCGGTGGCCACCCTCGCGGACCCGGCCGTCGATCTGGCCTCGGTGATCGAGCACAGTTCCCGAAGGCTCCGGGCCGCGAGTCGCGATCCGGTGCATGTGTCCATCACGCACGGCGAGGTGTTGCTGGCCCTGATGCAGATGGTGAAGACGACCGGAAGCCACGAGGTCGTGGTGGTCGCCTGGCCGGAGACCGCGGCCCGCTTCCTGTGCTCCGACTGGAGCGCCAAGGCCAGGAAGCTGCTGAAGGTCTCCCGGGTTCGGATCCTCGAGCACGACACCTGAGGACCCGTACCGGACGGCAGGAAGCAGTTTCGCCTCGGAGCGGGCGGGCTCCTGACGGCGACGGCGCGCACCGCCAACCGCCTCCTGCCGTCCGGCACCGGCCCCACAGCCCCACCCCACCCAGAGCAGCACCCCTCGATCGCGCGGCCGCGTACACGTACCTGACCGACGTGCGGGAGCACATCCGGCAGCACCGCTTGGTACCCACTAGATGCGGGAGTGCATCCGCTCCACGCGGAACAGCACCGCTTGGTACTCGCTCCACGCGGGAGCACGCCCGCGCCAGGCTGAGCAGCACCTGCTCCACGCGGAAGTGCATCCGCTCCACGCGGAAGTGCATCCGCTCCACGCGGAGCAGCATCCCGCTTGGCACCCGTCTACGCGGAGTAGCACCGCTAAGTACCCGCTCCACGTAGAAGTGCATCCGTTCCAGGTGTGGCAGCATCCGCTCGGCACTCGCTCCATGCGGGAGAGCATCCGCGCCAGGCTGGGCAGCAACCGCTCCACGCGGTGTTCGGCATGCTGTCGGTCCTCGCCGAGCTGCCGCGCGAAAAATGTCACCTGGCGACCAGCATGTGTCCGCTGCCGGTCGGGCGAATTGTCGGTTCTCGGGCAACGATGGGACAGCGGCATCGCGCCGCCGACTGATCAGCCGCCGACAAACCGCGCGAAACACCAACGCCCGCCGGAAGGACATGCCGTGACCGCTATCGCACCCAAGGCCCCAACTGCACCTGGGGTGCGGTCCTGGTGGGGGATTCCGTACGCCACCGCCGAGCGGTACCGCCGCCCCGTGGTCGCGGCTTTCGATCCAGACCTCCCCTACGACCGCAAGGGCGTCGTCTCGATCCAGCCCGACAGCGGCGACTGGCTGGAGGCGGACAGCGGGATGGGCGAGGACTGCCTGAACCTGAACGTGTGGGCCCCCGAGCAGCCGGCCGGCAAGGCGCTTCCGGTGACCGTGTACATCCACGGCGGCGGATTCGAGTACGGCGCGAACACGCAGATCACCTCGAATGCCTCCGGTCTGGCCGCGACGGGGCGCGTGGTGGGTGTGTCGATCAACTACCGGCTCGGCTCGCTGGGTGCGCTCTCGCTCTCGCAGTACGGCGGGCGGCTCGCCGAGGCCAGCAACCTCTTCCTCCAGGACATCATCGCCGCGCTCACCTGGGTGCAGCGGAACATTGCCCACTTCGGTGGCGACCCCGCCAGCGTCACCGTCTACGGTCACAGTGGCGGCGCCTATTCCACCCTCGGACTGCTCGGCGCCTCGTCCGCGGACGGCCTGTACCGGCGCCTGGCCGGGTTCTCCGGCGGGCCCGCCCGCTCTATCCCGGCCTGGTGGGCCGAGGAACTCACGGACCGGTTCGTCACCGAGCTCGGCGTTGCCAACAACCCGGAGAAGGTGCTCGACCTCGATCCGTTCTCCCTGCGGGACGCCCTGCGCAAGGTCGCGCCGACGGACCTCGGTGTCCGCGGAGGGGTGGACAACAAGGCCACAGGCGTCGTCCTGGACATCGGGCAGCCTGGCGCGGTGGTGCACGCGCACCCCATGGACGTCCTGGCCTCGGGGGCGCACCGCGACGTCGACGTGCTGCTGAGCATGGCCAGCGACGATATGGGCTGGTGGGTGGCGAACGACGTCGACCGGTTCGACCCGCAGACGATCGACCGCGTCGTCGATGAGGTCGCGAGGTGGCGTATTTCCCGCTCCCGCGCCGAGAAGATCGTCAATACCTACGATCAGGGCGGCCGTTCCCCGGCGGAGGTCCGCGCCGCGGTCATGGCGGACTACCTTTTCGCGATCCCGGCCGCCCGCGGCGCCCTGGCCCACGCCGCCGCCGGCGGCAACGCCCACCTCCTCCTGATCGGCCCCGCCGACGGTGCGCCCGCCGTGCACGGCACCGAGATGTACGCCCTGGTCGGCCAGGAGCAGCCGGGCCGCAGCGCGGAGCAGGCGGAGCGGGACACGCGTATCCGCGACATCGTGCTCGACTTCGCCACCGGCGAGCACTCCCGTCTGTGGCCCGCCGTCACGGACCAGCTCGTCTCGGGAACCGTCGGCAACTCTCCGTTCGAGGGCACCGCCCACTACCAGCAGGTCCTCGACCTGTGGGAAGGCATCGACCGCCCCTGACGGCGAGCGGGCAATGCGGAACAGCGCACCAGGGGAACAGGCATCAGGGATGAACAGAGGGAGGAACTCGGCATGAGTCAGTCGACAGCAGCAGCGGCCGACGACGTTGCACCGGCGACGATGCGGGCCGTCGTCGTCACCCGCCCCGGCGGATTGGACGCGCTTCAGATCAAGGATGTGCCGGTGCCCGTACGCAATCCCGGCTGGGTGCGGATCAAGGTGAAGGCGTTCGGTGTCAACGAGTCCGAGGTCAGCACCCGCAAGGGAGAGTCGGACCCGGAGGTCACCTACCCGCGCATCCCGGGCATCGAGGGCGTCGGCGTGGTCGACGAGGCCGACGAAGACAGCGGTCTGCGGCCGGGCCAGCAGGTGGCGACCATGATGGGCGGCATGGGCCGGTCGTACGACGGCGCGTACGCCGAGTACGTCACCGTCCCCGCCGGGCAGGTCATCCCGTTCGCCACCAGCCTGCCCTGGGATGTGGTCGGCGCGCTGCCGGAGATGTTCCAGACCGCGTACGGAGCCCTGACCCGGGGCCTTGACCTGAAGGCCGGGCAGACGCTGCTGATCCGCGGCGGCACCTCCACTGTCGGGCTGAGCGCGGCCGCGATCGCGAAGGATCTCGGCGCGACCGTCATCTCCACCTCGCGCAGTGAGGCGAGGGCCGGGGAACTGCGGGCAGCGGGAGTTGACCACCCCCTCGTCGACAACGGCACCCTCAGCGACCAGGTGCGCGGCCTGTTCCCGAACGGCGTCGACGCCGCACTGGAACTGGTCGGCTGCTCGGTCCTCACCGACACCCTGCGCACCGTCCGCCGGCACGGCACCCTCTGCTTCACCGGAGCCCTGGCGGGCCAATGGACCATCACCGACTTCACCCCGTTCATGATCCCCAACGGGGTGCGGCTGACCGCCTACGCGGGCGATGCCGCCGACCTCCCGGCCGATGCCTTCGCCCACCAGCTTCAGGCCATCTCGGAAGGAAGCCTCAAGGCCCCGGTCGCGAAGGTCTACCACGGCCTGGAGCAGGTCCGTGATGCCCAGGCCGACGTCGAGTCCGGCACCACACCGGGCAAGCACGTCGTCGTCCTGGACAACTGACAACCGATCGCGGGGCGCGACGTACTCATCGCAGCCGGCGACTCGGTCGGGCACTAGGTCGACCCGGGAGGAGCGCCAGGTCCCCGGGCCGGAAGGCGCACCGGACATCACGGTGCTGATCCTCAGCCCCGCCGAGGACCGTGGCCCCAAGGGCGGCATCCTCAGCCTCCACGGCGGCGGGATGATCATGGGCGGCCGAGGGGACCACGTGAGCCACGAGGCGGGCGTGAGCGTCGACCTGCACATGTGGGGCGGCGGGGCCTTCAAGGGTCCGACCTGACGGCGGGCGACGCGGCGGTGTCGTGCGCGGCCAACGCGACCCGCGAGGAGTTCATCCGACGGGCTCTCGGTGGGTGAGCGATGTGGCAGTGGCCGCCCGCGGCCTGCTCAGGAGGAACGGGCGGAGGAACTGGGAACCTGTCGGTTCGCCGCCGCAGGAAACAGCCGCTCGACGGCCGTGACGACAGCGGCTCGGCGTGCCGCCAGGAACGTGGCGCGATCCTCGCGGGACGGGGGCAGCAAGTCAGGCTGTGCGGCCCAGGCAGTGGAGATCTGGTTGACGAGGACGAGGATGTCGACCGGGTCCCACTGGGCGTCCAGATGGCCGGCTTCCTGAGACTCGCGGATCTGCTCGAGCTTGCGGGCCACTGACTCCCGGAAGGCGTCATGAGGGAGGGGGTCGCCGGCGTCGAGCTCGAACTGCCCCCAGCTCATGAGCCGGAAGCGGTCGGGGTGTCCGGTGAAGTAGTCATGGAGACGGCCGGCGTACCCGGGCAGGTCGGCAGGGTCCAGGCGGGTCGCTTCGGCCACGGCCGTGAGCTCCTGTGCGGAGACGAACCGATAGAGGGCGACCTTGCTGGAAAAGTAGGCGTAGACACGTTCCTTGCTGGTCTTGGCGGCCTTGGCGATGCGGTCGATCCGCGCCCCGGCGATCCCGTGCTGGGAGAACTCGGCCTTGGCGGCACTCACGATGCGGTCGCGGACCGAATCCTGGGTGGGTGCGCTCATGCCGTCAAGATTACCAGACCGAACCGTTTGGTTTGATTCTGGCGATGGTCGGGATAGGCTTCAAACCAAACTGTTTGGTTCGATCCGGAAGGGATTCACATGCAGCACCGGACACTCGGCACCCAGGGCCTGACCGTCTCGGCGATCGGCTACGGCTCGATGGGCCTGACCATGGCTTACGGGCCGGGCGACGAGCAGGCGGGCATCGCCACTATCCGTCGCGCCCATGAGTTGGGCGTCACCTTCTTCGACACCGCCGAGCTCTACGGCTTCGGCACCGGCTCCAACGAGATCCTGGTCGGCGAGGCGGTCAAGGACTTCCGCGACGAGGTGGTCCTGGCCACCAAGTTCGGCTTCGACCTGTCCGACCCGTCCCAGGGGTTCGGCCTCAACAGCCGCCCGGACAACATCCGCAAAGTCGCCGACAACAGCCTGCGCTACTTGGGCGTCGACCAGATCGACGTCTTCTATCAGCACCGCGTCGACCCGGACGTGCCGATCGAGGACGTCGCCGGGACGGTGAAGGAACTGATCGACGCGGGCAAGGTGAAGTACTTCGGCCTGAGTGAGGCGGGTCCGGAGACGATCCGCAAGGCGCACGCCGTCCAGCCGGTCTCGGTCCTGCAGACCGAGTACTCGCTGTTCGAGCGCGACGTCGAGCAGCTCTTTCCGGTTCTGCAGGAGCTCGGCATCGGCTTCGTTGCCTATTCGCCCCTCGGTCGCGGCTTCATCACCGGTACCGCGAAGCCCGCCGGCTCATACGACGCCAGCGACATGCGCAACTCCGATCCGCGCTGGCAGCCCGGTAACTTCGAGAAGAACGTCGAAGCCGTGGAGCGGCTCGGCCGGCTGGCCGCAGCCAAGGGCCTCACCGTCTCCCAGCTCGCCCTGGCCTGGCTGCTCGCTCAGGGCGAGCAGATCGTCCCGATCCCGGGCACCCGGAGCGCCGCCCGCATGGAGGAGAACGCCCGCGCCGCCGACGTCACCCTCACCGAGGCCGATCTCGCCGCGATCCACGAGATCCTCCCGAACGGCGGATTCGGCGCCCGCTACGCCGAAGAGCATGCCCCCAACTGGGTGTGACCCCAGCCCGATCGGCACCCCTACCTGCGCGTTGCCTCCCGGGCCGCGAAAGCGGCCGGGGTGAGACCGGTGCGGTCGCGGAAGAACCGGCCGAAGTTCGCGGGATCGGTGAAGCCGAGCTGGGTGGCCACGGCCCGGGCGTCCCACCCGCCCTCGCCCAGCAGGCGGCGGGCTTCTAGCAGGCGCCGGTCGTCGATGAGCTCACGAACACCCTTTCCGGTCGCATCCCTGGCGGCGCGGCTGAGGGTGCGGACCGAACAGTCCAGCAGCCGCGCGTAGTCGGCGGCCCGGTGTAGTTCGCGGAAGTGCAGCTCCAAGGCGTCCAGGAAACGCCCGTATCTGCCGCCGCGGCCCGTGTTGGCCGTGGTCGCGCTCATGGATGTGACGCCCGGTGCGGCCGCCAGGCGCAGCAGCAGCGATTCGAGCAGGCTGCGCCGCAGGGCGTGGTGGACGTCCAGGGGTCGCCGCCCGAGGGCGCGGTGTTCGTCCAGGAGTTGGAGCGCGGTCTGGTGGAGCCAGGCGGCGTCCTCGGGGTGCGGGGTCAGTACCGCGGGGGCGTCGTGCGCTGTGACCTGAGCCAGGAGTCGGGCGGTGTCGGGCCGCAGCACGCCCGGTTCGAACAGGATGAACGGGCCGCGGGCGGCCCCGGGCGGGTGCCAGCACTGGGCGTGTCCGGGCCGCACCCACAACCACTGGCCAGGGACGACGGTCCGCGTGAGGTGGTCAACGTCGTGGAGCAGCTCTCCTTCGGTGACCGCGATGAGGTAGTGGAAGGTTGCGCGGCCCGGCAGGGGAGGGTTCCACGGCCAGTCGTCGTGCTGAGCGAAGAAGTCCTCGACGGTATTCACCTCGAGCCCGTACGGGGTGCCGACCGGAGGCTGGAAGCCGTACAACGTGATCTCGGCGTCTCCGGCCTGCCCGCCCGACCGTAGGTGTCGCTTGTCGACCATCACGTGTCCGTAGTCTACCGCCCGATATGCCGTCTTCGGGGAAAGGATGGAACGTGCGGCCGCGACCACGCCGCTCGCCCCCGTCGGCCCGGAACCACCTAGAGAAACGAGGCACCCATGAGCGGATCGGCCCTGCACAAGATCGCCGCCAACTGCGCCGACGGACTGCCCGGAGCCCAGCTGGAGCATCCCTTCGGCGACGACTGGGAGGTCTTCAAGGTGCGCGGCAAGGTGTTCATGCTGATGACCGAGGTTCCCGGGCGTTCCGTCGTGATCCTCAAGGCGGACCCCGGCGAGGCCCGCGCCCTGCGGGAGCAGTACAGCCACATCACGCCCGGATACCACATGAACAAGAAGCACTGGATCACCCTGGAAGACGGGGACGGCATCGACGAGCAGCTGGTCACCGAACTCGTCACCGACTCCTACCGGCTCGTCGTCGCACACCTGCCCAAGGCCGAGCAGCCCGTCGGCCCGCACTCCTACGGCGTCGGAGCGCGGGCGGCCCGGTGAGCGCGGCCGGAGACCGGCTCCAGGACACCGCCCGCAAGGCGGCCCTCGCGCTGCCGGCCACCGACCACGGCTACCCGTTCACCGAGCACCTGGACGTGTACAAGGTCGCGGGCAAGGTGTTCCTGATCATCACCGACGACCCCGACGACCAGATCATCACGGTCAAGTGCGAACCCAACCACGCCCACGCGCAGACATGCGAACACGCCACGATCACCCCGGGCCGCTACCTCGACAAACAACACTGGATCTCAATCGGCCCAGGAACTGGCATCACCAGGCGACTGGTCATCGACGCCGTCGAGTACTCCTACGACCTGGTCGTCGAGACACTGCCGCGACACGAGCGACCCGGTGCGCGATGAGCGCCGCGAACCTCCCCGCGAGCGGCTGAACTCCCGCCCGTCAGCGTCCCAAGCAACGCCCACCACACCCGCACCTCCCACCACCCGAGAGGCGGTTGTGCGGGTGGATTGGTAGGTCAGTCTTCGATCAGGGCCTGGAGGGTTTCCTGGTCGGATTCGGGTACGTAGCCGGCGTAGTAGTCGTACATGTTCTGCCGGGCGATTCGTGCTGCCGCGTGACCGTTGCCGTCGCGGATCGCGTCGACTACCTCGGCGTGGTGATGTAGCGACTCGAGCATCAGCGAGCGGCTGTTCGGCGCGTGGGCGATCTTGTCCGAGATCAGCCCGAGTACGACGCCGCGGACGACCTCGTTGCAGGTCTGGATCAGCGTGTTCCGGCTGATCCGTGCGATCAGCTCGTGGAACGCGAGATCAGCCTGGCTGAACGCGTCGAAGTCGACGTCGATCGCGTCCCGCATCGCGACCAGCGTCGCCTCCAGTTCGTCCAGCTGTTCGGGCGTACGCAGCCGGGACGCGACCTGGATCGCGGCGCCGTCCATGATCATCCGGAAGCCGATCAGCTCGCTCAACGTCAGCTCGTCGACGCGAGCCAGCCGGACCAGTTGCTTGCGCAGCGCGACCTGGGAGAACGGCAGCACCTCCGGACCGTTCGGATCACCCGCTCGGGAGCGGACCACCCCGTTGCTCTCCAGCACCCGGAGCGCCTCGCGGACTGTCGAGCGGCTGACGGCGAACTGACTGACCAGCTCCCGTTCGCTCGGGAGCCGCTGACCCGGGGTGAGCTCACCGCGGGCGAGCTGATCCTCCACTTGTTCGACGATCCGCTGGTACGCGCGAATGGGCTGCACCGGCTCGAACTGCGGCGTCTTTGTCATCCGGTGCACTCCAATCTGGTTGACACACCCAATCGTCTTGACACGGCGGTGTGGTGCGACAAACCTAGTGCCCCACGGCTACCTAGTCCACTGGTCTGACCAGTCACAGCTGAACGGCGAAGTCCGCCGCCCGGCGTGGCCCGGCTGCCCGGAGGAACCAGTTCGCAAGAATGCGGCCGTGACACGACGCCGGAGGACAGCGCGGCGGTGGTTGAGCGGTGGAGTGGTCGCGGTACGGCGGTGATGTGGTGCCGGTGGTGATGTGGCGCCGGGCGATGGTGGTGGTTGTGCAGTGGTTATGCGGCGGAGTGGTCGCCGTACGGCGGATGCGGTGCCGGCGGTGATGCACCACCGGTGCCGGGCGGTGATGTGGTGCCGGTGGTGATGTGGCGCCGGGTGATGGTGGTTGAGCAGTGGTTGTGCGGCGGAGTGGTCGCGGTGCGGCGATGATGTGCTGGCAGGTGATGGTGGTGCGGTTGTAGTGCGGCGGTGGCGCCGGACGCGGGGCTGTGCTGGTCGGCGACGCTGGGGTTGTGCTGGTGGGTGACGCGGGGTTGTGCTGGTGGGTGTTGTGGTGGGTGTGGTGATGGGTCGAGGTACTGGAGGAGTTGGCGTGAAGGTTCCTGTCCGGGTGGTTGCGGTTGTCGCGGCGGCGGTGCTTGCGTTGACCGCGTGCTCCGCTGGTTCCGGTACGTCCTCCGGCGGGAGTTCGCCCGGTGGTGATCAGAATCTGTCGATCGGTCTGGTAGCGGAGCCGGCCAGCCTGGACTTCACCACCACCGACGGCGCCGCCATCCCGCAGGCGCTGCTCGGCAACGTCTACGAGACGCTGGTCAAACAGGACGACTCAGGCAAGATCGTCCCGTCACTCGCGAAATCGTGGACAGTCTCGCCGGACCGCAAGACGTACACGTTCGACCTGGTGGCGAACGCGAAGTTCACCAGCGACAAACCGTTCACCGCCAACGACGCGGTGTTCAGCATCAACCGGGTCAAGACCGCCTGGACGACCTCGCTGAAGTCGGCAATGGACGTGGTCGCATCCGCGAAGGCACTGTCCCCGACCCAGCTCCAGGTCACGCTCGCGAAACCGAGTAACGACTGGCTGTTCCGGATGACCACCCGCATCGGCGCGATGTTCTCCGAAACCGGCGTCAGCGCACTAGCCACCACGCCAATCGGCACCGGCCCGTTCAAGTTCTCCAAGTGGAACCGCGGCGACTCGATCGTCCTCCTCCGCAACGACAGCTACTGGGGTACGAAACCGTTCTTCCAGCAAATCACCCTCAAGTACTTCAAAGACGCCACCGCGCTGAACAACGCGCTCCTCACCAGCACGATCAACGTGATCGGTACGGTCCAAGCACCGGAGGCACTGAGCCAGTTCACCAGCAACGCGAAGTACCAGGTGATCGAAGGCACCACCAACGGCGAGGTGCTGCTGTCGTTCAACAACGAGCGCCCGGTGTTCAAGGACATCCGGACCCGGCAGGCGATCCGGATGGCGATCGACCACAAGGCCCTGCTCGACACCTGCTGGGCCGGCCGCGGCAAGCTGATCGGCAGCATGGTCCCGCCGACCGACCCCTGGTACGAGGACCTCACCGGCATCGCCCCGTACGACCTGACCAAGGCAAAGTCCTTGCTGCAGGCATCAGGTGCGGCCGGGAAGACGCTCCGCCTCCGGCTGCCGACGTTGCCGTACGCAACTTCCTGCGGCCAGGTGGTGAAGAGCATGCTGGAGCAGGCCGGGCTGAAGGTGCAGATCGATCAGCTCGAGTTCCCGGCGGCCTGGCTGACCACCGTGTTCAGGAACGCCGACTACGACATGTCGATCATCGCGCACGTCGAGCCGCGCGATCTCGGCGCGGTCTTCAACGCCAAGTACTACACCCGCTACAACGACCCGACGCTGCAGGCAGACCTGGCCGCGGCAGACGCCGGTGACGAGGCCACGCAGATCGCCGACATGAAGAAGGCGGCCCGGCGGTTGTCGGAGCAGGCCGCGGGGGACTGGCTGTTCCTGCTGCCGAACCTGATCGTCGCGGACAAGAACGTCAAGGGCCTGCCCCAGAACGCGATCACCGAGAACTTCGATCTTTCCAAGCTTGCGCGATGATCGTCCGCCTGATCGAGCGCGCGGGAGTGTTCTTGGTCAGTCTCGCGATCAGTTCGGTGCTGGTGTTCGCGTTCATGGCGGTCCTGCCCGGCGATCCGGCCCGGGTCGCGCTCGGCGTGAACGCCTCCGATGAGGCAGTCGCCGAGCTCAGAAGGCAGTTCGGCCTGGACCGCCCGCTACCGGCGCAGTACTTCGACTGGCTCGGCGGCCTGTTGCGCGGCGATTTCGGCACCTCGTACGTGTCGAAGGCGGCGATCGGGCCGCAGGTGTTCGACCGGCTCCAGGTCACCCTGTGGCTGGTGGTTGCCGGCATGATCATCGCTCTCGTGGTCGCGGCCCCCGCCGGTACGATCATGGCCGCCCGCCACCGCAAGGTCTCCGGATTGGCGCTGTCCGCGCTGTCCCAAGTCGGCGTCGCGGTCCCGGCGTTCCTGGCCGGCATCCTGCTGATCGTGGTGTTCGCGGTAAAACTCGGCTGGCTGCCCGCGAACGGCTGGACCCCGCCCGCGCAGGACCCCGGCATGTTCCTCAAGCAACTGATCCTGCCGGCGTTGTCGCTCGGTCTCGTGCAAGGTGCGGTGCTCACCAGGTACGTACGCAGCGCCGTGCTGGATGTTCTCCGCGAGGACTACCTCCGCACCGCGCGCGCCAAAGGCCTCCGCCCGTTCCAGGCACTCTGGCGACATGGACTGCGCAACGCCGCGGTCCCGGTGATCACGGTGCTCGGCTTGCAGTTGGCCACGCTGCTGATCGGCGCCGTGGTCGTCGAGCGAGTGTTCGTGATCCCAGGCCTCGGCAGCCTGCTCTTGGACGGCGTTTCGAACCGCGATCTCCTCCTCGTGCAGGACGTCGTGATGGTGCTCGTCCTCGCCGTGCTCCTGGTCAACTTCCTCGTCGACGTGCTGTACGCGGCCCTCGATCCGCGCCTGAGGACGTCATGATGCGACGACTCAATCCAAGCCTGATCGCCGGCGGCGTGATCGTCGCGCTGATCGTACTGATGGCGCTGCTGTCGTTCGTGTGGACGCCGTACGACGCAACGCTCGTGACGCCGGCAGCGCGCTTGCAGCAGCCGTCGTGGTCGCACTGGTTCGGCACCGACAAGTTCGGTCGCGATGTACTTAGCCAGATCATGGTCGGCTCGCGTACGACCTTGTTCGTCGGCGTGGTCGCGGTGGGCGTCGCGGCGGTGATCGGCGTACCGCTGGGCATCCTGGCTGCGATGGTGCGGCGCTGGCCGGGTGAGGTGATCATGCGCGCGAACGATCTTTTGCTGGCGTTCCCCGCGTTGCTGCTGGCAATCATGTTCGGCGCGGTGTTCGGCGCCAGTACGCTGACCGCGATGGTTGCCATCGGCATCGCTTCGGTGCCGAGCTTCGCCCGGGTGATCAGAAGCGGCGCGCTCCAGGTGATGCGGACCGAGTACGTACTGGCGGCGCGCGCGGCCGGCCGGCGTCCTTGGCCGATCGCTGTCCGGCACGTCCTGCCGAATGTGACCAGTCTGATCACCGTCCAAGCCTCCGTGTCGTTCGCGATCGCGGTCCTGGCCGAGGCGGCGTTGTCGTTCCTCGGGTACGGCACGCCGCCGCCGACGCCGTCGTGGGGGCGGATGCTGCAGGAGAGCCAGGAGTTCTTGTTCAGCGCCCCGCGGCTCGCCGTGGTGCCTGGGATCGCGATCGCGATCGCCGTCCTCGGCTTCAACCTCCTCGGCGACGGCCTCCGCGACCGCTTCGACCCCAAACTGGAGGACCGCCGATGAAAGCGGGCTCGGTCAAGAAGCGAGGCCGCCGATGAGCGACGTACTCACGGTGCGCGGCCTGTCGGTCTCGGTCCGCGACACCACCCTGGTGTCGGACGTCGACCTGACCGTCGGTGCGGGCGAGCGGGTCGGCCTGATCGGTGAGTCCGGCTCCGGCAAGTCGCTGACCGCGCTGAGCATCCTCGGTCTGCTGCCGGAGGACGTGCACGCCACAGGTTCCGTACGCCTCGAAAGCGTCGACCACGAGCTGATCGGCGCCGACGAACGCCACCTGTCCCGCGTACGCGGGCACGACATCGCGATGGTCTTCCAGGAGCCGATGACCGCCCTCAACCCGACCATGCGGATCGGCGACCAGGTTGCCGAAGCGATGCTGATCCACAAGACCCGCACCAAACCCACAGCGCGTACGGCTGCCGCCGATCTGCTCGAACGCGTCCAACTCCCGACCGAAACCCTCCGCGCATACCCGCATCAGCTATCTGGTGGCCAACGGCAACGAATCGTGCTGGCCCTTGCCTTGGCCAACGATCCCGCGCTGCTCATCTGCGACGAACCCACCACAGCCCTCGACGTGACGGTCCAGGCACTCGTCCTCGACCTGATCGTCCGCGGCGTGTTGGAACGATCGTCGGCCCTGCTCTTCATCACGCACGATCTCGCTGTCGTCGCCACGGTGTGCGAACGCGTACTGGTCATGTACGGCGGCCGAGTCGTCGAATCCGGGCCGGTCAGCGAGGTGTTCACCCGGCCGCGCCACCGGTACACCGAGGGTCTGCTCGCGGCCTCGGACCTGGAGACCACGTCGCGCCGTCTGACGACCATCCCCGGAAACGTGCCGTCCGCCGGGCACTTCCCGTCCGGGTGCGTGTTCCGGACCCGCTGCGCGCACGCGACCGCAGCGTGCGAGCAGACGCCTCCCTGGTCCGGACCCGAGGCAGAAGGTTTTGCCTGCTTCCACCCCGCGGGAGGTGCCGATGCCTGATCACATCCCGACCACGCACGAGCCCGAAACGCCGACCGCGATCCAGGTCATCGAGCTCGTCCGTGATTACCCGCGCCCGCGGACGTCCCTGCTCAAACCGGCGCCCGTCGTCCACGCCCTCCGGGGCATCAACCTGGAGATCAAACAGGGCGAACGCTTCGGCATCGTCGGCGAATCCGGCTGCGGAAAGTCCACGCTGCTCCGCATCATCGCAGCCCTCGACCGTGCCACCTCCGGCAAGGTGGTTGTCGAAGGCACCGATATCACCCGGCTGCCGGACCGGCGCTTGCGGTTCCTGCGCGAGAACCTCCAGCTCGTCTTCCAGGATCCGATGAGTTCGCTCGATCCACGGATGCGGGTCCGCGACATCATCGCCGAACCCCTTGTGGTGCAAGGGCATCCGGCCTCGGGGCAGCGCGTACGCGAACTGCTCGAAGCGGTCGGCCTGTCCGCGGACGCCGGCGACCGGTACCCGCATCAGTTCTCCGGCGGCCAGCGGCAGCGCATCTCGATCGCTCGCGCGCTCGCCCCGCGACCCCGGATCCTGGTCGCGGACGAGCCGGTCAGCGCGCTCGACGTGTCGGTTCGCGCGCAAGTACTGAACCTGATCTCCGACCTGGTCGATGAGCTCGACCTGACGCTGGTGTTCGTTTCGCATGACCTGTCGGTGGTGAAGCACGTCTGCGACCGGGTGGCCGTGATGAACGCCGGCCAGATCGTCGAGACCGGCTACACCGGTGACGTGTACGCCGCGCCGCAGCACCCGTATACCCAGCGGCTCGTGTCCGCGATTCCGACACTGCAGCGCGCGCTGTCCGGTGCGACCACGTCCGACCTGCTCGCGAAGGGAGAACCCGCATGAAGTTCCCAGCCGGCCTGCCGATCGGCGAGTCCTGGATCGAGCCTGCCGCGACGATCCCGGTGATCTTCCCGTACGACGGATCGACCATCGCGGACGCACCGGAGGGTGACGTCGAGTTGGCACGGTCCGCGCTCGATCACGCGGCGGCGGTCCGCGAAACCGTTGGCCGGTTGCCGTCGCACGTACGCCGGAAAGTCTTGCAGAGCGTGCATTCCGCAGTTCTTGCCGAGCGGGACGCGTTCGTCGACCTGCTGGTGCTGGAGACCGGCAAGCCGTTGGTCGACTGCCGGGTCGAGATCGATCGGACGCTGCTCACGCTGGAGACCTCGGCGGAGGAGGTCGCGCGACTTCATGGTGAGACGGTGCCGCTCGATCTGCTGCCGAGCGGCGAAGGATTGCAGGGATTTTGGGTACGTAAACCGATCGGCGTCGTCGTCGGGATCACCGGATTCAACTATCCACTGCTGCTCGCGGCGCACAAGATCGCGCCTGCGTTTGCCGCCGGCTGCCCGATCATCGTGAAGCCCGCGCCGCAGACCCCGCTCGCCACGCTGTGGCTGGTGCATTTGATGCGGTCGGCGTTGGCTGATGCGGGTGCGCCGGAGAGCGCGTTGCAGCTGGTGACTGGCGGACCGGAGGTGGGCGCGACGCTGACCACCGACGCGCGGATCGGTGCGGTGTCGTTCACTGGTTCGGCCGCGGTCGGGCACCGGATCGCGCGGGACGCGGCGCCGACCAAAGTCCTGCTCGAGCTCGGTTCGAACTCGGCGCTAGTTGTTGCCGATGACGCCGATCTGGATGCGGCCGCGGACGCGATCATCCGCGGCGGGTACTACGCGTCCGGCCAGGCGTGCATCTCGGTGCAACGGGTGATCGCCGTCGAGTCCGTACGCTCCGAGTTGCTGGCGAGACTTGGCGCTCGGCTGCCCACGGTTGTCGTCGGTGATCCGCGCGATCCGGCGACCCGCGTGTCCGCGCTGATCAATCCCGCGTCGACCGAGCGCGTACGGGCCTGGGTCGGCGATGCGGTACACGCCGGTGCATCCATCGCGTACGAGGCGCCGGGTGACGTACTTGGGCCGATCGTGCTGACCGACGTACCCGACGGACTGCCCGCGTGGGACGAGGAGATCTTCGGCCCGGTGATCGCGGTCCGATCAGTGCCCGATGTGGACAGCGCGCTGGCGGCCGTGAACGCGACCCGGTACGGCCTGCACGCGAGCGTTTTCACGTCGTCGCTCGACACCGCATTCGCCGCGATCGACCGGCTTGACGTCGGCGGTGTGGTGATCAACGACGTACCCGGCTTCCGGTCCGATGTGATGCCGTACGGCGGCGTGAAGGACTCCGGGACCGGCCGCGAAGGACCGCGATTCGCGATCGAGGAACTGACCACGACCAGGATGGCGATCATCCGCCCGCGCCCGTGAGAGGTGGCCCGATGGACTACGCGAAACTGTTCCGGCTGGACGACAAACGAGCCGTCGTCATCGGGGCCGGGAGTGGGATCGGCCGGGAGAGCGCGCTCGCGCTGGCGGCGCATGGAGCGCGGGTGACCTGCGCCGATCGGGACCTGGCCGGTGCCGAGCAGACCGTTGCCCAGGGCTACCCGAACGCGCTGACGGCCTACGGGCTCGACATTTTGGACGATGCGGCAATCGAACGTGCGGCGGTTGAGCTTGGGCCTGTTGATGTGCTGGTGTTCACGGCGGCAACCAACGTACGTAAGCGGATTCTCGACTACAGCGGCGAGGAGTTCGATCGGGTGGTTTCGCTGAACTTGCGGGCGTCGTTTCAGTTGATGCGTGCCTTTGGCAAGGGAATGGCGGAGCGGGGGAGTGGCAGCATTATCGGGTTCAGTTCGATCCGCGGGACCACGGTCGAGCCGGGGCAATCGGTGTATGCGGCAACTAAAGCTGGTCTTGTGCAGTTGCTGCGGACTGTGGCGGCTGAGCTTGGGCCGGCCGGGGTGCGGGCGAATGCGATCGCTCCGGGGGTGGTGGAGACGCCGTTGACCGCGCAGATCAAGGCTGATCAGGGGTGGTACGACGCGTATGCGCAGAAGGGGGCGCTGGGACGGTGGGCGCAACCAGGGGAGTTGGCTGGGGCGGTTGTGTACTTGGCGTCGGACGCGGCGAGCTTTGTGACCGGGAGCGTACTCGCGGTCGACGGCGGCTGGACTGCCGTCGACGGCCGCTTCGAACCACCCAACTGAACCAACTGACTCAACCGCCGAGCTGAGTTGTCGAACCCTGTGGATGTTTCGACCAAGGAGGTTTTGTGAGTCTCGCTGATCTGACTGCGACCGAACTGCTGGCTGGGTACCGGGACCGTTCGCTGTCACCGGTCGAGGTCATCGACGCCGTTCTCGCTCGGGTGGAGGAGTTCGAGCCGAAGATCCACGCGCTGTACGCGCTGGATCCGGCCGGTGC
Source organism: Kribbella hippodromi (assembly GCF_039531045.1). NCBI lineage: Bacteria > Bacillati > Actinomycetota > Actinomycetes > Propionibacteriales > Kribbellaceae > Kribbella > Kribbella hippodromi. The sequence continues at coordinate 132,282 of NZ_BAAAPH010000003.1, read as the reverse complement.
GCGGGCGGCGGCGCAGGAGTCGGAGCGGCGTTGGCGGGACGGTACGGCGGGTGCGCTTGACGGCGTGCCGCTGACGGTCAAGGAGAACATCGCGACGCGCGGGACGCCCGTACCGCAAGGAACCGCAGCGACCGACCTCGTACCGGCCGCGGAGGATGCGCCGGCGGCAGCGCGGCTGCGGGACGCCGGGGCGGTGATCTTCAGCAAGACGACGATGCCCGAGTACGGGATGCTGTCGTCCGGGGTGTCGACGTTTCACCGGTTGACGCGCAACCCGTGGGATCTGTCGCGGACGGCGGGCGGTTCGAGCGCTGGGGCGGCGGCCGCGGCGGCAGCTGGGTACGGTCCGATTCATGTCGGCACCGACATCGGCGGATCGATCCGGTTGCCGGCTGGCTGGTGCGGGTTGATCGGGTTGAAGCCTACGCACGGGCGGATCGCGGTCGGCAACCCGTACGCCGGGCGTGCGATCGGGCCTCTCACCCGCACCGCGGCCGACGCAGCCCTCGCCCTGACTGTCATGTCCGGCTACGATCCCCGCGACCACACCTCCCTACCATCTGCTTCCGCTGAGTCGGCTGGGGCTCTGGCGGGCGGTTGGGCGGACAGTTCGCTGGTCGGGCTTCGCGTCGCTCTTCTGCTCGACGCGGGCGTCGGTTTGCCCGTCGATCCCGAGGTGACCGCGGCGATCACCACCGCCGCGACCGTACTGGAAGCAGCCGGCGCGATCATCGATCCGATTCCGCCGATCATCACCCGCGACATGCTGGACGGACTCGACCGGTTCTGGCGAATCCGCTCCGCCACCGATATCGCCGCCCTGCCCGAAGAACGCCGCGCCAAAGTACTCCCGCAGATCCGCGAATGGGTGTCCACGGCAACCGATCTGACCGCCGCCGACGTCTTCCACGGCTACAGCCAAATGTCAGCGATGGCCGCCGCGGTCACCCACGTCTTCACCACCCACGACGCGATCCTCTCCCCGGTCGCCCCCATCACCGCATTCCCCGCCGAACTCGCCTACCCCACCGACGACCCGGCCAAGCCCTTCGAACACATCGGCTTCACGGTCCCGTACAACATGTCCCACCACCCCGCCACCACCACCAACGTCGGCTGGTCGTCCACGGGCCTTCCGATCGGCGCACAGCTGGCCGTACCCCACCACCAAGACCTCACCGCACTTGCCCTAGGCAACCACCTGCACAACCAACGCACCTGGCCCACCCCCTAACCGGCAACAGCATCCAGCCGCGCAACAGCCTTCACCAATAGCTGCCCGAACGCGGCATCTGTTGGCGTGGTGCGACTCTCCGCGATGAGCTTCATCAACGTACCGCCCCGCGCCACGTACCCCCAAGAAATTCCATCATCCACGCGCAAAGCCACACCGTCCTTCAGCCCGGCGACGCCGACCTTCCGTACTGACATCCGGTACGTGTCGCTCGTCGAGTACGTGTACTTCACCGTGGTCGTCGCACACCGCGGAAGCGCCGTGACGATCCCCTGCACCCGCTCAACCTGCGATTCCGGCCAGGACAAGATCACTTCCGTGACGGTCAGGTCGTCGGTCGGACTGTTTGCCCGAAGCAAGTACTGCCCCCCGCACACTTGTCGCCGGCCGCACCGCATCCCGCGCCGGATCATGCACCACGGAACAGACCTTCGGCTCGTACTCCACCAACCCAGCCGGCTCCGCCGTCCGCGGATCCGGCGCGACACCCCCGTCCCACCCCTTCGGCAGATCACTCACCCGCAACGCCGCCTTTGACCGCCTGCCCCACACTGAGCGGAACGACCGCCGGCTTGGTCGACGCCACCCGGGACGGCGTTACTCCGGCGGACGTCGTGTTGACGGGTGTTGGCGCCGGGGTGTCGCTCTGATTGATACAACCAGTCAGCACAAGCACAGCGCCCACCGCGAGCCCGGCGCCGACGCGCGCGCAGCAACCCGCGCGAATGGCCGGCGAGCAACTGTCGGCACAGCGCGACACACTCCGTTGCGGCGGATCACGGGCCCACCGCCGCGTTCAGCCGTGCGGCGGCTTTGGCGACGAGCCGGGAAAACGTGGCATCTGTGAATCCGATGTCGGCCTCGAGGTCGACGATAGTGCCGCCACGCACGACGTACGCGGTGTACATGACCGGGATCGGGTCACCATCAGGTGCACTTGATCGGTACCGCAGCGCGAACGCGCCGGCGACTCCCGGCACAACCAACCGAGTTGCGGTCCAGGTGTACTTCACCTTGTCACTCGACACCATCGTGTACTTGGAGCACTTCGGCAGCAGTGCGGTCAGGTCCGCGACGAACGAATCCAACCGAGTCGGCCACGACCAGATGAATTCGGTGACAGAGGCGCCCGGCTCTCTGATGAAGTACTGCCCACGGACCGCGGTAGTAGGTGTCCCCAACAGATCAGTCGGATGCCGGAAAACGAGGCACTCCGGAGGGTCGTACTCCCCGCGATACCCCGGCGTCGGCAGCGCATCGGCGGCCACGCCCCCGTCCCACCCTTTCGGCAGATCGCTCACCAACAACGCCGCCTTCGTCGCCTGCGCCACCGACAACGGCACCACCGGCGTCACACTCGGCGTACCCACCACCGGATCGATGTCGTCCTCCGGCTGACCAGAACACCCCGCCACCGTCAGCGCAAACGCGGCGACCACCACCAGCCGCCGTACGAATCGTCCGAACACCGCATCAGAGTAGAGCAGAAACCGCCGAGTCAGGTCGCGAGCGGCGGTACGGAGGTGCGTGGACGACTGAGCCGCAACCGCACCCGCCGCAGCCGGCGGGATTCGCGCGCGGCCAGCTCGACCTCGGCGGCGAACCGGCGGTCGTTCTGCGTGTTCACCTGATGGAAGAGTCGCCCGGCCTCGTCCATCGCGTCCACCGCCGGCGTTCTGCTGCCGTGCGCTTCGAGGTGATGCGCGAAGTCGAAGAGCGCGCGGGCCAGCTCACGCTTGTGCCACAGGCTGTGCGGAACGACTTCTCGGTACAGCTCGACCGCGGTACGCATGTTCTCGACCGCGTCGGAGTACCTCCGCGCCAGGTAATCGACCCGTGCTTTGGCTGCCTGTGATTCCGCCCGCGTGGCCTTGGCCTGGAGTTGGCGCCGTTCGTTCTCCTCGACCCGGACGGGATCTTCGGCGGCGGCCCCACCTGCCAGTCGGCCGGTCAGCGTTTCGTGCTCGGCCGCCAACTCGTTGGCCCTGATGGCGTACACCTTGTCGAACCGCACCAGCTCCCGGTACGTCTCCAGCGCCACGTCCGCCAGCCGGCGCGCCTCGGCTGCCCCGGCCACGCCCTGGTTCTCGACGATCAGCCTGGCAAGAGTGAACTGGGCATCCGCGGTTTGCGCGTACAGGCGGGCGAACTGCGCCTTGAGCGGATGACCGCCCATGAACATCACCGAGTCGGGGCCCAGCCGGCGCATCACCCGCTGCGGATTGTTGGTTTCGCGGTCGAGGCGCACGTACACGTCCAACGCCTGGCGAGCGGCGGCCAAAGCCTCGGCTCCGTCGCCGAGCGCTTCATGGATCTCGCTCTTGCAGGTCTGCGTCCGCGCGAGCAGGACGACGTCGTCGTCCTGATCCGCGATCGCGACTGCCTCCTCGGCCGCGGCGACCGCGACCGTACTGTGCCGCAGCGCCGACTCCCGGCGCCCGCGCGCCAGCTCTTTCATCGCCTTCGCCTGCGCGCCGACCGCCCGCGCCCGAGCCCCCGCCGCCGATCTCGGTTGCATCCCGCCTCCTCGCGTTCAGTCCCGACGATCATGCCGGACCAGCCGGCCAACCGCACCGCGGCCGCGCGCCGACCTGGTGCACTGACGGGTCGGTATCCTCTGAAACGAGTGGTTCAGTCGACGAGTGGGAGAACCGATGCGAACTCTGGGAATCGTCGCGCACAGTGTGCCGGGCGCGGCGTCGTGCTTTCAGACCTTCTGTGAGCTCGGGATGGATCGGCTCGGGCAGCACCAGCACCCGCCGGCGGTGATGGACTGCGTACCGATGGGCGCGAGCATGCCGTACTGGGAATCGGGAGACCATCAGGCGATCCGGGCGATCCTGGCCGGCAGTGCCGAGCGCCTGGCCAAGATCGGCGCGGAATTCTTCGTCTGCCCCGACAACACGGCGCATCTCGCGCTCGAAGCCGCCGGACCGCCGTTGGCCATCCCCGGGCTCCATATCGCCGAGGTGGTCGCGCGGCGAGCGGCCGACTCCGGCTACCGCCAGGTCGCGGTGCTCGGCACCAACTGGACGATGGAAAGCGACCTGTACCCCCAGGCGATGGCGGCGCACGGTCTCCGGACCTGGATCCCGGCGGCGCACGAAAGGGAGTTGATCCAGGCAACTACGTTCAGCGAGTTGGTCCATGGCCGCTTCACCGACTCGGCCAGGCAGCTCTTCGGGGGCATCATCGAATCGTCCCAACGGGAAGGTTGTGACGCCGTCGCGCTCGTCTGTACGGAGTTCCCCCTGCTCGTCACGCCCGACGTCTCGTCGCTGCCGATCCTGAATTCGACAGCCCTCCTGGCCGAGGCCGCACTGGAGGTCGCCATCGGCTCGCGTCCCCAGGCAACCTGGCACGGTGGTCCGACAGGCCTGTGACTTGTCCACCGGCCTGGCGCGAAGCGGTGACCTCGGCCAGGACGTCCAGCACTCGGCACCGGCCGCCCGTGCTCGGGCGGGGTCAGCTCGGGTGCAAGTAGTACAGGCCAGTTCCGATTGCCGCGGTGCCGGCGAGCAGCAGGCCGACGACGAACCTGATGCTCGCGGCCCGGTCGCGACGGTCGTGGTCGAGGTCTGGGGTGAAGACCGACGGTTTGCCAGGTGCGTAGTGGATCGTGAGTACGCGGCCGAGCGACTGGCCAGGTTGCGGGATTCCGTCCCGGCACAGCGCGGTGACCCGGCGACCGTCTCGGGTGGTGAATACCACGACTGGAGCATGGTTCACGATGTCGTCACCTTCCCCGTCGGTATAGACATCCTTGGTGACAGCAACCACTCGGCCCGGCACCGCTTCCGCGTGTTCCATCAGCGCGGCGCGGTTGCGTGCGTACTGGATGTCCCGGCTGATCGCCACGATCAGGAACAGGAGGCCGCCGAGGCAGATCAGCCCGGTTTGCCAGCCCCACTTGAAGAACGACTGGACGACCAGACCCACCAGCAGCAAGAACACCATGCAGTTCGGCCCGCCGAGTCCTCGCGTCTCTCCGGCCAGCTCCTGTACCAACCGGAACCGCTCCGGCCGCCCCCGCGGAAATCGCACCGGAAACGTCTGACCGACCCAGGCCGCTTCCACCGGCAGGCCTCGCTTCCCAGCATGCCGGAGCCGGTACTCTCGCCCGTCAGCCGGGTCGTGGAAGGCAACGGTCACTGGTATCCCAGGGCCCTTGGAGTCACCGTGAGCCGGCAGATGTACGTCGACGACGCGCGCCGTGACCCACACCGCCCGCTGCGGGCGGGTGAGCCCGGCAAGCGAACACAAGTACCCGATCAACGCCAGCCCGGCGGGAACCGCCCACCACAGTTCGAGGATGCCACGTAGCTTCACGCACGTCAGACTCCCTCCCAGCCGCGCCCTACCAATCCCAACCTCCGCACCCACGTTCACCTGCGTGGGCAGCTGCACTCTATGTTCGCGCTAGATTTAATGACAATGATTGTCGTTACTGTTAGTCTTCCGCGGAACGAGTGCGGAAGGACGCGAATGGTCGACAAACACAGGCAACAACAGCTGGACGGTCATGGACACGGGCACGACCACGGGCACGGACATGGACATGGGCATGGACACGACCATGCCCATGAGCATGGGCCGGTGGCGCGCTGGCTTGGCAGGGCCGAGGCAGGGCTTACCGGCCGATTGGAGAGCGGCAAGGCCAAGAAACTGACAGCGATCGGACTGAAGGCAGGCGCCATCGCCATCCGGGCGGCGGCCTTCGTCGTATGTCCCGGCGACGACATCGCAGCCGCTGCCATGCCGGCCGTCCAGCACTTGGCCGGTCACGACGACACGCATGGTCACGAGGAGGTCGCCGTTTTGCCGCAACGGCCGATGGAAGTCGCGATGCTCCGGAAGGACCGCCGCAAGGACGGCCCCGGCCCCGATCCCGTACCCGCACCGCCGGCCCCGGTCGACGCCGACCCGGCCACCTGGGATGTGACGTCCGCCTACCAAACCTTCGTGGTCGCCGGCATCGCACCACCCGGTACAACACGGCCGGCCCGCACGGCGACTGCGACGACTGCGGCGAACGCGACGAACGCGACGAACGCGACGAACGCGGCCAACGCGGCCAACGCGGCCAACGCGGCCAACGCGGCCAACGCGGCCAACGCGGCGAATGCGGCGAATGCGGCGAATGCGGCGAATGCGGCGACGACTGCCCCCACCTCGTCCGCCGCCCGCCGCCGCGAAGGTCCTTCCCGTTCACGCTGACCCGACGGCACGCAGTCAACCGCCAGGCCAAAGTCGGCGCCGCCAACTTTGGTGATCGTCGCCCGTGCACGGATTCCAGCCGGACTCGGAGCAGATGTGGGTCCTCCATCGGCGGCTAGGAGTGCAGCGGCAGCGTACGGCGCAACTCGGCCGCCTTGTCGGCGCTGACGAACCGGCAGGTGACCGATCGCGGTGACCGTCCCACCGACCTGGCGATCCGTATCCACGTCATCGAAACTTGAGCAGGTCCGGCGCGGACGAGAACCCGCCGCCGCCTCCCGACCCGGTGAACGACCGCGCGGCGTTCGTCCCCGGCCCGCCGTTGAGCACGGCGCCGGCGTCGAGGTTGCGTACGCCGTCCACCCGGCTGCCGTCGTTCTGGTGGATGTACGGGTGCGCGATCCGGCGATCGGTCAGCCAGGCCGGGCGCGTGTAGTACGCCGAACTCGTCATCCCCGCGGGACGGAAGATGCTCCGCTGGACGTACTCGTGGAACGGCAGCCCGCTGATGGTCTCGACGATCTCGCCGAGGATCATCATGCCGGTGCTGCTGTACGAGTTCTTGCTACCCGGGACGAAAGCCGGCGTGACCTCGCGGGAACGTTGGCGCAGGAGCTTCGTCTCCTCCTCGACGCTGTTTGTGACCTGGGTCCGGTCAGGCTCCGCGAAGTTCGGCAAGCCCGCTGCTCGGCTGCCGATTGAGGGGAGGACATTGGCATCTATCCTTCCAAGAGCGCGCAGCAAACACCTGGTCGGCGACCAAGTTCTGCCGGCACCTCGTCACTGCGGCGACGTACCGGCCATGCAGATAGATGCAATCCCTTCAGATGTTTCCTGAGCCTTTCCAACCGCGCCCTCCGGTTGGCGGGTGCCGATTATTCATCGTCCAGATCAAGCGGCCGTTTCCACAGGTGACGCGCGGCGGATGCAATCGGTGCCGGCCGCCACGCCGTTCCTTCTGAGGTCGCCTGCTGTCCGGCCCCCTAGTCGGGCTGGGCGCGACGCGGACGGCCTCGCCGGCTTCTACCTGGCCGTCCGTGCGGCGCGGCTCCCACCAACCGAGGCGTTAGCGGTCGGATTTGCTGACGCCTTTCAGGACGGGCTTTCCCAGTCGGCGCCGAACTCCGGGATCCGCAGGAGCGCGAATGGAGCTCCGGTGGGAGGATGCCGAGCCCCCGCAACGCTCCGCGTATTTGTCTCCTCTGCCGCGGGAGGCGACCTGGAGCGCGGCGACGCTCCAGGTCGGCTCGGACTAAGGCTGGACGGTGAAGGTGTATGTCTTCTGGCCAGTGCTGATCGCCGTACCGCCGGAGGTGGTGGCGGTGACTTCGAAGACGACGGTGTAGGTGCCCGCCGCTTCGAAGGCCCAGTTGGCGTGGGAATGCGTTGACACCGGGATCGACCGGGTGTCGGGCAGTCCGTTGCCGCTGTCGAACCAGACGGTCGGAGTGCCGAGCGCGTTGGTGGTGTAGACACTCACGTCGGCGGGTCCGGCAACCGACACGAGCTTGACGGTGACGGCGTTCCCCGAAAGCACGCCGCTGGGTACGTCCTCGGTGCTGAACCCGGGCCAGACGATCCCGCTCGCCTGCGTTTGCGGAAGGATCCAGACCGGCGATCCCGGCGTACCGAGGAACGCGTACGCGGAGTTCGACGGCACCGTGGTCTTACTGGTGGAAACGGCGTTGAGTACGACGTCGGCGGGGTTCCGGTCCACGGCCGGGGTGACCGTGCCGTCCTTCAGGTCCAGGGTCAGGGCGGACCCGGTCCAGTCGACGTCGATCGCGTCCACGTGACCCGAGGAGATTGTCGTCGCGGCCTGGGCCGGGGCAACCGTGAGGACCAGAGCGGCGAGGCCGGCGATCAGGCTGCCGGCGAGCCTGCGGGCCTTCACAGTCCGACCTTGAAGCAATAGGTCGCGATGCTGGAGGTGATCTTCTTGCCGGTGGCGGCGAGCGTGCCGCTGACCCGGACCTTCAGCGTGTAGTACCCGGGCGCCTCGAACGCCCAGTTGGCGTGCTGGTGCCCGCCTGCCGTGGTGCTGACGGTGTCGGGCAGGCCGTCGCCGCTGTCGGCCAGGATCGTCGGGGTACCGAAGGCGTCGGTGGTGAAGATGCTGACGTCGGCCGGTCCGCTGACGCCGACCAGGTCGACCTTCAGTGCGTCGCCGGTGAACGTTCCGGGCGGTACTTCTTCGGCACCGATGCCGGGCCAGAGCAGGTCGGGGTCCTGGACCTGGGGCAGTACCCAGGCGTGGCTTCCCGGCGTACCCAGGAAGCGGTACGCCGGGTCGTCGGGGACGGTGATCTGCGCCGACGGCTTCGCGACGAGTTGCACCTCGGACGGCGTGTACTCGACGGCATGCGCTTCGTCGTGGACGTGGACGTGGAGCGCGCCGTTCTCGTAGGCGATGCCGACAACGTCGACATGTCCTTGGTCGAGTACTGCCTTCGATGCGGCATCGGCCGGCACGGTGCCTGACGCCGTGATGCCGGCCAGCGCGAGGACTGCCGTGACCGGCAGTGCCACGCGATAGGGCTTGCGCATGGAGTTCCTTTCGGGTTGGACGGAGTTAGTTGGTATTCACCCGAGCCGCCGCTGGGCCGCGGCGGGAGAGTAGGCCGTGCCGGGGCGCGAACACCCAGCACGCGATGAACACCGCGGTCGCGGTGAGCACGATCAACCCGCCGGCAGCGAGGTTGAACGCGTAGGACAGGTAGAGTCCGGTGAGCCCGGAGACCGAGCCGACGAGTGGGGCGATCAGCATCATCACGCCGATCCGGTCGGTGAGCAGGCGGGCGCAGGCGGCCGGGGTGATCAGCAGCGCCAGGACGAGAACGTTGCCGACGGCCTGGATCGAGATGACGATCGCGACAGTGACCATCGCGTACAGGGCGAGGTCGAGCCAGAAGATCGGCAGCCCGGCCGCACGTGCCGTCTCGCGATCGAGCCCGACCGTGACGAACTCCTTGTGCAGCGCGCCGGTGATCAGCAGCAGTACGGCGCCTGCGACGGCGACCGTGACGACATCGCCGGTGCTGATCCCCAGTACGGAACCGAACAGGAACGACTCGAGCGATCCGCCGTACCCGGGCGCGGTGCTCATCACGACGATGCCGAGGCCGAAGGCGGCGGCGAAGAAGACACCGATGACGGTGTCCTCCTTGAGCCGCCGGTTCTGTGCGAACACCGCCACCGACAGGGCGGTGACGAGTCCCGCGACGATGCCACCGAGGACCAGGCTGGTCTTGAGCACGAACGCGATCGCGATGCCGGGGAACACCGAGTGCGCGACCGCGTCACCGATGAACGCCATCCCGCGCAGCGCGACGTGACTGCCGATGACACCGCAGACGACACCGGACATCAGTACGACGAGGAACGCGCGCTGCATGAACACATGCGTCCAGGGTTCGGTGAAGAACTCGATCATCGGGTCACTCCCAGACTGTGCAGCAGCTGCTCGGATCGTGCGACGCCGAACGCCCGCAGCCAGACCGCCGGGTCGCGGAGCTCGTCCGGCGAGCCGTCCGCGACAACGGTCTGGTTGAGCAGGCACAGCCGGTGGCAGGTGTCGGCAGCAGCCGGAAGGTCGTGGGTGGTCATCAGAATGGCTGTACCTTCGGCCGTCAGGTCGCGGAACAGCCGGGTGAGGATTTCCTGAGTCGGTACGTCGAGTCCGGTGAACGGCTCGTCCAGCAGCAGGAGCTTCGGCCGGAGCGCGAGGGCCCGGGCGACGAGAACTCGTTGCCGTTGGCCACCGGACAGCTCGCCGATGGGACGGGTGGCCAGATCGGTGAGGTCCGCGCGTTGCAAAGCCTCGGCTACGGCCTGCTGGTCGGCGGCGCCGGGGCGGCGGAGCCAGCCGATGCGATGGGTACGGCCAGTCATCACGGCAGTCCGGACCTGGACGGGATAGTCCCAGACGAACTCGTGCCGCTGGGGGACGTAGCCGATGGTGCCCCGCGCTTGCGTCGGTGTCTTGCCGTCGATCGTGATCGTACCGGCACGGACCGGGATCAGGCCGAGCAACGACCGCAGGAGGGTGGTCTTGCCGGCACCGTTCGGCCCGATGAGGCCGACCTGCTCGGAGCCGTCCACCTGGAGGTCGACGTCATGCAGTACTTGGCGGCCGGCGAGCTCGACGGCGAGGTTAGTGACTTGGAGGACGGTCATCGGCGTCTCCTCAAGGCGACTGCCGCGACGGCGATTGCGGCAAGTACGGCGAGCAGGCCGCCGCCGGCGATCCATGGCAGCGCGCTGCGGTCGTCAGACGTCGCCGGTGCATCGGCGGCGGGTGATGCTGCGGGGGTGGGAGCCGCTTGGCCGGCCGCGAAGGCCGCGCGAGCGTCTCCGTCACCGGCGTACAGGCGGAGTGTGCGGCGATCGGTGACCTGCCGGCCGTCGGTGAGTTTCGCGGTCATCGCGATCTCGAGCAGATAGCTGCCTGGGGCATCGAAAGTCCAGTTGCCGTGCACGTGGGTGTTGACGTCGATGCCGGTTTGCTGCGGATATGGTTTGCGGCTGTCGAACACCGGCGATGGTTTGCCGAAGTCGGAGTTGAGGAACAACGTGAACGTGCCCGGCCCTTGCATGCCTTCGAGGGTCCAGGTCACGTCCCGATCGACGCGAGCGGTGACCTCTGGGTCCTGTGTGTTCCAGCCGGGCCAGACGACGCCTGCCTGCTGGACCTGAGGGATCACCCAGATCTTTTGCCCGGGCTTGCCGAGGAACGTGTAGGCGGGGTCGTCGGGCACCGCGACTTGGGTCTTGCCCGTCGCATGCAGGACGACGTTGTCGAGCGGCTGCCAGACCGCCGGGTCAGCGGTGTCGTCGCGGAGCTGGATCGTCCAGGCGCCGTCGACGAACCGCGGCCCGAGGTCGACGTGTCCGTCGCTGATGACAACTTGTCCGGTTGGTGGCGTGGCTACCGGTGCCAGGGCCAGGAGGAGGGCGGCGAGCAGTTTCATCGGGCGACTCCTAGGCAGCGCTGCAGCTCGTCGGCGTTGTGGCGCATCATCGCGACGTACGAACGGGCGTGCTCGTCGAACGTGTCGCCGTACAGCGAGCAGACCTGGACGCTCTGGTCGTGGGCGACCTGGATCAGCACCGAAGCGCGCTGTGCGAGGTTCGGTTCGGTGAAGACGGCTGGGACCTTGAGGTTGCGGATGGTGTCGGACAGTTTGCGGACCTGCTCGACGCTGGGCTCCTGGGCCGGGTTCGGTACGACGAATCCGGCGACGGTCATGCCGTACGCCGAGGCCAGGTAGCCGAACGCGTCGTGGGTCGTGATCAGCTGCCGGCGCCCCTCGGGGATCGTGGTCAGCTTCGTCCGGACGTACCGGTCGAGGTCGTCCAGCTCGCGAAGGTACGCCTTGGTGTTGGCGTCATAAGTGTCCTTGCCGTCGGGGTCGGCGCTGGTCAGGGTGTCGCGGATCAGTTGGACGTAGGCCTTGGCGTTGGCGACGTCCTCCCACAAGTGCGGGTCGATCTCGCCGTGGACGTGCTTGCCGAGGACGGCCTGCGGGAGTTGATGGAGCTGTGTGCCGGGTGTGCCGAGGAAGGCGAAGCGCTGGTCGTCGGGAACTGGGACGAGAGCCTTGTTGGGTACGTCGATCACGACTCGGCCGGCCGCGACCTGGGTCTGGGTGGCGCCGGGTTTCTTCGTGTCGGAGTACGCGTAGACCTGGCCGCTGTCGAGGTCGACCGTCAGGTCGGTGTGGCCCTCGGCGAGTACCGTCGCGGGACCGCCGTCCGCGGGCTTGACGGTGTGCGGTTCGACGCCGACCGCGAAGGTGAACGTGCCCTGTCCGAGCGGCTTGCCGTCGAGGCTGCCCCGCAGCGTGAGCCGGTAGGTGCCGGGCTTGGTGAAGGCCCAGTTCAGGTGTGTGTGCGCGGCCGGTGGGAGGGTTGTCGTGTCGGCCTGGCCGAGTCCGTCGGTCGAGTCGAAGTACTTGTCGGGTTTGCCGAGTGACTCGGTCAGGTAGGCGACCAGTTGGCCGGGTCCCTCGAGTTTCGTGGCGGTGAGTTCGATCGACGATGTGCGGGTCGCGCCGCGGGCCTTGCCGTCGCCGCGGACCCGGAGGCCGAGCCACAGCACGTCGAGGCCGATGTTCTCCACCAACGGGATCACGTGCGCGCCGTACGACTCGGCGGCTTCGGCGAGCGAGACGTTCGGCGCGTCCTTGTCAGAGTTGGCGTCGATTGTTTTGATCAGCGCCTGCGGTTCGAGGAGCAGATGATTGGTAAACGTGACGTCAGCCTTCGCGACGCGCTTCGCGTCGGCCGGTCTGGGTTCGTACGAGTGCGGGTCGCCGCCGGCCGGGACCAGCGACGACGCGTTGACCCGGTCGGCGCCGACATGCTGCACGAGGTCGGCGAGGATCTCGGTCGTCGTGACCACGTTCAGCCGTCCGCCGGCATCAGCTTGGGCCGTGCATCCGGTGAGGAGTAGCGCGGTGGTGGAGAGGGCCGCGATCAGGGTGCGTTTCATCGTTCACCCCGGCGGGTGGCTGCTACGAGTACGACGCCGACCACGAGAACGACGGCGCCGGCCACGATCCAGCCGAGCCCCGCCTCGCCGCCGGTCGCCGCGAGCTTGCAGTTGCCGGCCGACAGAGCGTCGCCGTCCGACGCGGCGCCGGCGGCCGAGACGGTGCCTGCGGCCGAGACGGTGCCTGCGGCCGAGACGGTGCCTGCGGGCGTGGTGGTTGCTGACGTCGGTGCGGCGTTGAGCGAGCGGGCGCCGCCGGAGCTGCCGACGCTGAAGGTGATGGTCGCGGCGTCCGTGGACTTCTTGCCGTTGGCAAGGGTCGCGGTGTGGGTGAACGTGGCGTGGTAAGTGCCCGGCTTCGTGAACGCCCAGTTGCCGTGGGCATGGGTGCCGAGCGGGATCCGGTAGGTGTCGGGCAGGCCGTCGGCGGAGTTGAAGATGACCTTCGGCTGGCCGAACGAGTCGAACTCGAACACCGCTAACGTCCCTGGGCCGGTCAGCTTGTCGAGGCGCCAGTCGACGCCGCCGCCGGCCACCTGGGTCGCTGTCAGTTCCTCGGTGTTCCAGCCGAGCCACACCACGCCGGACTTCTGCGTCTGCGGGATCTGCCAGATCGGCGTCCCGGCCGCGCCGAGGAATGTGAAGGCGCCACCGGGCGCGGTGGTGGCGGCGGCCGAGGTTAGCCGAACGGTCACCGACGCCGGGTCACGCCAGATCGGCGTACCGCCTTGCGTGCCGTCCTTCAGCCGGGAGGTGAGCGAGCCGCCTTCCATTCGTACGGCGTAGTCCGCGTGGCCGTTGGTGAGTGTCGTGCCCGCTGCCTGCGATTGCGTCGTGGTTGCCGTGGTTGGACGGCTTGTGCTGGTCGACCGGGTGCTGGTCGGAGGGGGTGTGGTGATGCACGGGCGCAGGGACGAGGCTGGCCGCGGCTGGTTGTCCGAGGTCGGCGCAGCGCTCGGTTCGTTGGTCGGGGCGATTGTGGGTTTTGTGGTCGGCGGCTGGTGGGTGGGGGTCGACGTCGACGGTGGTGCTGGGTCAGTGATCGGTGAGGTCGTGGGTGTCGTGGTCGGCGTGGTTCCGCCGGGGCAGAGGGCGCCGAGGTCGTTGCCTACGACAACCGGCAGGGTGGCGGTGTCGGTCAGGTGCCGGCCGGACTTCGTCGTGGCGGAGTAGGTGAAGGTGAGCTTGTACAGGCCGAGCTTCGTGAACGCCCAGTTGCCGTGGGCGTGCGTCGGTCCGGCGAGGCTGATCGCCTGCGGCAGCTTCTTGCCGCTGTCGAACGAGATCAGCGGCTGACCGAACTGGTCGAACTGGTAGACCGCCAGCTTGCCCGGCCCCACGACCTGGTCGAGCGACCAGCGAGCCGGTCCGCTCAAGGTGCTGTAGTCGACGGACTCGGTGTTCCAGCCGGCCCAGAGCAGGTCCGTTGCCTGTGTCTGCGGGATCTGCCATACAGTCGCCCCGGCCGGGCCGAGGAAGCGGTACGACGCCGACGCGGGCACCACCTCGTCCGCGGATGGTTTCACCTGGAAGGCAACCGTTCCGGGGTCACGCCAGACCGCCGTACCGGTGGTGCCGTCCTTCACCTGGAACCGCAGGGTGCTTCCGACCGTTCGTGCGGCGACGTCGACGTGGCCGACAGACAGAACCGTGGTGACGCAGGCCGGCGGCGTCGGTGTGCTGGTCGGAGGAGTGGTAGAAGGACTCGCGGACGGTGTCATGGGCGGTGTCGTGGTCGGAGGCGTTGTCGTCGGGGGTGTGGACGGCGGGGTTGTCGGGGGCGATGTCGGCGGTGTTGTCGGTGGCGTGATCGGTGGTTCGTACGGGCCGACGACGACGGTGTACACCACCGGACCCGAGCTGACCGCCGTACCGGCCGCCGTCGTAGCCGAGGCCTGGAACGTGAGCTTGTAGGTACCGAGCGCGCTGAACGACCAGTTCGCGTGCACGTGCCGTCCGATCGGCTGATGGACGGTCCGGTACGCCGGGTCGGCCGAGCTGAACAGCCGAGGCACGACCCCGGTGAACTCGTCGTAGTTGAAGAACACCTCGACCGCACCAGGACCCTGAGCGTCCACGAGCGTCAGGTCGACGGCATCGTCCTTCAGTTGGCCGGCCGCGATCGTCTCGGTGTCCCAGCCGGGCCAGATCAGCTCGGGATCCTGCGACTCCGGCGCGATCCACACCGGGTCACCCGGCTTGCCGAGGAACGCGAACGCCGGAGCCTCCGGCAGTTCGACCCTGGCGGATCCACGATCCTCCAGGTTGAACACCAACCCGGCCGGATCCGCCTCCCGGTAGTCCCCGGTCCCGATCCGGGTCGCCAGCTTCAGCGCACTTCCGTCGTACGTCGTGTGCAGCACGTCGGCATGCACCGCGCGCAGCACCTCGGGGGCCGCAGCCTTGGCGGACCAGGGAATCAGCAACGGCAGACAGCCGAGCAGCAGACAGACGGCAGCGGGCAGCAGGCGGATTCTCAGGTGAGTGGCGGTCACGACCGGAACCTTAACTGAATCGACAATCATTTTCAGCAAGCGCTGAGCGCCGGAGGCTGAACGGCGCGGAAAACTCGCCGCCGGACACCGGTAACCGGTCGGGTACGCGGCCGCCGCTTGCGCGCAGATCCATTCGGCGATAATGATAACGGTTGTCAGTTTCCTTCCGCTCGTCAGATTGGCCCGGCTCGTGAACCGCAGATCGATTGCCCTTCCCGCCGTACTCGCCGCCGTCGCGGTGGGGCTGAGTGCGTGTTCCTCGGGCGGTGATTCCTCCGCCGCGACAGGCTCCGGCTCGGCCTCGATCAAGGTCGTGGCCTCGACCGATGTCTGGGGCGATCTGGCCGCCAAGGTGGGCGGCGACAAGGTGCAGGTCACGTCGATCATCACCAGCCCGGATGCCGATCCGCACGAGTACGAGACGAGCACCCGGAACCAGTTGGCGCTGTCCGATGCGACGGTGGTGGTTGAGAACGGCGGCGGGTACGACGACTTCATGGACCGGATGCTGAAGAGCGCGAAGAACAGCTCGGCGACCGTGCTGAACGCGGTGACCATCTCCGGCCACAAGGCCGAAGGCGGTGCGCCGCTCAATGAGCATGTGTGGTACGACTTCCCGGCGGTCGTCAAGGTGGTCGACCAGCTCGAGCAGACCTATGCGAAGGCCGACCCTGGAGCCGCGTCGACGTTCCGGCAGAACGCGGCCGGGCTGAAGCAGAAGCTCGACGGCTTGGTGCAGCGGGAGGCCGGGCTCAAGCAGAAGTACGCCGGTCAGCCGGTGGCGATCACCGAGCCGGTGCCGGTCTACCTGCTGGACGCCATCGGGCTGCAGAACAAGACGCCGGAGGCGTTCAGCGAGGCGGTCGAGGAAGGCAGCGACGTGCCGGCGAAGGTGCTCAATGAGACGCTGCAGCTGTACAGCAACCACGAGGTGAAGCTGCTCGCGTACAACGCGCAGACCGCTGGTCCGGAAACCGGCAAGGTGCTGGCCGCGGCCAAGCAGTACGGCGTCCCGGTCGTACCGGTGACCGAGACGCTGCCGTCCGGCAAGGACTACGTCGGCTGGATGTCGGCGAACTTGGACGCAGTCGGTACCGCGCTGGGGCAGTGATGGACACGGACGTCGTACTCACTGTCGAGCGGGCTGCGCTGCGTTTCGGGCAGCGGATGCTCTGGAAAGACCTCGATCTGCAGGTACGGCGAGGTGAGCTGATCGCCGTCCTGGGGGCCAACGGGTCGGGCAAGTCAAGCCTGCTGAAGGTCGTTCTCGGCCAGTTGCGAGTGTCGTCCGGGACTGTGACGGTGCTGGGCTCGACTGTACGCCGGGGCGACCGGCGCATCGGCTATGTACCGCAGCAGCGGCTGGCCCCCGACGGGCTGCCGCTACGCGGCCGGGATCTGGTGGCGCTAGGCATCGACGGTCACCGGTGGGGCATCTCGCATCCGTCCCGGCGGCGTCGTCAGCAGGTGAACCACCTGCTGGCGTCGGTCGGAGCCGAGACGTACGCGAGTGCGAGCCTGTCATCTCTGTCCGGCGGCGAGCAGCAGCGGCTGCGGATCGCGCAAGCGCTGGCGGCCGACCCGCAATTGCTGCTCTGCGACGAGCCGTTGTTGTCGCTGGACCTGCCGCATCAGCGCCTGATCTGCGACCTGGTCGACCAAGCGCGGCACCGCCTGAACCTGGGTGTCCTGTTCGTCACTCACGACATCAATCCGATCCTGGACAAGGTCGATCGGGTGCTCTACATCGCCAACAACCGCTTCCGGATCGGCACGCCGGACGAGGTGATGACCAGCGAGGTGCTGACCGACCTCTTCGACGCACCCGTCGAGGTGATCCGGCACAAGGGGCGGATCCTGGTGGCCGGCATCCCTGACCAGGATCCGTATCACCATCCGGCAGACGCGCTCGACGGAGAGAAGGTGCTGCGGTGATGGCGCTGGACACATCGCTGTGGTCGCAGGTCTTCAACTTCTCGGACTATGCGCAATTGCTGCCCCTGTTGAAGAACTCGATCATCGCGTGTGCCGTGCTCGGCGTGATGGGCGGCATGATCGGCGTTTTCGTGATGATGCGCGACATGGCGTTCGCGGTGCACGGCGTCAGCGAACTGTCCTTCGCCGGTGCGGCGGCCGGCCTCTTGCTGGGGACCGGGGTGGTCACCGGATCGCTGATCGGTTCGATGATCGCGGCGCTGGTCATCGGGCTGCTGGGTGCCCGGGCCCGGGATCGCAACTCGGTGACCGCGGTGTTGATGCCGTTCGGCCTCGGGCTCGGGATCTTGTGCCTTGCTCTCTATCACGGGCGGGCGGCGAACAAGTTCGGCCTGCTCACCGGGCAGATCGTCGCCATCGACGACCCTCAGATCACGTCGCTGATCACCATCGCCGCCATCGTGGTCGCCGGACTCCTGCTGGTGTGGAGACCGCTGCTCTTCGCCAGCACCGATGCGGATGTCGCCGCAGCGCGCGGGATTCCCGTGAACCTGCTCTCGGTCGTCTTCATGATTCTGCTCGGCCTCGCGACCGCGGTCTCGGTCCAAATCGTCGGCGCGCTGCTCGTCCTGTCGCTCCTGGTCACCCCTGGGGCGGCCGCGCTCCGGGTCTCCGCCTCACCGGTCGTCGTACCACTGCTCAGTACCGTCTTCGCGCTCACGTCGGCCGTCGGCGGAGTCCTGCTTGCCGCCGGCAGTTCGGTCCCGATCAGCCCTTACATCACCAGCATCTCGTTCGTCATCTATGTGACGTGCCGCGTCGTCGGCCAACGACGACCCCGCCGATCCCGCACCATGTCCGTCGCCGCCGTGGCGTAAACGATTTAGCGACTGAGGCGTCTCCGAGATTTGCTACCCGTAGGCGGAAGCGTCGGCGACGTTCTAGTACTCGCCGTAGACCTGGACCCTGGTGCCGATCGGGGTGTCTTGGAAGATGTGGTGGATTTCGGGGCGGAGGACGCGTACGCAGCGGTGGCTGGCGGGGTAGGGCTTGATCAGGGAGTTGACGCGGGAGCCGTGGAGGGCGATGCCAGGGCGGTCCTTGAGGAAGTACAGGGAGTCGTACATGTACGCGTCCTCGTACAGGCTGCTCTCGTGGGCGCCGGCCCATTTGCGCCACACTGTGCCAGTGCGGTTCGGGGTCTCGTACCCGGGTGCGCCGGTGGAGATCCAGACGATCCGTTTGTAGGTGTTCCCCACGATCTGGTACAGGATCTGGCAAGTTTTGTTGACGTAGATGCCGGGGGAGCGGGTCGGTGCCGGGCGTTTGGTTGCGTTGAGCACCGAATACGCGTCGTTCAGAGTGAGGCCGGCGCGGCTGACCGGCAGGCCGTTGGTTTCGCGCCACGCACAGAGCGCCTGTTTCGCGCGGGCGGTGATGTCACCGTCGATGTCGCCGACCGGGTACCCGAGTTTGTCCAGCTGCCGTTCCACCCGCAGCGCGTAGTACTCCGGCTTCTGCTTCACCCTGGCCTTCGGAACCGTCGGCTTTACAGTCGGGGCGGTCGGCTTGGACGTTGGACTGACAGTCGGGTTGGCCGTCGTACTGGGTGTGCTGCTGGTGGATTGTTTCGGCGACGGTGACGGCTCGCTCGCGGCCACGTCCGAACAGCCCGCGAGCACGACCGGCAGCAGGATGGCACCGGCAACGAGAGCACGTCGACGCGACACGGGTTCCCCTCTCCTCAGCGATTTTCAATGTCGCAGAGTCACACCCGTTGAGCGCGCAGCGACCCGCCGAGACTAGTCGGCCAGAGGTTCCCGCGCCGCCTCAGAACGTGTTCCCGTCACCGAACCGTTGCCGACCTCGGGCGCCGGATCATCGCGCAGCCTGCTGTACAGGTACCCGTCGCGCATCCGCCCGCCCCGGAACTCGCACCCCCGGATGACCGCTTCAAGCCGGAAACCCGCCTTTTCCAGGGCCTTCTGCTCGGCGCGATTCTCCGGATGCGTCGCCGCCTGCACTCGGTACACCGGCGTGTGCTCGAACAAGTACGCCGTCAACAGCGCCTGCGCCCGCCACCCGATCCCACGCCCGCGGTGCTCCGGCAGCAACGCGATCCCGATCTCCCAGTAGTTCGTCCGGCCGTCGAACGTGCCCGTCCGCCAACTCACGAACCCCGCGGTGTCGGCTCCGGCGGTCACCATCAACCGCCCGCCGTCCGTACCGAGGAACCCGTCGACGGCGAACTGCCGGCCCGGCGCTTGCGCGTCCCGGAATCCGTTCCAGTCCAGCCCGACCAGCCCCGCCTCGACCGCGAACCGCCGGAACAACCCCAAATCAGCTTCCGCGACAGGCCTCAACCCAACATCCACAACCGCCAGCGTAGGCCCGGGTAGTGCTACGGCCGGGTGGGAGTTCTACAGGCCGAGGTCGCGGAGGAATTCCGGCTTGTACGCCTGCAGCACGACGTACCGCGGGTCCGGCACCTCCATGTCGGCGTTCTTCGCCGCGTCACCCGCCGGATCGTGCGGTCCGACCGGAACGCTCGGGTCGGTCCACTCCTGCTCAGCCGGATTCCACCGAGTGATCGTGTACGTAGCCGCGAGCTGATCCGCCGACACCAGGTCCTTGGCGGTCCGCTCAGCTTCCTGCGCGTCCTCGAGCGTGTGCGTGTACATCAGCATCCGATGCCCGTCCCGGGTCACCGTCACCTGACTCCCGAGCCGCTTCTGCGCGTCATCATCCAGATCCAGCGCCCGCAACCGCTCCCACACCGTCAACCCGTGCTCCATACTCCCGAGCACAACCTCGACCCGAAACTCCTCATCCGCCATGCGCCCACCCTACCGAGCGCCCGGCGATGCTCCGGACAGCGACGCCTGAGAGGTGTGACAGGTGAATCGAAAAGTTTCGATCGACTACAGTTCTTAGTTATGGAGCTGAGGCACTTGGAACATTTTGTTGCGGTGGCCGAGCAGAAGCACTTCACGCGGGCCGCGGAGGCGATGTCGATCTCGCAGTCCGGGTTGTCCGCGTCGATCCGGGCGCTGGAGCGGGAGCTGCGGGCGTCGTTGTTCGTCCGGAACACCCGGAGCGTCGAGCTGACCGAGGCCGGGCGGGCGTTGTTGTGCGAAGGACGGCGCGCGCTGGCGGCAGCCGAGGCAGCAAAGGACGCGGTGGCCGCGGTGCAGGGGTTGATGCGCGGGCATCTGACTGTTGGGCTGGAGCAGTGCCTCGGCGTGGTCGACGTACCGGCGTTGCTGGCGAAATTCCGGTCCGCGTACCCGGGCGTGGAGATCGAGGTACGCCAGGCCGGTTCGACGCCGATGCTCGACGAGGTGGCGTCCGGGCGACTCGACATCGCGTTCGTCGCGACGGCCGGTGATCCGGTCGACGGTCTTGATCTGCGGCCGTTGTCGCGGGAGTCGATGGTGCTGGTCTGTTCGCCGGATCATCGCCTGGCCAAGTCCAGCGGGGTTTCGCTCGATGAGCTTGCGGGGGAGTCGTTCGTCGACTTCGATCCGACGTGGGGCGCGCGGGCGATCTCGGACCGGGCGTTCATGTCGGCTGGGGTTGCGCATCCGGTGACGATCGAGGTGAACGACGTCCACACGCTGCTTGCCCTGGTAGCGCATGATCTCGGCGTGGCGCTCGTACCCGAACGAATCGCGGCCAAGCGCGGCGATCACATCACCGTGTCGCTGGCACCTGGGTCCGCCGCCGACTGGCAGGTCTCCGTCGCCGTCCCCACCGGCCCGGCCGCCTCGCTGGCCGCCGACGCCCTGATCGGCATGCTCCCGACGACAGCGGGTCACAGCTAACCGCAGGCGGTCGACGAGCTGCCGTGGCGTCGGTCGGCGGCGCGCGGTTCAGGAGGCGTACTGCAGGTTGGCCGCCGCGATCCGGTCGCCGCGGACGGTGAAGTGGTAGTGGGCTTCGAACCCACCGGTACCGCCTGGCGCCCAGTGCACGAGCAGTTTCTGACCGTCGGCGCGGCGTTCGACGATGCGTACGACGCGCAGCGCCCCGCCGACGACTTCGTTCCGCGCCCAAACCCGGATCGCCTTGTCGCCGGAGATCGTCCGCGACACGTCCACGATCTCCCCGTCCGGATGAAACGCCCGAACGATGCCGTCGAGATCGCCCCGATTCACCGCATCCACGTACACCTGCACCGCCGGAAGCACGTCACGCGCCGTACCCGCCTCAGCCGACGCACCCGGCGTACCGCTGGGAGAACCCGATCCGGCACCCGGCGCACGGGAACCGGAGTCAGCGCATCCGGCCAGCACCAAACCCATCGCGACCGCAACCATCCGCATCTTCACAGCCCTCCTCCCCACGAACCTCCGCCTCGCCAGCGCGATCCCCGCGCGAGTTCCCCAGGTCCGCGGCCTCATCGGGCGTCCTGCAGCAGCGTCGCGCCGACCGGTGTCAGGTTGGCGAGCACCGCATCGATGCGCTCCAGCAGGTCCGGATCCAACGCAACCTCGCCCGCTGCCAGATTCTCCGCGATATGCGCCGGTGTCCGGCTCCCAGGAATCGGCACCACCGCCGGATCTTGATGCAACAACCACGCCAACGCCAACTGACTACGGGTAATCCCAGCCTCTGCAGCCAATGTCTCCAACGCCCCATAAGACGCGTTGTTGACCCGCAAACTCTCCGCATCAAATCGCGGCGCATTGGCCCGGAAATCCCCGTCCTCCAACGCCCGTACGGTGCCCGTCAGGAACCCAGCGCCAAGCGGACTCCACGGCACCACGCCAACCCCCAGCTCCCGCGCTACCGCAAGCAAATCAGGATCAACCGGCCGCCACATCGACCATTCGGTCTGCACCGCGGCGATCGGATGCACCGCGTACGCGCGCCGCAACTGCTCCGGCGTCACATTGCACACCCCGAGAAACCGAACTTTGCCCTCGGCAACAAGCTCGCCCATCGCCCCAACAGTCTCCTCGATAGCCACTTGGGGATCGGGAAAATGCAAGTAATAAAGGTCGATCACGTCCGTACCAAGATTGCGCAGGCTGTTCTCCGCGTACCCGCGGACATAGCGCGGCTCGGCATTCACCAACAGTTCTTCGAACGCGTACCCGACCCGCACCGCATGCGCCTCAGCCCCATCGGCAAGCGCGAGCCCGAACTTGGTTGCCACCGTCACCTGATCGCGCCGCCCGCGGATCGCCCGCCCGACCAGCTGCTCGTTGTGGCCGCGTTCGCCGTACGCGTCGCTGGTGTCGATGAAAGTACCGCCGGCGTCGATCGCCGCGGTCAGCGCCGTGTCCGCGCGGGCGTCGTCGATCGGCCCGTACATGCCGGGGGAGAGCACCATCGCCCCGTACCCGATCGCTGGTACGTCGAGCCCGCCGAGCCTGCGTGTGGTCGTCATGCGGACAGCCTCGGGCCCGACCCCTGGGCACGTCCAAGAGCTGTTGGTATAACCGTCGGTTATGGACGCGAACCTGCGGGAGCTGAGGTACTTCGTCGCTGCCGCCGAGGAATCGACCGTGACCGCGGCGGCGGAGCGGCTGTTCGTGTCGCAACCAGCGTTGTCCAAGCAGCTTCGCGCGCTCGAACGCCGGCTCGGGTTCACCCTGTTCGATCGCGGGCCGCGTGGTCTCGCGCTGACCGCACAGGGGCAGGTGTTGCTGCCGGTCGCGCGGGACGTCCTCGCCGCGTGGGACACCGGGTACGCCGAGGCGCGTGCGACCGTACAGCCCGAGATGTTCGTGGTGGGCATGCAGACCGCCGTCGGCCGCGACCTGCAACGGCCCGCCGTCGCGCGCTTCCGCGCCCAATGCCCCGGTTGGCTCGTCACCCTGCGCCTGGTCGGTTGGGACGATCCGACCGCCGGCCTGGCTGACGGCACCAGCGACGTGGCATTCGTCTGGCTGCCGATCGCCGCCGAGTACGCCACCCGCGTCCTGCGCAGCGAACCGCGCTGGGTCGCGCTGCCCGCCCGGCATCGGCTGGCGGAGCGCGCCGAGATCCCGTTCGCCGAACTCCGCGACGAACCGTTCATCGCGCTCCCCGCGAGCGCCGGCCCGCTGCGTGACTTCTGGCTCGGTACGCCCACGCGCGCCGACGGCCGCCCACCGTACGTCGCCGCCGAAGCCACCGCCGCCGACGAGGCTCTGGAGCTCGTCGGCGCCGGCGTCGGCCTCGCGTTGATTGCCGAAGGCAACACTCGCTTGTACGCGCGTCCCGACCTGATCTTCCGGCCGGTACCGGACTTACCGCCGGCCGAGCTCGCGCTGGCATGGCGCGGTTCGGACCAGCGGGAGTGCGTCCGCGAGTTCGTCGCCGCCGTCGACTACCAGGCGTAGTCCTCCGGGGCGGTCTTGTAGCCCGGGAAGATCTCGTCGAGCCGGTCCAGTGCCTTGTCGTCCAGCTTGATGTCGACGGCGCGTACGGCCGACTCCAGCTGCTCCAGCGTGCGCGGTCCGACAATCGGACCAGTCACCGCCGGCTGGTGCAGCAGCCAGGCCAGGGCCAGTTCACCCGGTTCATGCCCAAGTTCATCCGCGAACGCCTCGTACTGCTCGATCTGCGGGCGCAGCCGATCCAGCGTCTCTTTCGCGCGACCCTCAAGGCGCCGTACGCCCTCGTTCTCCTTGCGGATCACACCGCCGAGCAATCCGCCGTGCAAGGGCGACCACGGAATCACACCCAGCCCGTACGCCTGCGCCGCCGGAATCAATTCGCGCTCGACATCACGCTGAATCAGGTTGTACAGCGACTGCTCACTGACCAGACCGTTGAAATTGCGCCGCGCCGCCGCTTCCTGGGCCTGGGCAATGTGCCATCCGGCGAAGTTGCTCGACCCCGCGTACAGCACCTTCCCCTGCTGCACGGCGACCTCCATCGCCTGCCAGATCTCGTCCCACGGCGTATTCCGATCGACATGGTGGAACTGGTACAGATCCACGTAATCCGTCTGCAGCCGCTTCAGCGAAGCATCCAGCGCCCGCCGGATATTCAACGCCGACAACCGGCTGGTGTTCGGCCAGTCCACCCCCATCTCCCCGTACACCTTGGTGGCCAGCACCGTCTTCTCCCGATTCTGCCCACCCTTCGCAAACCACTCCCCGATGATCTCCTCGGTCCGCCCCGGATAAATGGCCCGCCCATACCCATTGGCAGTATCAAAGAAGTTGATCCCCACCTCATGCGCCACATCCATAATCCGATGCGCATCCCCCACCTCAGTCAACGGCCCAAAGTTCATCGTCCCCAGTACAACCCGCCCAACCTTCAATCCCGTACGCCCAAGCTGAGTAAAGTCCATACCCCCCAACCTCCATCCGCCACGGCAGGTTGTCCAATATGAGAATCCGCACAGTCCGATCAGTACAACTTCTGACCACCCGGCCCGCCGCCTGAACAGCGGCCTGCTTCCGGCTGGCGGGTGCTGGTACGTGTTCGGAAAGTAGTTAGGTCCAGCAGCGGCGGGCGTCCCTGCTCCAGGCGCCACCAGAGGCTAAGCTCTGCCTGTTCGGTCCCTTGGCAGAGTGGAAGCAGTCGGCATGAGACGCGCCGAGTCGGTGCAGTGCAAGCCCAGAGGTCTGGGCTGCGCTAGCGCACCGAAGCTCCCTGCCGTGTGCCTGCTCGTGGATTTGACCGGGCTAAAGTCCCATCTCTACACTCGAACAAATGTTCGAACTACGAGGGAGGTCGTCTCGTGAGTTCATTGCGAGTGGTGGAGATCTGCGCTGGAGCTGGTGGCCAGGCTCGCGGGCTAGAGCTCGCGGGTTTTGAGCACACGCTAGCTGTCGAGCTGGACCCGATGGCGGCGGCGACCTTGACGCTCAACCGCCCCAAGTGGCGGGTGGCTGTCGGCGATGTCGCCGACCCGAGTGTGTGGAATCCGGAAGAGTTCCGCGAGAAGGTCGATCTTCTCGCTGGTGGCGTGCCCTGTCCACCGTTCTCCATCGCTGGCAAGCAGCTCGGTGCGAACGACGAGCGAGACCTCTTTGCCTGGGCCGTCGAGCTCACTGACACCATCCGCCCGCGCGCTCTCATGCTCGAGAATGTCCGCGGCCTATCCGCACCGCGCTTCTCGGCCTACCGGCAGCATGTTCTCGACCGTTTGAAGGAGCTCGGCTACGTCGCGGACTGGCGCCTGCTGCAGGCCTCCGACTACGGAGTCCCGCAGCTGCGTCCCCGTTTCGTGCTGGTCGCACTCAGGGAAGAGGACGCGTTGTACTTCAGCTGGCCTGAAGCAAAGCCAGACGCGCCAACGGTTGGCGCGGAACTGAAGGAACTCATGGCCGCCAACGGGTGGGAGCATGCAGACGATTGGGCTCTCCGCGCCAGCAAAATCGCTCCGACGATCGTGGGTGGATCGAAGAAGCATGGCGGTGCCGACCTTGGCCCCACTCGCGCGAAGCGCGCCTGGGCCGAAATGGGTGTCGACGGGATGGGCGTCGCCAACGAAGCGCCCCCGGCTGGTACGCCGAAGGGCTTCAATCCAAAGCTAACGGTCGAGATGGTCGCACGGCTGCAGGGCTGGAGCGAAGAAGACAACTGGCAGTTCGCCGGGCGCAAGACGTCAATGTATCGCCAGGTCGGCAACGCGTTCCCTCCGCCGGTTGCCAGGGCCATTGGCGAGCGAATCGCTGCTGCGCTCAATCATGAAGGTGAGCCGCGGGCACAGGAACCTGAGGCCGTCGCTCACGACAAGGTCTATCGAGTTCTGCGCGGATCATCAACCCCGCTGACGCTGGACGAGATCTATGAGCAGCTCGGACAATCGCTCCCGCACGCCGAGATTGAGGTTCGGCTGAAGCATCTGATGCGCGATTTCAACATGCATCGCGACACGAACGACTCCGGCGATGAGACCTTCCAGCTCGGTGACTTCCGTGCGTTCATCGGCCAGGATGACCATGTCCGGCACGAATATCTAGCTCAGATGCGGTCGAAGGTCAGCTAGCCCGCCGCTCGCCGCCGAGTGCGGCAATGACCTTCGCCACCGCGTCGCTGACACTCTCGTGTTCCCAGATACGCACGACCGACCACCCATCGTGGATCAATGCGGCGTTGGCCAACCGGTCCCGATCGACATTCCGCTGAAGCTTTGGTGACCAGTACTGCGAATTGACAGCCGGCTGCCGTCCATGTTCCGGGCAGCAATGCCAAAAGCAGCCATCGACGAAGACCGCGACCTTACGTGCAGTGAACACGATGTCGGGCCGCACCCGCCGGGCCGACGTGTAGATGCTGAGGTCTTTCCGGAAGCGATACCCGCACCGATGCAGAGCCGAACGAAGCCGAACCTCCGGCTTAGTATTCACCCGGCGGATCGCCTGCATATTCCTGGAACGACCCGGTGTCGTTGCGGTGGGTACGTGTGGCGGCTGCTGCATGGCCATGCAGTGTAGCGTCGGCAGCTGGAATGAAGAGCGCTGCGATGATCCTTTCGCCGGGCAGTGGAGCTCCTCGTGGCCGCGCGATATGGCAAGCTCTCAGTCCATGGCGACAGGCGACGAGGACCCGCTGGTGAGTTCAGACTATGCAGAGGTAGAGCTCACGGTGATGCCGCTGCGGCGCCGCCGCATCGTGGGTCAGCGTGCGAAGACCACCGGTAGGCCAAAACTTCAGTCGGGGCCTCGGCCACCCGCGACGAATGCGCAACCTCCGGACAGGCAGTCGGATCCGCAACTCTGGGCAGTGCACGATGCGCTACTGCGAGCAGATCCGACAGGAGCGCGTACTGCGGTGGTCTTACGTGAAGCCTTCGATCAGGCTTACGACGGGCAGCGGACGGGACGATGGGACTACACCCAGCTCCTGAAGACGGAAAAGACCCACCTTGGCACGCTGGTCGAGATCTGGCTTCAGCGCGAGTTCAAGTTTTCTGACGGTGACGAGCTTGATTACAAGATCGCCGGCCAGGATGTTGACGCGAAATGGTCTCGAGACCTGTACGGCTGGGAGATCCCGCCAGAAATGTATTCGCGTGGCGACAAGCTCGCGATGGTCGTATGGGCGAATGAGTATTCGGCTCGATGGGCGCTTGGCTTGATCAGGATCAGTGAGCTGGTCCTGGTTCCGGAAGGCAAGCAGCGGGACCGCAAGCGTCGCCTGAATGACATCGGAGCGGATTCGGTTCTCTGGGTTCATCGCGGCAAGCCGATGATCAAGAACACACTCCTGCATCTTCCGATGCATATCGTGCAGGAGATTTCAGATGCACCGACCGGTCAGAAGGCAGTGTCCATCCTGTTCGCCCGCGCGCAGGGGCAGTTGATCACGCGTGCGGCCGTCGCTACTGCTGCGCAGCAGGTGGACTCCGCGAAACGAGTACGAGACGCCCGCACGGTGCTCGCTCCGGATGGCATTGTCATCCTCGGTCATTACGATCCGCATCCGCGTATTGCGCGGGACCTCGGCCTGCCAGTTCCGACGCTGGGCCGATTCGTCAGTGCCCGGCTAGTCCGCAGCCGTCCTGGAGAGTCGGAGCCTTCCGCGCTGATTGCCGGAGAGCGGTGGCGGCTCGCCCAGCCAGACGAACCGGTGGAATCTGCACCGCCGCTGCCGAAACAGGGACAGGAATCCTAGGACGGGCCCGGGCCGGGACCTCGCGCGAGCAGCCATCGCCCTGACGCGGTGGTCTAGCGTTCTCGGTCGGGTTGGGTCTTGCTGGGGTGGGGTGGGGGAGCGGTGTTGGTGCGAGGTGTGTTGACGGATTGGTGGGCGGGGGCGACGTTGGCGGCGGCGGCCAGGGCTTTGCGGAGGTCGGGTGGGAGGGATTGGCGGGGTGGGGTGATGCTCGACGACGCGCCGTGGGATCTGAGCGTGGCGAGGCGGACGCCGGTTGCGCGGCCCAGGCGTTTGGCGGCGACCTCGAAGGGGCGATTGTCTTTGCGGTGTTCGAAGCAGATGGCTTCGCGGTACGGGAGGCCGCCGTCTTCGGCCTGGTACTCGCGGTAGACCAGGCGGTGAGACGGGCCGAGCTGGCGGTTTCCGCGGGTTTCGGCGATGACCGGGAGTTTGATTTCGGCGCAGTCGCTGAGGTCGTGATCGAGGAAGCGGAGGCGTTTGCCTTCGAACTGGGCTTCGTCGCCGTTGGCGAGGGCGCGCAGGCCGGCTTTGAGGGCGCGGAGTTCGCGGTCGCGTACGCCGCCGGGCTGGGCGGCAGCGGCGCGGTCGAGGGCGCGGAGGTAGCCGAGCAGTTCGGGATTGACGAGGAGGCGGTACTTCGTCATCTGGGCTTGCGGAATTCGGCGTCGTCAGTGTCGTCGTCGAGGTCCCAGCCGAGTTCGGCGGCGACGTCGTCGAGCGGAACTGAAGGTGCGCCGGGGTTTGCCAGCCGCTGCCGGGCGACCGAATAGGAGGAGTCGAAGCCTTCCTGGTCGGTGGCGGCCTCGGTGAGGGCGCGCCAGACTTCGAACGGGACGACGGCGGCTTCGGGTTGGCCTGCGGCACCGAAGATCAGCGGCTCGGACTTGCCCTCCCGGAACAGCTGCAGGAGAGCCGGAAGATTCGTCGCGGCCTCGGAGGTTGACAGTACCCAGACCGTCGTTCCGTCGGGGAGCTGGTGTTGCGTCTCCTCGGGGTCCATCTGCCGTCCTTCCGTTCGCTCGCCGGCCCGCACCAAAACCTGGGACCTCTCCAGAGCATACGACCGGCTCAGCCCAGGTCCCGGCAGCGCCGAAGCGGCGGCCCTTGGGGGCGGCGCTTCTTCGGGGGGCTGGGGTTAGGTGGTGTGGAAGAAGGTGCGGAGGTCGGTTACTACGTCGGCTGGGCATTCGAGGGCGGCGAAGTGGCCGCCCTTGGGGAAGGTGGTCCAGTGGGTGATGTTGGTGTTGTCTCGTTCGGCCAGGGGGCGGATGGTTTTGAAGTCGTCGGTGAAGACGGCTACGCCGGTGCGGGCGTGGTTGAGTTGGGGTTCGGCGCCGGCGTTGGCCTCTTCGTAGTGGTAGCGGCCGGCGGCGGCTGAGGTGTTGGTGAACCAGTAGAGCGAGACCTCGGTGAGGATCTGCTCCGGGGTGACCAGGCTGGTGCCGTTGCCGAAGTTGTTGAAGAGTTCGTTCCAGGCGAGCTGGCCGAGGGGGGAGTCGGAGATGCCGACGGCAACGGTCTGCGGGCGGGTGGAGTTGATCGCGTTGTACCCGCCGACGGACTGGAACCACTTCAGGTGCTCGAGCGCCGCGTAGTCCTCAGGCGTGAACTTCTCGAACTCGGCCGGGTCGCCCGACGGGAACGAGAAGAGTTGAAGGACGTGCAGGCCGAGGAAGCCTTCGGGGTTCAGTACGCCGAGTTCGCGCGACACCATCGCGCCGCCGTCGGAGCCGTGCGTCCCGTACGAGTCATAACCGAGGCGCCGCATCAGCTTGTCGAACGTACGAGCAACTCGCGCCATCGTCCAGCCGCGGTCCACCAGCGGCGTACTGAACCCGAAACCGGGAATCGACGGTACGACCACCGAGAACGCGTCCGCCTCGTCGCCACCGTACGCGACCGGGTCGGTGAGCGGGCCGATCATGTCCAGGAAGTCCACGAACGAACCCGGGTACGTGTGGACCAGCAGCAGCGGCGTCGCGTTGGCGACCTTGGACGGGACGTGGATGAAGTGCACGGTCTGGTCGTCGATCTCGGTCAGGTAGTGCGGGAAGGCGTTCATCCGCTCCTCCTGCGCGCGCCAGTCGAAGTTGTGCTGCCAGCGGACGACCATCTCGCTGAGGTACTGGTTCGGGGTGCCGTAGTCCCAGTTGTCGCCGGGCGCCGCTTCCGGCAGCCGGGTCCGGGCGAGGCGCGACTGCAGATCGTCCAGGTCGGCCTGGTCGATGGCGACGGTGAAGGGCCGGATGCTCTCGTTCGTGTTCATGGCTCTACCGTAGAATCCGTATAGGAACATTAGATTCCTAATTGGGAGATTGATTTTGCTCGAGACTTCGCAGCGGTTGCTGGCCCTGCTGGCGTTGCTCCAGACCCGTCCGGCCTGGACCGGTACCGAACTGGCGGCGCGGCTCGAGGTGAGTACGCGCACGATCCGCAACGACATCGACCGGCTGCGCGAGCTGGGGTACCCGGTGGACGCGACCCGCGGACCGGCCGGGCATTACCAGCTGGGCGCAGGCGCGAAGCTGCCGCCGTTGCTGCTGGACGACGAGGAGGCGGTGGCGGTCGCGGTCGGTTTGCGTACGGGTACCGGCGTCGTCGGACTGGGCGAGAGCAGTGCCCGTGCATTGACCAAGCTCCAGCAGGTCCTTCCGCATCGCCTCCAACGCCAGGTGAACGCGATCAACACGGCAATAGAGAAGGGCCCCGACAACACCCGGTCGAACATCGATGCCCCCGAGATCGATCCCGGCGTACTGTCCGCGATCGCTGCATGCATCCGGGACGAGCATTACCTTCGCTTCGAGTACGTCGTACCCGATGGGGTGTCGATGTGGAAGGCGGGATCGAGCGTCACGGCGGACCTGCCGATCCTGGTCGAGCCGTACCGGTTGGTGAGTTGGCACGGGTACTGGCATCTCGTCGCGCGGGACGAGCGGGCGGAGTGGCGTACGTACCGGGTCGACTGGATGTCGTTGCGGATGGCAACAGGTCGGCGGTATCAGCCGAGGCCGATGGTCGATGACGCGTACACCGACTTCGTCCTTCGGGACGTGGCGTCGGCGGGATGGAAGGTGCATGCGCGGATCACCGTGTACGCGCCGGCGGAGCAGGTGGTTTCGCGTATCCATGCGGCGGTCGGAGTGGTGGAGTCGGTTGACGAGAACACCAGCGTGCTGGTCACCGGAGCGGATTCGTACGAGCTGATCGCCGTGTACATCGGGATGCTGGGCCTGGATTTCCGTGTCGACGGGCCGCCGGGGCTGGTCGCGCACCTCGAGCTGGTGGGCAACCGTTATCTGCGGGCGATCGGCGAACCGAAAGGCGCTAAGGACAGGTAGTGCACCGCCGAGACGCCGTACACCCGATCGCCTTCACGCTCAGGTGCACTACCCAGCCGCCGACTACTACCTGTCCTTCGGTACCCCGAGACCGGCGTTGCGGGCCTGGATGATGGTGGTGGCGCGGTCGGCGGTGCCCAGTTTGGTGAAGATCGTGGAGACATTGTTGGCGACCGTCTTCGCGGCCAGGTCGAGGCGGGCGGCGATCGCGGTGTTGGTCAGGCCGGCGGCGAGCAGGTCGAGGATCTGGCGTTCGCGGGCGGTGAGGTCCGGGAACGGATCGCTGGTTGGGGGCGGGGCGGCGAAGAAGCCGAGTACGCGGCGGGCGACGCCCGGGCCGAAGATCGCCTCGCCGGCGGCGACTGCCCGGATCGCGCGGGCGATCTCCTCCTGTTCGGCGCCTTTGACCAGGTAGCCGCGGGCGCCGGCGCGCATGGCGGCGAACACCGAGTCGTCGTCCTCGAACATGGTGAGTACCAGGACGGCGACGTCCGGAGCTGAGCGGGCGAGTTCGCGGGTGGCCGCGAATCCGTCGAGGTCGGGCATCTGCAGGTCGAGCACGGCAACGTCCGGATGGGTGGTGACGACGGCGCGGATCGCCTCCCGCCCGGTGGACGCGACCGCCACCACCTCGATCCCGGGCAGCGAGGTGAGTAGCGCCTCGAGCCCGGCGCGTACGACGGGATGATCGTCCGCGAGCACAACCCGAACCACACCGGTCTGATCAGTCACCGAAGCTCCCAACAGGCCGCGACCCGCCCGGTGCGGTTCCGATCGGGAAACAGGCGTGAACTTGGCCGCCGGTGGGGGTGGGGCCGGCTTGGAGGGTGCCGCCTAGTTCGGCGGCTCGGTCGTGCATGGCTTGGAGGCCAACGCCTGGGGTCCACGGGCCGGTCGAGGGGCCGTTGTCGGTGAGGCGGAGGTCCAGGTTGGGGGTGCAGCGGAGGGTGAGTACGGCGGAGGTGGCGCTGGAATGACGGGCAACGTTGGTCAGCGCCTCGGTGGCGATGCGGTACGCGGCGACCTCCAGCGCGGCCGGAAGCGGTGGTAGCGCGTCGGCGGAGAGCCGGACCTGGATCGCGGTTCCGTCGGCGCGGAAGGACAGGTGGTCGCAGCGCTGGCGAAGGGCGCCGACCAGGCCGAGTTCGTCGAGTGCGGGTGGGCGTAGGTCGTCGACCAGGCGGCGTACGTCGGCAATCGCCGCTCTGGTGTCCGCGCGCAACTGTGTGAGCAGCTCGACGGCACGAGGAGTGTCACTGGTGATCAGATTGGCCGCCGCGTCGGCGCTGAAGGCTACGCCGGTCAGCGTTGGGCCGAGGCCGTCGTGAAGGTCCCGCCGTAGCCGTCGGCGCTCCTCTTCGCGCGCTGCCACTAGGCGTTCGCGCGATGACTGTAGCTCTGTGGACAGGCGGGTCGCGTGGACGGCGACTGCTAGCGGTACGGCGACTAGGTCAAGTACTCGGTGGTCGGCTGGGGACAGACCGGACTCACCTGACCGGACCCCCGCCTGCAGCACCCCTACCACTTCACCTCCGTATGACAGGTCCAACGACACCACCTTCCCGCCGAATGATGCGGCGGTTGAGGCTACTGGCTCGCCGTTGATGGTTAGGGCTGTGTACGGGAGGCGGAGCGCGGAGCGGATGGCCGCGACTACTCCGGGGAGGCCGGCTGAGGTGGGGTTGGAGAGTTGTTCGCCTACGCGGGAGGCGACTCGGGCCGGGTCGTGGCGGTCGCCGTAGAGGGATCTGTCGACCAGGCGCTGCAAGCGGGGCAGTACTGGCGCGATGATCAGTGCGACGAAGACCGTGACCGCGGCGGATCGGCCGACCTGTGAGGTGATCAGCGAGTCCAGTACGGCGACCAGCGCCGCGTAGATGCCGATGGCAACCAAGGACAGCAGCGCCCAGGTGAGTGCTCGGGATACGACGAGGCGGATGTCGAGTAGTTGGTACCGGACGATCGCCACGGTGACTGCGATCGGGATCAGCGGAATCGCCAGCAGGACAAGGATCGGCGTACCGGCGACGAAGGCCCATGGGGTCACGAAGAGCAGGGCGATGATGCACGCCAACAGCAACCACAACAACTGTCGACGCCCGGTCTCGTCGGCGCGGCGGTACCTGATCGCGAGGCACGTGACAGCCAATAGAAGAGCAGCCAGGTTGCGTACCTCGGTCGCTGTCCACAGCGGTTGGAGGCTGTCGAAGGACGGGATTGTCAACAATCCGCGTGGTGAATCGGGCGATACCGGTTCGCCGCTGCCTGCCATTTCGAGTACGAAGAGCGGTGAGGTCACGATGATGCCGATCGCCGCCCAGCGCCAACGTGGTGACAGCAGGCGACCGTTCGGGAACAGCAGTAGGGCGAGCGGGAGGAACAGTCCGATCGACCAGGGCCAGGCTGCGAGCGAGAGGGTGACGAGAGCGCGCTGGGCGTCGTGGTTGGTGACGATGTGGGCGAACGTGTCGGCGAGTGGCGTCGTCGCGTGGCCGATGCCGTCGGCGAGGAAGAGCCAGCCAATCGGGTTAGCCGGCCGGTACCAGGCGATCACCGCGCCACACAGCCCGAAGGTGAGTCCCATCAGACCGTTCGTCACCACAAACGAGTCGACCAGCCGCGCCCAGCCCCACCCGATCGACACCCCATAACCCACCGAAACCAGCACCTCGGCAACCACCAACCCCATCAACCCAACAACCAACCCCCGCCACCCACCACCAGCCCCACCACCGCCGGTACGCGCGCCCTCGCCGATCTGCCCGCCGCTGGTACGCGCGTCCTCGCCGGTCCGCCCACCACCGGCGGCTGCACCACCGCCGGCGGTTGTGCTCCCGCTGGTTGTACCGCCGGTGGGCGCATCATCAGCTCCACGGTCGGCTGGCCCACCACCGTCGACTCCGGCCTCGGTTCCACCACCGCCCAGTCGTCCGCCGCCCTGTCGTCGGCTGTCGTCGGGTCGTCCGCTGCCGCCCTGTCGTTCACTGTCGTCGGGTCGTCCACTGGCGCCCTGTCGTTCGCTGCTGCCCAGTCGTCCACCGTCGTCCGTTTGTCCACCACTGCCGAGTGCACCGTCGGGTCCGCCGGTGGCGGTTGGGCCGCGGTTGGGTTCGGCGGGGGCCGGGGTTGGTGGGGTGTGCATAGGGGCAGTGTGCGGCAGATTTCTCCCGGCGTCTCGGGATCGGGGTCCTGGGTTGGGCGGGGAACTGCCTGCGGGTGGGGGACGCCATGCCCAGGCTGGCGGGTCGCGGCGGGGCGACGGTGGTCGGACAACAACCGAACGAGGGGGTACGGAAATGTCTGGAAAGAACCGTTTCGGTCTGGTGCTGCTCGGACTGCTCGCCCTGATCGACGTGGCCTCGCCGCTCACCACCGATGGCGATCACCCGCCGATGAGCATCGCGATCGGCGCCGCGGTAGCTGGTCTGACCAGTCTGGTGCTGGTCGGGTACGCGTGGCGGGGCAAGCGCGGGGCGGTGGCGCCGTTGATCACCTTGCGGCTCGCGTCGGCGCTACTGGCCGTACCAGCATTCTTCGCGTCCGGCGTACCGACAGCGGCGGTCGTCGCGGCCGGTATCGGTGTCGCGGTGACGATCATCGGGGTTGTGGCGGTGCTGCTGCCGTCCCGTGAGCTGGCAGGTGCCCAATGACGCGAACGGCAAAGACGCCCTCGAGCAAACGACACGACTCCACGGGGGTTGAGCAATTAGCAGGTGTTGAGCAGCCAGCGGGAGTTCAGCAATCAGCAGGAGTTGAGCAGCCAGCGGAGGTTCAGCAACCGGCAGGAGTTCCGCCGTCAGCGGGTGTTGAGCAGCCAGCGGCAGTTCAGCAATCAGCAGGAGTTGAGCAGCCAGCGGGAGTTCAGCAACCGGCAGGAGTTCCGCCGTCAGCGGGAGTTGAGCAGTCAGTGGGCGTTCAGCAGTCAGTGGGCGTTCAGCAGTCAGCGGGCGTTGAGTGGTCAGCGGGGGTTCAGCAGTCGGCAGGCGGTGAGCAGTCAGTCGGAGTTCAGCAATCTGCTCCGGGTGGGCCGGCCGCGAGCACGGCGCGTGCGGACGTTCGGCCGGTGTGGCGGTGGATGGCGGCGCTGGTCTTGCCAGTTGGCCCGGCGGCGGTCGCGTTGCTTCGGTACCTGCTGCCGTACAACACCACCGACGACGCGCCGTCGATTGTCAACAAAATCGTGGGCGATCTCGGCCGCAGTTCGCTGGTCATCTGGCTGGCGTACGTCGCGATCCTCACGCTGGTTCCCGGCGCGTACTTCGTCGGTCGGTTGACGCGCCGCAGTACGCCCTGGCTGACCGGCATCGCGCTCTTCCTGATGGTCCCGGGCTACCTGTCCTTGCCCTGGACCGCGTCGAGCGACGTGTTCACTTGGTCGGCGGGTACCGCGGGGCTCGATCCGGCCATGATCACGAAGGCGGCCGAAGCCACGCACGGCTCGACTGATGTGGCCGGGCTGGTGTTCGTGGTCGGACATGTGGTCGGCACTGTCCTGCTCGGGATCGCGATCTGGCGTTCCCGGATCGTGGGCCGCTGGGCGGCGCTGGCGGTGGCAGTGTCCCAACCGATCCACTTCGTCGCCGCGGTCGTGGTCAGTAGTCACCTGCTGGACCTGATCGGCTGGGGACTGCAGGCTGTGGGGTTCGCCTCGGTGGGGTGGGCGATCCTCCGGATGCGCGACGACGAGTGGCAGCCGGTGCCCTGACCGACACGATCAGGACAGCGGACAGGACGAGCGCCCCGCCGAGCCATTGCGGCCCGGTGAGGTGCTCGCCGAACACCACGGTCGCCGCGACCACCGTCACCACCGGTTCGAAGATCGACAGGATCGAAGTGACGGACGGTCCGACCCGGGCCATCCCGGCGAAGAACAGCAGGATCGCGGCGACCGTACTGATCAACGCCACCCCGAGCAGCCACACCCAGCCGATCGGCGCGAACCCGAAATCCGTTCCACCACGGAGGAAACTCATCAGTACGTACGTCCCGAACGCGCCGGTGCAGACCAATGCGGTGAGAGCGAGTGGTGGCATCTTGAGCGAATCGCCGACCAGGATGTACCCGGTATAAACGATTGGTGCGCCCAACGCCAACAGCACGCCCGGCAAGTCGAATCGCGCGCCGAGCGCTCCGCTGAGTACAAGACCGATGCCGAGCAGTGCGGTCGCCAGCGCGAGGACTCGGCGGCGTGATGCGGTTTCGCGGCGGAGCAGGATCGCCGTACCCATGACGAGGATCGGGTACAGGTACAGGATCAGCGCGACGAGTGAGGCGTCGATCCGGGCGAGGGCGGAGAAGTACAGGGCGGATTGAGCGGCGTACCCGACCGCGCCCATGCCGACGCCGGTGAGTACTGCCCGGCGGGGCAGCCCGCGAAGCGCGCCGCGGGCCAGTGCGATCGTCAGGAGGAGTGCGCCGGCGACGCCGAAGCGGACGAGGAGCAGCGCGTCGACCGACACCCCCGCGTCGTACGCGAGTTTGCCGAAGACGGCCATCACCCCGAAGGCGGCGGCGGACAGCAGACAGAAGAGGCGTCCCACAGAGTCGATGGTCGGACCAGTGGACCGTTCACGTCTATCGCAGCTTCCCGGACAATATCGTGAAGCTAAACTGAACAAATAGATCGCGCTGGGTTCGATGCACCGGAATCGGCCGGGGTTCGGCGGGCTGGGTCGTACGGGCCGGGTGGTCCAGCCCCCGGGTCGACGGCCCGGATCGTGCGGGGCCGGGGTCGTGCCGGGCCGGGGCGGCGGGTTGGGTCGGTGGGCTGATTGGCGGCTGGGTTGGGAGGGGTGGGACAACGATGGATTTGCATCGGTTGCGGTTGTTGCGGGAGGTGCGGGGGCGGGGGACTGTGCATGGGGCGGCGCGGGCGCTCGGGTACTCGCCGAGTGCGGTTTCGCAGCAGTTGGCTGTGCTGGAGCGGGAGACCGGGACGCGGCTGCTTGAACGGGTCGGCCGGAATGTGCGGTTGACGGCGGCCGGTGAGGTGCTCGTACGGCATGCGGGTGTGCTGCTGGAAGGGGTTGAGGCGGCCGAGGCGGAGCTGGCAGCGGTGGCGGCCGGGCGGGTGGCGGGCGTGGTGCGGATCGCGTCGTTTCAGTCGGCGTTCATTCGGGTGGTCGCGCCGGCGATTCGTAGCTTGGCGGGTACGCATCCGGAGATCCGGGTTGAGGCCTCGGAGCTGGAGGTCGAGCAGGCGGTGCCGGCGTTGCGGTTGCAGCAGTTGGACGTGATCGTCGGCGATGAGTACGACGGGCAGCCGCGTCCTATTCATGCGGATCTGCGGCGCGAACCTCTGCTCCGGGAGCAGATCCGGATCGTGCTGCCTGCGGATCATCAGGAGGCGAAGGCGGAGCGGGTTCCGCTCGTGAATCTCCGTGAGCTCGCTTGGGCCGCGTGCCAGCCCGGGACAGGGCATCGGGAGATGACCGTGCGGGTTTGCCGGGAACTCGGTGGATTCGAGCCAGACGTCCGGTACAGCTCAGACGATTTCCTGATCCTGCTCGAGCTGGTACGCACGACGGGCGCCGCCGCGCTACTCCCAGACCTCGTCATCCGGGCCGGCAGAGAACCCGCCTCCGTGACAGAACAAGCGCACCGCAAGGAAGGTGTCGCCCCACGCAGGGTAGGCACAGCCGGCCGTGAGACGGGCATGGCTCTAGGCGGGGCAGGTGTCGCCGTACGCCTGGCGGCCGAGGGGGAGGTTGCCAGGGAAGTCTTCCTGCTCACCCGCCGCACCCGAACCCCCGCAGTGGCAGCAGTAGCCGCCGCGCTAACCACCGTCGCGAACAGCTGATTCAGTCACCCAGTCCACTGGTCAGACCAGTGCAGGAGGTACTGGTCGGACCAGGTGGTTGGGGTTATCGGCTCGACCGGTGGGTCCAGGTCAGGCTGGTGTGGGTGTTGGTGGTTGGGTTGTATTCGCAGGCGGCTGCGCCTTGGTAGCCGGCGGCTGTGAGGGCGTCGAGGGTTTCGTCGATCGGGAGGGTGCCGGAGCCGGGTTCGCCGCGGCCGGGGGAGTCGGCCAGCTGGACGTGGGCGACTGGGACGGTGGACGCGGTGGCGACCAGGTCGACGCCGTTGCTGCCGAGGTGGAAGGTGTCGAAGAGCAGCGAGAGGTTCTCGACGTCGTGGAGTGGTCCGTTCAGGAGCTCGAGTACGTCATCCGCGGTGAGCAACGGATAGCTGCCGTTCAAACCTTTGGTCAGTGGCTCGATCAGGACGGTTCCGCCGACGGCGTCGACCGCTGACGCGGCTGACCGGATCGCGTCGACCGCGGTTTTCGCCTGGTCCTCCGGTGACCAGCGGACGTCGAGTTGCCCGTACAGGAGGTTGAACAGTCGGCAGCCGGTTCGCTCGGCGATGCCGACCATGGCGCGTACGTTCGCCGCGAGCTGTTCTTGCCGATCCGGATGGGACGCGACGCCGCGTTCGCCGGTGGGGAGGTCGCCGCCGTAGAAATTCAGTGCGCCGAGGGATACGCCGGCCGCTGAGATCGTCCGGAGGAAGTCGTCGAGCTCGGCCGGCGAGGGGTCGGGGTCCGCGAACGGCCACCAGGACTCGACCACGCGGAAGCCGGCCTGCGCGGCGGCGGCGAAGCGGTCCGGGTAGGGGAGCTCGGTGAAGAGCATCGAGACGTTCGCACTCAGTTCGAGGCCGCGGTAGTCCATGGCGAGGAGACTAACATCAGCTCTTGCCAGTCGTGCATTCTTGTCTAACAATCTACGGACCAGCACATCCTGGCGACTCCGGAGGCGCGATGCACACCGATTCCGATCCTGATTGGCCGGCGGCCGCGACGCGGTGGGCGCAGATCACCTTGGCGGAGGACGACCCCGAGCACTTCGATGCCGACTTCTGGTTGCGGCTGATGCGGGACAGCAAGGCCAACGCGACCTGCATCAGCGCGGGCGGGTACGTCGCCTACTACCCGACCGAGATCGAGTACCACTACCGCAGCAAGTACCTCGCCGGCACCGACCCGTTCGGCACCCTGGTCGACGGCGCCCGCGGTCTGAACATTAAGGTGATGGCCCGCGTTGACCCGCACGCGATTCACGCCGACGCCGCCGAGGCGCATCCGGAATGGCTTGCGCGTGATCGCGACGGCAATCCGATCGAGCATTGGGCGTACCCGGGCATCTGGCTGACCTGTGCGTTCACGCCGTACCACCGCGAGTTCAGCACCGAAGTGATCCGCGAAATCGTTCGCGAGTACGGCGTCGACGCGGTGTTCGCGAACCGGTGGGAAGGCTATTACGGCATCTCCTACAGCGAAGGCGCCCAGAAGTCGTTCCGCGACGAGACCGGACTGGACTTGCCGGACCGGGAGCACGGTGAACGCTGGCCGGAGTACGTCGCGTGGCGCCGGCGGCAGCTCGGCGAACTTGTCGGCATCTGGGATCGCGCGGTACGGGACCTGCGCCCGAACGCTCGGTTCATCCCGAACATGGGTGCGCTCGCGGCCCGTGATCTGGCCAGTGAACTGGCCGAACCAGTCGCACCGCTGTTCATCATCGACAAACAGGGCCGGCACGGGATCGAGGCGCCGTGGTCGGCCGGCCGGAACGGCAAGCGGAACCGGGCCGTCTTCCCCGATCGCCCCGTGCAGCTGATCACCTCGGTCGGTCCGGAGCACAAGTACCGGTGGAAGGACTCGGTCGCGCCGGTCGAGGAGACGAAGACGTGGATCGTGGACGGGTTCGCGCACGGTGCGATGCCCTGGTTCACCAAGTTCAACGCGAGCGTGCCGGACCGGCGCTGGGTGCAGCCGGTGATCGAGGCGTTCAACCTGCACGCGGACGTCGAGCCGGTGCTCAAAACGATGCGGATCACCGCCGAGGTCGCGCTGCTGGACCCGACCCGCATCGGCGAATTGCGGGCCGGTGACAACGATCACGAGGACGGCTTCTACCAGGCGCTCGTCGAGGCACGGGTCCCGTTCGAGTTCGTGTCTGACCAGTTGCTGACGCCGGAACGGCTGAGCGAGTTCAAGGTGATCGTGCTCGCGAATGCGGAGCAGCTCGGCGACGAACAGTGCGCGGCGCTGCGTACGTACGTGGCGAACGGTGGTTCCTTGGTCGCGGCGTACCAGAGCTCGCTGTACGACGAGAACGGTGCGCCCCGCTCCGACTTCGGTCTGGCCGACGTACTGAACATCCACCTGACCGAGCCGAGCCGCCCGGTGCAGAACAACTACATCGCGCTGACCGACGCGCATCCGCTCAACGCCGGGTACGAAGGTACGACCCGGATCATTGGCGGTACCCACATCATCGGGATCGAGTCGGACGCGACGGCGCCCTTCCGGTTCATCCCGGACTTCCCGGATCTGCCGATGGAAGAGGTGTACCCACGGGCTGCACCGGACAAGCCGGCGATGGTTTGTACCGAGAACGCGCGGGGCGGGCGGACGGTGTACTTCCCGTTCAACCTCGGCGCGCTCTTCTGGGAAGCACTGCAGGCCGATCATCAGAAGCTGATCGCGAACGCGGTCGGATGGGCGCTCGGCAAGACACCGGATGTGACGGTCGAAGGCGCCGGGCTGGTGGACGTGGCCGTGCATCGCGGCGAGACCGGCGTGGCCGTTGCCTTGGTCAACCTTACGAACCCGATGGCGATGCGCGGCCCGATCCGCGAGACGTTGCCGTTGCCACCGCAAACCGTGTCGATCGCGGTTCCTGCCCAAAACGTGAAGGTTCGGTTGCTGGTGGCAAGCGTCGAGGTCGAGGCGGCGGTGGTTGACGGGCGAGTTGAGGTCGAGATCCCGACAGCCGGGCTGCTCGAGGTCGTCCACGTCGATTGGAGCGACGCATGAGGATCGGGTTCATCGGGTTGGGCGTGATGGGGCGGCCGATGGCGGACAACCTGCTGGCCGCCGGACATGAGCTCGCGGTGTACCGCGGGCGGACCGATCTCGCCGCGGTCTTGTGCGGCTCCGCGAAGGAAGTCGCGGAGCGGTCCGAGGTCGTGATCTTGATGGTGCCGGATACGCCGGATGTTGAGTCGGTGCTGTTCGCGCCGGGCGGCGTGGCCGAGGGTTTGCGGGCCGGATCCTTGGTGCTCGACATGAGTTCGATCTCGCCGACGGCGACGGTCGGGTTCGCGCAGTCGATCGAGAAGCTCGGATGTGACTATCTCGACGCGCCGGTGTCGGGTGGCGAGGTCGGTGCGCGAGCGGGGTCGCTGACGATCATGGTGGGTGGACGGCCTGAGGTGTACGAGCGGGCGCGGCCGATTTTCGAGGTACTGGGCAACAATGTCACGTTGATCGGTGCGGCCGGCGCTGGGCAGACGGCGAAGGTGGCCAATCAGATCATCGTTGGATTGACCATCGAAGCTGTTGCCGAAGGCTTGTTGTTTGCCGAGCGGGCGGGCGCTGATCCGGCGGTGGTCCGGCAGGCGCTGATGGGTGGTTTCGCTGGTTCCCGAATCCTTGAGGTACATGGCGAGCGGATGGTGCGGGAGGCCTTCGAGCCCGGGTTCCGGATTCGGTTGCATCGGAAGGATCTCGGGCTGGCGGTGCGGGCGGCGGCCGAGCTGGATCTCGCGTTGCCGAACACAGCGGCGACGCAGCAGTTGATGAACGCCGCGATCGCGGATGGGGACGGAGACCTGGACCACTCCGCGTTGTACCGTACGTTGCGCCGGGAGCGGACATGACTGCCTCTCAAACCCGCAACACAGGGACGAAGCTCTGGTGGCAAGAACCCTTCCGGATGTTTCAGACGAACTTGCGGGAGGTCGACGCGGGTCTGGACGTCGAGAAAGTGCTCGACGATCTGGAGGAGTTCGGCGCCGACACCTGGTTGCTGAGCGTCGGCGGCATCCTCTCCAACTACCCGACGGACCTGGACTTCCAGACCCGCAACCCGTACTTGTCCGACCGCCCGTCCGGTGACCTGGTCGGTGACGCGGTCCAAGCCGCGGCGCGACGCGGGATTCGCGTGATGGGCCGGATGGACTTCTCCAAGATCGACGACCGGCGCTCCGAGGCGCATCCGGAGTGGTGCTTTGTCGGACCAGGCGGTGCGCGGCAGAAGTACACTGGTCTGACCAGTGTCTGCCCGAGCGGCGACTACTACCAGGTCAAGCTGTTCGAGGTACTGGACGAGGTGCTCGACCGCTACCCGCTGGACGGCTTCTTCTGCAACTGGATGTCGTTCAACGAGGTCGACTACAGCCGCGCGTACCACGGGGTCTGCCACTGCGTCGCCTGTCATGAGCGGTACGACGGCGTGCTTCCGGCGGATCGCGACGCGGCCGGGTACGCGGACTGGCAGCGCTTCGCGAAGGGCGTACTGGCCGAGCTGACCGGGCGAATCCGGGACCACCTAGCGAGCCGCCGGCCGGAGGCTCCGCTCGTACTGGGCGATCAGGCCGACATCGTCTTCCACGAAGCGAACAACGCGGTCGGACGGCGGCTGTGGCATCACCGCACCAGCGAGAGCGTGAGCGCGGCGAAGACGTACCGGCCGGCGGTTCCGGTGCTGACGAACGCGGTCGGGTTCGTCGACATGCCGTACCGATTGGCGAGTGAGGACCCGCTGCACTTCGCGCAGTACCTCATCCAGGCGATCGCGCGCGGAGCGAATCCGTCCACGTACGTGATGGGCACGGCAAAGTACGAATGCCTGGAGATCGCGAGTGAGCTGACCCGGTTCCATCGGGATCACCAGGAGGTCTACCGCGAGCTCGTACCGGCCGCGGAGACGCTCTTGGTGAGGCCCGAAGGGGAGCGAGCCGAGTTCGAGGGTCTGTACTTGGCGCTGCTGCAAGGCCACGTCCCGTTCGACGTACTGCCGCTGGATCGCCTCGGCGAAGTGGACCTCGCCCGTTACCGAACGGTCGTCCTGCCGGACCTCGGCCCGATCGACCTAGGTGACTTCGCCGGCCGGATCATTGCCACCGGGCGTACGCAGCCGGCGCAACTGCCCGTGCAGCGGTTGGCCGCGTACGAAACCGAGGCAACTGTGCAAGGTCTGCACCTCGAAGGCGGCATACCGGTCGTCGGCGCGTTTCAGGTGGTAGCAACGGACGAAGTCGGAGGCCAAGCGGTCTTAGGAAGACAACTCACAAGACCAACTCCTTGGCTCACAGAACGACATGGCTACGATCCGACTTAGCACGGCAGCACTGTGCTGTTCCCCTGGACGATCGGCCGGGCGTACCGCGAGGTCGGCCTGACCGCGTACCGCGACCTGGTGCTGCAACAGGTCGGCGGTGTGGTCGAAACCGACCTCCCCGAGCAGATCGAGATTGTGACGGGCAGATCGGCGGCCGGCTTCGTCGTCCATCTGCTGAACAGATCGGGGGATACCGATCAACGCTTCGCCAAACCCGTACCCATCGGCCCAGCGCGATTCCGCGTACCGGCAGGCGTACGCGAAGTCACCGCACTCCGCGCAGCCCAACGGCTCCCGCTGACCGACGGATGGGTGCGACTGCCGGAGATCGGCTTGTTCGAAGTTCTGGTCTGTGAGTGAGGAGAGCACGATGGATCGAAGAGGATTTCTCAAGCTGTCGCTAGGCACCGGGCTGGCCGCGACCGCGGTGGCGGGTTGTGGCGGGAGCGGCGGCGGCCCAGGCGGCGGCGGTGGTGACAAGGTCACCCTGCGGTACGCCTGGTGGGGCAACAACATCCGCCAGCAGAACTACACGAAGGCGCTGAAGCAGTTCACCGCGGCGAACCCGGAGATCACGATCGAGCCGGAGTTCGCGGACTACACCGCCTTCCAGGAGCGGATGACGACGCAGATCGCGGCCCGGGACGTCCCGGACATCTTCTGGATCGCGTCGCCGCAGGTGATGACGTACCACAAGAGCAAGCTGTACCGGAAGCTCGACGACATCCCGACGCTGAAGTGGGACGACTACAGCAAGGAGGATGTCGAGGGTTTCAAACTCGGCGGGCAGCTGAACACGTTGCCGTTCGC
Source organism: Kribbella hippodromi (assembly GCF_039531045.1). Classification (NCBI taxonomy): domain Bacteria; kingdom Bacillati; phylum Actinomycetota; class Actinomycetes; order Propionibacteriales; family Kribbellaceae; genus Kribbella; species Kribbella hippodromi. Next base: position 88,057 of record NZ_BAAAPH010000003.1, on the reverse strand, counting down.
AATCTCCACGCCGGTGATCCGCTACAACGAGACGGTCGCGACGGCCGACGGAGTGAAGATTCCGGCGCCGGGGCCCGGCTGGTCCTGGGACGGTCTGGCCGACCTGCTCGTTGCCTACAGCAAGAACAATCCCGGGAAGCGCAAGGGCGTTCCGTACGTTCCCGATCACGATCTCACCTTCGAGGCGTGGTTGCGGCAGCGGGGTGAGCAGTTGTGGACGGAGGACGGGCAACCCGGGTTCACCGCTGACGGTGTGGGCAGCTGGCTCGACTGGTGGGAGAAGCTGCGCAAGGCCGGCGGTGCGTTGTCGCTCAGCGAGCAGGAGGGCATGGGCCCGGACTGGGCGCAGGTCGGGAAGAAGACGCTGGTGATGTTCGGTAACTCGAACCACATCATCGACGACGCGAAGATGTTCCCGAAGGAGAAGTTCCGGCTGCGGCCGGCGCCGGTCGCGGCGGACGCGCAGGCCGGGCACAAGTTCCTGTACTTCCCGCGGATGGCGATCTACCAGCGGATCGACGACGCGAACCTCGAGGCGGCCGGGAAGGTCCTCGACTACAACGTGAACAACCCGGAGATGCTCAAGACCGTCCGGCTGACGATGGGCGCGCCGACCAACCCGAAGGTCGCCGAACAGGCCGCCGAGTTCGCCAGCCCGGACGAGAAGGAGATGCTCGCGGCAGTCGCCACGGAGCGGACGGCGGAGCGCAAACCACGGTACGAGGCACCGTCCGGTTCGAGCACCTGGCGGACCACGATGACCAGGGTCTGCGAGGAGATCGCGCTCGGCAAACGGTCCGTACCCGACGGCGCGAAGAAGCTGCTCGATGACATCGGCGCCGGGATCAAGCGGGCCTCATGAGGCCGCGCTCGGAGTTTCACCTCAACCGCCAGGGGAGGGCCGCGCACGTCTTCCTGATCCCCTGGCAGTTGGGGTTCCTGCTGATCACCGCGGTGCCGTTGCTCGCGTCGCTGTACCTGGCGTTCACGAACTACGACATCCTGAACGCGCCGCAATGGACCGGGCTGGCGAACTTCCAGCGGATGATCCACGACGACCAATTCTGGGCCTCGGTCAAAGTCACCCTGATGTACGTCGTGGTGTCCGTGCCGCTGCAACTGGGATTCGCGCTGCTCCTCGCACTGATCCTGGATCGTGGTCTGAGTGGCTTGGCGTTCTACCGCAGCGCGTTCTATCTCCCTTCATTGCTCGGATCAAGTGTCGCGATCGCAATTCTGTGGCGGGAGATCTTCGGTGACGACGGTCTGATCAACAAAGGCCTGGCGCTGGTCGGGATCCACGGCGAAAGCTGGCTGCAGAATCCGCGGACCGCACTGGCCACCCTGATCGTCCTGAACGTCTGGACTTTCGGTTCGCCGATGGTGATCTTCCTGGCCGGCCTCCGGCAGATCCCGGACGAGCTGTACGAGGCCGCGCGCGTCGACGGAGCCGGATTGTTGCGCCAGTTCAGGCATGTCACCGTGCCGTTGCTCACGCCGATCATCTTCTTCAACCTGATCCTGCAGACGATCGGCGCGTTCCAGACCTTCACCCAGGCGCACATCATCAGCGGCGGTACGGGCGGTCCGGCGAATTCGACCTTGTTCTACACGTTGTACGTGTACCAGCAGGGTTTCGTCGCGTTCGACATGGGCTACGCGTCCGCGCTGGCGTGGGTCCTGATGGTCGCGATCGCGATTGTCACCGCGCTGCATTTCCTGGTCTCGAAGTACTGGGTCTTCTACGGAGACAGCTGATGCCCAAGTCATTGAAACACGCCGGCCTGCTGGTGTTCGTCGCGTTCATGATCTATCCACTGATCTGGATGGTGGTGAGCGCGTTCAAACCACCCGAGCAGATCCTGACCGAGCCGGGCATCATCCCGCACGAGCTGACGCTGCAGAACTTCAAAGAGGGCTGGCATGCCTTGAACCGCCCGTTCTCGGCGTTCTTCGTGAATTCGCTGCTGGTCACGATCGGGTCGATTGTCGGCAATCTCTTCTCCTGCTCGTTGACCGCGTACGCGTTGGCCAGACTGCAGTTCCGGATGCGGACGGTGTATTTCGCGATCACGCTCGCCTCGGTGATGCTGCCGTTCCACGTCCTGGTGATCCCGCAGTACATCTTCTTCTCGCAGCTCGGTCTGGTGAACACGTACTGGCCGCTGCTGATCCCGAAGTTCCTGGCCACCGATGCGTTCTTCGTGTTCCTGATGGTGCAGTTCATCCGTACGCTGCCGCGCGAACTCGATCGGGCCGCCTGGATCGACGGCGCCGGACCGTTCCTGACGTTCTGGTACGTGGTGCTGCCGCTGATGCGTCCGGCGCTGGTGACGACGACGATCTTCACCTTCATCTGGACCTGGAACGACTTCTTCGTACCGTTGATCTACCTGACCAGGACGCAGGCGTTCACCGTACCGGTGGCGCTGAACTCGATGGTTGACTCCGAAACCCAGAGCGGGGTGGGCATGCTGTTCGCGATGTCGTTGCTGTCGCTGCTGCCGATCCTGATCTTCTTCGCCGTGGCCCAGAAGTACCTGATCCGCGGTATCGCGACGACGGGACTGAAGTGATGATCGTTGTGGTAGGCAAGGAATCACCGGCGTACGTGTCAGCGGCTGCCGGTGCGCGGTTGCGCTTTGTCGACAGGTTGACCGATGCCGAGGACGTGTACGACGAGGTCGAGGCGGTGATCGGCCGCGTACCACCCGATGTTCTTGGGCGGCTGCCGAAACTGCGTTGGGTACACAGCCCGTCCGCGGGGGTCGACGCCGATCTCACCCCGGAGATGCTGGCATCGCAGGTGGTGCTGACCTCGAGCGCGGGCAACGGCGGGATCTCACTGGCCGAGCATGCGCTGCTCTTGATGCTGATGCTGAACCGCGATGTCCCGCGCTGGATGCGCGCCCAGAACGAGCACCGCTGGGACCACTACCGGCACAGCGAGCTGGCCGGTCGTACGGTCGGGATCTACGGCCTCGGCAACTCCGGACTGGATCTCGCGCTGAAGGCGAAGGCTTTTCACCTGCGTGTGCTCGGCGTACGCCGCCGGCCGGACCAGCCGTCGCCGAACGTGGACGTACTGTGCGATCTCGACCAGCTGCTGGCCGAATCCGACTTCGTCGTCGTCACCACCCCGCGGACGCCGGCGACAACCGGGATCTTCGGGGCGGACGCCTTCCAGCGGATGAAGCAGTCGGCGTACTTCATCTGCATCTCCCGTGGCGGCATCGCGGACGACGACGCGTTGCTGACAGCGTTGCGTACGGGGCAGATCGCCGGCGCCGGGCTGGACGCACACGACGTGGAACCGCTGCCGCCGGACAGCCCGTTCTGGTCGCTGCCCAACGTGGTGATCACCCCGCACAACGGCGCGACCAGCGACGGCACCCTGCGCCGGTCGGAGGAGATCGTTGTCGACAATCTGCACCGGTTCGTCACGGGCGCGCCGCTGCGGAACGTGGTCGACAAGGCCGCTGGTTACTAGTGCCCCGCGTCGGAGCACCAGTGCGTCACGCCAGGCCAGTACACTTGCCAGACCAGTTGCGTACCGAGGGGGTTTCGTGAGTACCGAAGTGCGGCTTGAGCTCGGGCCGTCCTCGCTGACCGACGCGTTGTACGAGTCGATCCGCAAACGGATCGTGAACGGCGAGATCCCGCAGGGCGAAAAGCTCACCGAAGTACGGCTCGCGACCGAGTACAACGTGGCCCGGCCGACCGCGAAGGCCGCCCTCGAACGGCTGACCGCGCTCGGCCTGCTGCGGCGGACCGCGCACAAGACCGCGGTCGTCCCGGTGCTGGACCAGGACGAGATCCGGGACCTGTTCTTCAGCCGGATGACGATCGAGAAGGCAGCGGTGGCCACGCTCGCGACGAGCGGCGAGGTGCCGGCCGAGGCGGCCCGCGCGCAGGTCGCGATCGAGTACGCGGCCCGCGACCACCTGTTCGAGAACCAGGTCGACGCGGACATCGCGTTCCACACCGCGTTGGTGACCGCGGTCGGCAGCCGGCGGCTGGCGCGGATGCATGAGCTGATCATCGGCGAGGTGCAGCTGACGATGGGGCAGTACCAGGCGCACCGGAAGGCCGCTCCGGCGACGGTGGCGCAGGAGCATGCGGCGATTCTGGAGTCGATCCAGTCGAAGGACCCGACGGCCGCGGCGGAGCATCTCGCGTACCACCTCGAGCAGGCCCAGGGACGGCTGCTCACCAGCCTCGCCGGGGATTGACGAAACCGCTCCGGCTTGGGAAGGTCGGGGTGAACGGGCGAGTCTGGGGGAGGGCTGCGTGCCCGTCGGGGATTCAGACGCTCTGGGGTGACGTTTTCGCGCTGCACTCGACGGCGGTCACCGGTCTGGATGGCGTGCTTCGCGCGCGCCAAGGGGCGACGGGCGACGGTTCGGGAGCGGACATGAGTGCGATCGAGGACCTGCGGGGACGGGTCCGGGGTCAGGTTCTGACAGTGGGCGACGACGGATACGACGTGGCGCGCCACGTCAACAATGCGATGCACGACAAGCGGCCGCAGGTGATCGTCCGGTGCGAGAACGCCGGTGACGTGATGGCCGGGATCGACTACGCGCGGCAGCACGAGCTGGAGCTCGCGGTTCGCGGCGGAGCGCACAGCGTGCCCGGGTTCGGCACCGTCGACGACGGGCTGGTGATCGACCTGAGCGGGATGCGCTTCGTCCGGGTCGATCCGGCCACGCGGACCGCGCGGGCCGGGGGCGGCGCGACCTGGGGCGACTTCAACGCGGCGACACACGCGTTCGGGCTGGCGACGACCGGCGGGATCATCTCCACCACCGGTGTCGGCGGGCTGACGCTCGGCGGCGGGATCGGTTACCTGGCCCGCGGGCTCGGGCTGTCCTGCGACAACCTGGTGTCGGCGGACGTGGTGACCGCGGACGGGAAGTTCGTGATCGCGAGCGAGAAGGAGCACGAGGACCTGTTCTGGGCGTTGCGCGGTGGCGGCGGCAACTTCGGCGTGGCGACCGCGCTCGAGTTCCGGCTGGCGCCGGTGTCGACGGTGTACGGCGGCCCGATGTTCTTTGAGCTGTCCGACGCGACCGCCGTACTGACCGGGTTCCGGGAGCTGATCAAGGACGCGCCCGAGCAACTCGGCGGGTTCCCGGCGTTCCAGATCGCGCCGCCGCTGCCGTTCATTCCGGAGAATCGGCACGGCGAGCCGTTCGCGGCGATCGTCGGCTGCTGGGCCGGCGACCCGGCCGACGGCGAGGCACAAATCTCCAAGTTCCGGGAGTTCGCGCCGGTGGTCGCGGAGATGGTCGGCCCGATGCCGTACCCGGCGATCAACAGTGCGTTCGACGCGCTCGTACCGCCTGGGCTGCAGCACTACTGGAAGGCGAACTTCGTCACCGAGCTGACCGACGAGGCGATCCAGGCGCACTTGCGGCACGCGCCCGGACTGCCGGCGGTGAACTCGACCGTGCACATCTACCCGATCAACGGCGCCTGCCACCGGGTCACCGCCGACAGCACCGCGTTCGCCTACCGCGACGCGAACTTCGCGACCGTGATCGCCGGCATGTGGCCGGATCCGGCCGACAACGAGTCGGCGATCTCGTGGGTCCGGTCGTACTACGACGACATCGCGCCGCACTCCGAAGCCGGTGGCTACATCAACTTCATGGCCGGTGACGACCAGGGCCGGATCCGGGACAACTACCGGCAGAACTACGACCGGCTGGCCGAGGTCAAGCGCCGGTACGACCCGGACAACCTGTTCCATCTGAACCAGAACATCATGCCTTAGGCAACTAACAGCAGCGGCCGGTACGCCGGCGTACCGGCCGCTGCTGGTCAGGCCTTCGGGGCGAGCTTGTGGACGACGATGCCGGACTTGAACGTCGTCGTGCCGAGCAGCTCGAGGTGGGTCGGCTCGATGCCGGAACCCTGCAGCATGGTCTCGCCGTCGGCGAGCACCGGGAAGATCCAGAAGTGGTACTCGTCGACCAGCTTGTGCTCCAGCAGGGTCTTGGAGAACTCCCCGGTCCCGTACTTGATCAGGTCGCCGCCCTCGGACTCCTTGAGCTTCCGGACCGCCTCGGCCGCATCGCCTTCGAGCCGCTGCGCGTTCCACTTGAACTCGGTCAGCGTACGAGTGGCGACGTACTTGGGCATCGCGTTGAACTGGTCGGCGAACGGGTCACCGGCGCGTGACAGCCAGGCATCGGCGAACCCCTCGTACGTGACGCGGCCGAGGACCTGCGCCTCGACGCCCTCCATCAGGCCGGCGTTGTAGGCCATGTGCTCGTCGTCCCAGTACGGCGGGCTCCAGTTCTGCGGAGCGTCGATGGCGCCGTTCAGGGTCATGAAGGTGGATTCGATCAGCTTCCTCATGGTGCTTTCCTCTCGGGTTTCGCAGCTTCAAGGTTGGTATGGACGCTCGGTGCGAGCATGCTGTAGTGCGGCTGCCCACCAGACCAGCTGGTCGAGCATGACTTTGGCTTCCGCTTCGTAGCCGGCCGACGGTTTGGGCCAGCCGCCGTCGGCGGTGAACTGCTCCCAGTAGCAGGGCAGGGTCACGGTGTTCCGGATGGTGACGGCCTGGAGTTCGGTGAAGATCTGGCGCAGCTGTGCCGTGGCCAGGCAGCCGCCGCCTTCCCGGCCGTAGCTGATGATCGCGACCGGCTTGGCGTGCCACTCCTCGTAGTACCAGTCCAGTGCGGTCTTGAGTGCGGCCGGGAAGCTGCTGTTGATCTCCGGTGTCACCACAGCGAACGCATCCGCCGCCTGGAGCCTCGGTGCGAGCGCTGCCACGGTCTGTGGTGTCTTGTCGTCCGTGTCAGGGAGAGTAGCTGGGAGATCAGCGGCGGCCAGGTCGACCAGGTCGACGTCGAACTGCTTCGCCGCCTGCTGCGCCAGCCAGTGCGCCACGGTCGGGCCGAACCGGCCACGCCGGGTACTTCCGATGATCACTGCCAGTCGCATCATCCGTCCTCCTTCCGTCTGGTACAGACTCTGCCGGAAGGGGTTTACGGTTTCTTTCCGGTACTTTCCCGTGCACTGCCGGGTCGTCGGAATAGGGTGCGGGCATGCGTTTCGGGGTGCTGGGGCCGGTGACGGCCTGGACAGCTGCGGGGACTCCCGTGGCCATTCAGGGGTTGAAGGTGCGTGCGCTGCTGGCGGACCTGCTCGTGCACGAGGGGCGGCCGGTTCCGGCGGATCGGCTGATCGACGACCTGTGGGGCTCTGACCTGCCCGGTAACCCTGCCGGGACGCTGTCCGCGAAGGTGTCCCAGCTACGGCGTGCTTTCGAGGACGCGGAGCCGGGTAGTCGAGCGCTGGTGCAGTCCGGTCCGGCTGGGTACTCGCTGGCCGTTTCCAGTGCTTCCTGCGATGCGCTGCGGTTCAGTGAGCTAGTGGCGGCGGGGTCGGTGGATGCGGCGCTCGCGTTGTGGCGCGGCCCGGCGTACGCGGACTTTGCGGACTTCGCGTTCGTCGAGACGGCGGTAGCGCGGTTGACCGAACTACGGCTCACTGCGGTGGAGCGGGCGGAGCTGCCGGCCGTTGAGCTCGCTGCACTGGTCAAAGAGCATCCACTGCGGGAGGGGCTCCGCGCTTCGTACATGAAGGCGCTGTACCGGGCCGGTCGGCAGACGGAGGCGCTGGAGAGTTTTGACGAGCTGCGGGAGCTGCTGCTGGAGGAGCTCGGTCTTGATCCCGGTCCGGGGCTAGTGGAGCTCCAGCAGTCGATTCTGACGCAGGAGCTGCCGCACGCGCGGAGCAACCTTCCAGCTCAGTTGACTGAGCTGGTTGGGCGCGATGACGCACTCGCTGAGATCTCCTCTTGTTTGGCGTCTTCGCGGTTGGTGACGCTCACTGGGCCGGGCGGTGTGGGCAAAACCCGCCTGGCGGTTGCTGCGGGTGCACTGGCCGCGGACCGGTTTGCTGACGGCGTTCTCCTGGTCGAGCTCGCCGCAGTGACTCCCGACGCGCTGTCGGTGCAGGATGCGCTGACAGACGCGGTACAGGTCGCCCTGGAACTCCGGGACGCCGGCAGCGCGCCCGCGGTTGACCGGCTGGCTGCGGTGATGGGCACTCGGCTGCTGGTACTCGACAACTGCGAGCAAGTGATCGAGGACGTCGCAGCACTCGCGGACCGGTTGCTGGCCGCCGCACCCGGGCTGCGTGTATTGGCAACGAGCCGTGAGCCGCTGGGTCTGGCTGGCGAGGTCGTGTGGCCTGTTCCGCCGCTTGAAGTGCCTGCACCGACCCTGGAGCCGGAGGAGGTGAGTGGGTGCAGTGCGGTGCAGCTGTTCGTCACGCGGGCTGCTGCGGCATCGCGTGGCTTCGAACTGACTGCTGAGACCGTGGCTGACGTTGCCGTGCTCTGTCGGCGGTTGGATGGCATCCCGTTGGCGCTGGAGCTTGCTGCTACGCGCGTACGTGCGCTGGGCGTACGTGGGCTGGTCGCGCGACTGGATGACCGGTTCCGGCTGCTGGCGACGGGTCATCGGGGTGCTGCGCCACGACAGCAGACTCTGCACGCGATGATCGACTGGAGTTGGGAGCTGCTCTCGGCTGAAGAACAGACCGTACTGCGGCGCCTCGCCGTACATGCTGATGGATGTACGGCGGAGGCTGCGGCGGCCGTGTGCGGTGAGCCCGACGTACTGGATGTGCTGGTGCGGTTGGTCGACCGGTCGCTAGTCGTACCGGTCGACGGGATGCGGTACCGGTTGCTGGAGTCGGTGGCGGCGTACTGCGTGGAGAAGCTGCGTGCGGCGGACGAGCTGGAGGAGGTACGCCAGCGACACCTGCTGTACTACGTCTCGCTAGCCGAGTCAGCCGAGCTGTACGGCGCTGAGCAAGGACGCTGGTTGCAGCTACTCGATGACGACGCGGCCAACCTGCGTACGGCACTGGACCGCGCAATCGCCACTGGTCAGACCGAACTGGCCACGCGACTGGTGGATGCACTGGCCTGGTACTGGTTCCTGCGTGGCCGGCAGTTGGAGGCGATGCGTGCACTGGAAGCTGTGCCGCTGGGAGCATGGCGCGTCGGGTTCATGTACCTGCTGGGGGACAGCCGCGCAGCTGCCGAGCGCGAGCGGTGGGTGGACTCCGCTGATGCCCGTGGGCTGTGGTGGATCGCGTACGCGGCGTCCGATGCGGGCGATCTGGCGATGTGCATGACGCTGCTCGAGCGGGCGCTGAAGGGCTTTGACGACGATCCGTGGGGTGTCGCGGCGGTGCTGCTGGCCCGGGCGAAGCATGCGCACGTACGCGCTGACTTGCCGGCGCTGTTCGCGGACGCATCCGAGAGTGCGCGCCGGTTCCGTGAGTTGGGGGACGGATGGGGTGGGTTGCAGGCGACCAGCTGGCTTGGCGCGCACGCGGAGCTGGTCGGTGACTTCGACGAGGCGCTGCGACTCCACCAAGAGGGCGCGCAGTTCGCGGAGGAGCTTGGACTGTGGCCGGAGGTGGCGGGCGCACTGGGCATGCTGGGGTGGACGGCGATCCGTCAGGGGCAGTACGACGTGGCGCGGACGAACGGGGAGCGCGCGTACCGGCTGGCGACCGAGCAAGGGCAGCGGGCGACGCAGTCCCTGGCCGAGCTGGTACTAGGGTTCGCGGCCCGGCGTACGGGTGCACTGGCCGAGGCGGATGCACGGCTGCAGGCCATGATCGACTGGTCGCGGAAACAGGACGAACCGGCGCTCTACCTGTCCCTCGTGCTGGTGGAGCTGGGGTTCGCGCGGGAGCTGCAGGGCCGGTGTGCCGAGGCACTGGAGCTGCACCGGGAGGCCTACCAGGTCTCGGAGGAGTTCGAGTCGCTGCGGGGGATGTGCTGGGCGCTGGAGGGCCTGGCGGCGAGCCTCCCCGACAAGACGCTGGGCGCCCGGTTGCTCGGGTGTGCCGCTGCTACTCGGGCGACCGAGAACTACCTGTTGGCGGCCAGCGAGACCTTCGACGTCGAGCGGGCCGAGGCGGCCGCGGTGGCCGCGCTGGGTGCGGACGCGTACGCGGCGGCGCGCGCCGAGGGAGCGGCGCTCAGCCCGGACGAAGCGTTCACCCTGGCCGAAATGTTCTGTAGTTGAGATTATTTGTAGGGCGAAGTAGTTTTGTGGCGGACCCCCTCCGAACAGGTGAAGGTGAACCATGGACTACGGCCACGAGCTGGTCTTCGGCACGTTCCTGACCCCCGCGGTCGACGCCCCGGACCGGGTGATCGCGCTCGCGCAACTGACCGAGCAGGCCGGCCTCGACCTGGTCAGCTTCCAGGATCACCCGTACCAGCCGCGGCTGATGGACGCCTGGACGCTGCTCTCCGTCGTCGCCGCGCAGACCCAGCGGATCAAGGTCAGCACCAACGTCGCCAACCTGCCGATGCGGCATCCCGTCGTGCTCGCTCGCAGCGTCGCGACCCTCGACCGGATCAGCGGCGGGCGGGTCGAGCTCGGCCTGGGGTCCGGTGGGTTCCTGGAGGCGGTCGCGGCGAACGGTGGTCCGCGGCTGACGACTGGGCAGAGCATCACCGCCCTGGAGGAAGCGATCGCGATCATTCGCGAGGTGTGGACGCCTGGTGGCGGGGGGATTCGGCTGGCCGGGAAGCATTACGAGCTTGCGGGGGCGAAGCGCGGTCCGGAGCCGGCGCATGACGTGTCGATCTGGTTGGGCGCGTACAAGCCGCGGATGCTCGCGGTCACCGGTCGGCTGGCCGATGGGTGGCTGCCCAGTAGTGGGTACGCGGGGCCGGAGCAGTTGACTGCGATGAACAAGCTCATCGACGAGGCGGCTGTGGAGGCGGGGCGGGATCCGGCGGCTGTAAGGCGGTTGTACAACATCGGCGGGCGGTTTGGTGGTGCTGGTGCCGGAGGGTTCTTGCAGGGGCCCGAGGAGTTGTGGATCGAGCAGTTGACGGAGTTGACGCTCGCGGAGGGCATGAGCACGTACATCCTGGCGTCTGATGAGCCGGATGACATTCGCCGGTTCGCTGACGTGGCTGCGGGGGTGCGTGAGGCTGTCGAGGCAGCTCGGTCCGGTGCATCGGTTGCGGCTCGATCTGGTGCGCCGGTTGCTGCTCCTGTGCCGGTTGACGGGTTCAGCGTCGTGCCGACGCCGGCTCCGGCTGTGCGGCGCAGTTCCGTACAGGTGCTGGATGAGGCTTCACGGCCGACCGGTCCGGCTGCGGAGCCTGGCCGTACGTACACGGCGCATCAGTTGCAGTCGGGGCAGCACCTGGTCGACGTACATGACCATCTGCGGGCCGAGTTGGAGCAGGTGCGCGATCTCGTGGAGCAGGTCGCCGCGGGGACGCTGGGGGTTGGTGCGGCGCGTTCGCACATCAACACGATGACCATGCGGCAGAACAACTGGACACTGGGTACGTACTGCGAGTCGTACTGCCGGCTGGTGACTACGCATCACTCGATTGAAGATGCTTCACTTTTCCCGCACCTGCGGCGGGCGGACCCCACGCTCGGACCAGTGGTGGATCGGTTGCAGGAGGAGCACAAGGTCATCCACGACGTCCTCGAAGGTGTGGACAAGGCGCTGGTCGCCCTGGTCGGTGGTTCCGGCGACATCGCCGGCTTGCGTGCCGCGGTCGACCTGTTGGACGACACGTTGCAGTCGCACCTGTCGTACGAGGAACGCGAACTGGTCGAACCGCTCGCCCGGCTCGGCGTCTTCTGAGCTCCTACTGCACTCTTACTTTGCTTCACCCAGGAGCGAGGCGAGGATGTCGAGCAGGCGCAGCGTCGGCACCTCGCCGAGCAGCCGGGCGGCGCTGGTGGCCGGCTCCGCGATCAGCCGCACCTGGAGCAGCTTGAAGTCGCGTACGTTCGCCGGGTTGACCAGGTCGTCACGGACCGCCGACAGGAAATCCGCACCGGCCGACGCGGTCCCGTACGTCATCCGGATGAAGCTGTCCGTCACCGGGTAGAGGTACGGCCGCTTCAGGTGCAGCAGCTTCGACTTCTTCGCGTGCCCGAACCCGCGGTGCCCGGTGAACTTGTCGTCCAGCGCCATCGCCGCGGCGAACAACTCGCTGCCCGGCGCCGCGTCCTCCAGCCGCGCGTCGACCGGGATCGCGGCCAGTTCCTTCTCGGCCTCGACCTCGAGCAGCCACGGGATGTCCATCGCGCGCAGGTCCGAGCCGATCACCATCGTCCGGCCGAGGTCTTCCAGGGTGATCCGGTTCGGGTCGGAGCCACCGACGGTGGTCAACCCCGGCAACCCGTCGTAATACTGCAGCACGGCGCCGTTCGTCTCGGCGTACAGCCGTAACTGCGCGATCGCCTCGTCGACGACGATCTTCCGGGTACCGATGTTCATGAGCCACACCCTCACACTTGTGGTGGCAGACCCGCCGCGGCGGGCGGACCATACTTCGAACGTTCCTCACGCTGTTTCCGCAGATCGTAGCGACTCCCGGGGGACCCGCACGCCAGGGTCACTGCCCGTTATCCACAACCTGTAATCATCCGCTCCCGGATCCCGCTCAGTCGATAGACTCTCGGTAACTATGCGGCCACTGAACGCATGCTTCCGCGCCTGCCGGCATCACCCACGATTGTTCAGCCTCGGCACTGTCCGTGTCGGAACTACCCGAAAATTCCATTGAGCCCACCGACCCACGTCGCCATCATGAGCCCATGACAACACCACGTGGACTGAACCTGCCGGGATACGGAGCCGAAACGGCCCGCACCCAGCAGCAGCCCACCCCCGACCGGAGGTCAACCCCGACCCCCACGTGATCGCCCCAGGCGCCCTCTCAACCGGAGGCCTGCTTGCTGGAGCGCTGATCGCGCACATGCCGTTCGGTGAGACGCTGATTGCGGGGGCGTTGGCGGGGCTTGGGGTTGCGATGCCGGTCGGTCCTGTTGGGACTTACCTGGTCGCGCTGACCGCCCGTACCTCCTGGCGGATCGGCGCATTCGCTGCTCTCGGCGTCGCGACGGCCGACGGAGTGTACGCAGCAGTCGCCGCACTCGCCGGCTCAGCGCTCTCCCCACTACTCGCTCCACTGCTCACCCCGCTGCGCTGGGCCTCGGCACTAGTGCTCATCGCCCTCGCAACCACAACAACCCTCAAAGCAGTACGCACGTACCGAGCCCATCGCCTCACCACGATCGACCAACCCTCACCACCCAGCCCCCGAACCGCCTACCTCACCCTCCTCGGCATGACCCTCCTCAACCCCTGGACAGCCATCTACTTCGCCGCCCTCATCCTCGGCAACACCACCACCACAACCGGCGAAGCCAGCTCCAGCGCCCCGAACATCGGCGGCTCCAGCTTCAGCGCCCCGAGCTCCGGCGGCTCCAGCTTCAGCGATGCAAGTATCGGCGGCTCCAGTTTCAGCGGTCCGAGCATCGGCGGCTCCAGCTCCGGCGCTCCGAGTATCGGTGGCTCCAGTTTCAGCGACGCGAGTATCGGCGGCTCCAGCTCCGGCGGAGCCGATGTCGGCGTCGGGAGCCCTGGCGACGACGGCTCGGGTGCGCTGAGCAGCTTCATCGGTAGTGCTGCGGGGGAGCGGATTGCGTTCGTGCTCGCGGCGTTCGTCGCCTCAGCTGTCTGGCAACTGCTCCTCGCCGGCGGCGGCGCCATCCTCGGCCGCCTCCTCACCGGCGCCCGCGGCCGCCTCACAACCGCCCTCGCATCAAGCACCCTCATCACCATCCTCGCCCTCCACCTACTCCTCTAACCACCTCACCTCAACCCACCAACCCGCACCCGTCCCGCACCCCACCCCAACCCACCAACTCCCAACCCGAACGACCCCGCCCCCGGACCCGGCCACGCCTTGGGCAGCTGGTGGGAATCGCGGACGCCCGCCCACGAACCCGCGGCACACCATGGACAGCTGGTGGGGACTGCGGATGCCCGCCCCGGACCTGCGCTGCACCGTGGGCAGCTGGTGGGGGTCGCGGATGCCCGCCCCGGAATCCCGCGGCACACCTTGGGCAGCTGGTGGGGATCGCGGACGCCCCGGGCCCGCGCCGCACCTTGGGCAGTTGGTGGGGACTGCGGATGCCCGTCCCGGACCCGCGGCACGCCATGGGTAGCTGGTGGGGATTGCGGAT
>NZ_BAAAPH010000003.1:0-73895 GCF_039531045.1 Kribbella hippodromi | reverse complement strand
TGCCCGTCCCGGACCCGCCGCGCGATGGGTAGCTGGTGGGGATTGCGGATGCCCGTCCCGGGCCCGCCGCGCGATGGGTAGCTGGTGGGGATTGCGGATGCCCGCCTCGGGCCCGCGCTGCACCGTGGTCAGCTGGTGGGGACTGCGGGCGCTCGCCCCGGACCCGCGGCACGCCATGGGCAGCTGGTGGGGAGCGTGGGCGCTCGAGCAGGTGTCCGTGGTCTCCGCGGGGTGTACGTCCGTGCGATGGGACCCGGCTGAGGGGTCAGAGGGTGTGTTCGGTGGCGGTGTCGGGGGTTAGGAACAGGAGGACGGGTGGTGCGGTGTTCGGGAGGATGGCGGCGTACGCCTGGAGCTGCGGTGCGTAATGCGCTACTCGACTGGCAAGTGCCGCCGCGGGGATGGCGTCGGTCTTGTAGTCGACGATCGTCAATCGCCCGTCGTCCTCGCGATAAATCAGGTCCACGAATCCTTCAAGCACAGTGCCATCGGGTTGGACAGTGCCCACGTACGACTCGCGCCAATGCTCCCGCGCAGCCGCCCGCCGGACGACCTCGGACGCCAACGCCGATCGCACCAGCGCGGTCACGACGTCGGCGTAGTCGAGCACCCCTTCGGCCAGGCACTGCGTCGCGACCGCGGCTTCCAACCCGGCGCCGGTGGAGAGGTCGACCACCTGAAGTACGGCGTGAACCGCGCGCCCGATCGCCGTACCGTACCGTCCCTTCGACCAGGGCGGCAGTCCGAGATCACGGGCAGCCTTCGCCGTACCAGGGTCGATGTCGGTGAGCGTCGCCTCGGGCCCAGTACCTTCCAGACCGGACGCACTTTGCGCGGACCGGGCCCGGCTCGCGGCTTGCGCGGTAGCGGCCCGGGCCTCCCACTCCGTACGCGAAATCGGCGGTGTGACCTCCGCGCCGGCCGACGGCTCGCGGTCAGGTACGGGCGGGCTGTTGAAGAGGGTCGCGTACGGCGCCTCGACACCACCCGCTGTCGCCAGGAGCTCCGCATTGCTCGAGTGGCGCCGGTTGCCCGAACGGTGCAATGACACGACCAGGTGATCGCGCGCGCGGGTCGCGGCGACGTACAGCAGGCGGCGCCGTTCGTAGTCGTCCATTTGCTCGTCAACCGGCTGGACCAGGTCGAAGTCCTCGGTTTGTACGGAGGACTTGAGCTTCACGGCGTACCCACCGTCCGGCGGCCAGAGCACTTGCACGCCGCGCTGCCGGTTCGGGGCGGCGGTCATGCCGGACAGGATCACGATCGGGAACTCGAGCCCCTTCGCCGCGTGGATCGTCATCACCCGGACGGCGTCGGCGTCCGTTTCCGGCAGCACCGCCTCGGCGACGCGGGACGTTTCCTCGCCCTGGTGTGCGGCCCAGGCCAGGTACGAGCGGAGGCCGCCGTGCTCGACCTCCGACCAGGCGCGGGCCTGATCGACCACGAACCGGATCCGGCGCCAGGCGTCGCGGGCGCGCGGGCCGATCGCGGCGACCTCGAGCATGCGGCGGTCGGCGACGATCTTCGCGAGCACCTCGCTGGGGGTGAGCCAGCGGGCCGCGTAATAGGTGCGCCGCAGCCACTCCATCGCGGCGCCGACCGGATGTGTGAGGAGCTGAT
This sequence comes from Kribbella hippodromi, assembly GCF_039531045.1. Lineage (NCBI taxonomy): Bacteria > Bacillati > Actinomycetota > Actinomycetes > Propionibacteriales > Kribbellaceae > Kribbella > Kribbella hippodromi. The sequence goes on along the minus strand of NZ_BAAAPH010000003.1, from coordinate 72,275 downwards.
CGGGGACCGGCGCCGTCAGGGTGAAGGTGCCGCCGGAGCGTTTCCAGGTGAACAGGTCGTCGTCACCGCAGCCGAAGAGCGGCGAGCGCAAGGTGGTGACGAGCGCCAGCTGATCGCTCGGGTCGCCGAGTGCGCGGGCACAGGCGAGGAGGTCGCGAACCTCGGCGGTCTGGTAGACGAGCGAACTGGCTTCGGCACGGTACGGGATGTCGGCGCGGTCGAGCGCGTCCTCCAGGAACGGCAGCGAGGTACGAGCCGGAACCAGTACCGCGATATCGCCTGCGGCGGCCGGTCGCCACTTCTTCGCGCGCTCGTCGTACACCAACCAGCCGTCCCGAAGCGCTTCCTCCACCACTGCCGCGACATCCGCCGCCTCCCGCTCCCGCAAAACCGAAGCCTGCGCCCGAGGCAAGTCCTCATGCGGCACACCACCCAGCACAACCACCGCAGGCCCACCCGCCGGATCAATCACCTCGGCATCAGGTGATTCCTGTGCTGAGGCATCCGACGCACCGTCCTCGAGGTCAGACACCGGCTCGTCGCCCTGCAAAGCACCCGACAACACCTCGCCCCGCCGCCGGAAGGGCAACACCGTCGCCAGATCCCCGACCTGCCCGTCAGCATCCGTGGAGCTAGAGCCCGCGCCTGCGCCGGAGCCGTCCGTACCGGACCTGTCTGTACCGGAGCTGTCCGTGCCGGGGCTGCCGGTGGGAGAGGCGGCTGTGCTAGGGCTCCCCGTCGGCGCCCCATTCTCGCTCTGCTCGTACGGGGCGGGGTCGTCGAACAGGGTGGGGTCGTCGAAGATGGAGAGCTGGTCGCCTTCGACTGGCGTCGGGTCGGGGGAGCCGCTCCGCCCGGGGAGCGCGGTGGTGGTTGGGCGGGGGATTGGCGTACCGCCGCGGTTGGTGGTCGTGCCGGGGCCATCGGATGATGCGCTGAGGTGATCAGCTGATGTACCTGCGCGGGCGGAGGCGCCGGGATGCGTGGTGGGGTTTTGGCGGTGGGGGGCCAGGGGCTGGTACGCGGGTTGGGCTGCCTCCTGGGGCTGGATCAGCGTGGTGAAGACGGTGTTGATCCAGGTCAGGATGGGTGGGACGGTGCGGAAGTTGGTGGTGAGGGCGACGGTTTCGCCCAGCAAGTTCTGCGCCGTCAGGTACGTGGCGATGTTGGCGCGGCGGAAGCGGTAGATGGACTGTTTCGGGTCACCGACCACGAACAGACGCCCGTCGGGGACCTCCACCTCTTGCCAATCGTCGGCGTCCGCCTCGGCGCCGCCGGCGATGCGTACGGCAAGCTCGATCTGGATCGGATCGGTGTCCTGGAACTCGTCCAGCAGCAGCCGCTCGAAGCGTTCCTGCAGGTCGGCGCGAACGCCGGCGTCGCGACGGAGCAGGTCGCGGGCCAGCACCAGCAGATCGTGGAACTCCAGCCGCCCCTCGGCGCGGCGCAGCTCGGCCGACTCCAGGACGCGGACCGCGAGCCAATGGGAAAGGTGCCGAAGGCAAGCATCGAGGAGGAGCTCGACCAGCGAACCGGCCACCTCGACCACCTCGCCGCAATCCGCACGGAGCTTGGCGATGTCCGGCCAGTTCTCCTTGCGCCCGATCCGGCCGACCTTCAGCCCGCGCAAGATCTGCAGGATCGCGAGCTGCGTCTCCTGATCGGACGCGGCCTCCAGCTGCAGCCCGAGCTCGCGAATCTGCTGCAGTTTCGGCAGCAACCGATCCTCGGCATCAAGGCACGACTCCACCGCCAGACCGATCTGGGCCGCCGCCGCGATCAGCCCGGTCAGATCCGGCATCGCCACCAGCTCAGGCGGATCGACCAGTACGCGATCAGCGATCAAGTCCCAGTCGTTGCCGAACAACCGAGCCAGCGACCGCAGATGTTTGAGCTCAACCCCAACCGCCATCGCGAGCAGCAGTGGCTCGGCGATCGAGTCGTCGTCAAGTAGTTGCTGCTGCAGCTCGGCCCAGCGTTCTTCGAAGGCGACCGACGAACCGACCTCGTCGAGTACGTCGATCAGCGGCGGAAGCCCGGCTTCGATCGGATGTGCGAGCAGGATCTGTTGGGCGAACGCATGCAACGTACCGATCGAGGCCGAATCAAGATCGTCCAGCGCCGCATCGGCGAGCGCCCGATTGTCACCGCGCCGCGCCTTCTCGAACTCCACCCGCAACCGATCGCGCAACTCCGCGCCGGCCTTCTCGGTGAAGGTCACGGCCGCGATCGTCCGCAGCGGTACGCCATCGCGCAGCACCAAAGTGGTGACGCGATCGACGAGCGCATGGGTCTTGCCCGAACCGGCACCCGCCTCGACGAACAGCGTGGCCTCGGTGTCGGACCGAATCCGCTCCCGCGCCGAACCGTCGAGCAACACGTCACTCATCCTCGACTCCAGCATCCGCCGCGGACAAATCAGGTAGCGCTGTCGGGTCGATCAACCGGACCAACCGCTCCAGCACCGGATCATGACGCTTGCGATCCCACCGAGCCCGTACTTCACTGTGCCCGATCCCATCAGGGTTGCAGTACGGACACTGGACCCACAGGAAGTCAGGTACTTCGGGCGCCTTCGGCGGAAACTGCCCAGCCGCGATGGACGACACGATCACCTCGAGCGTCTCCACGTACCGCTGCTCGACCTCAGGCGTCAACGGCACCGGAATCCGCCGCCCGCCCTTCCGCACGAACCAGTACGACGCCTCGACCGGAGTCGACTTCTCGCCGAGCCGGGCACGCGCCGCGTACGCGTATACCGGCAACTGCAGTTTCGTCCCACCCGCTACCGGGTCGGTCTCGATCCCCTCGTACCGCGAGAAGCCGCCGGTCTTCACATCGGTGACGTAGATCGTCCCGTCCGCGCCCAGATCGACCTTGTCCGCGGAACCACGCAGCAGCACCCGGCCGGACGGCACCGGAATCTCCACCGGCGGCTCACCGTCAAACCCGAACGTGAGCTCGCTGGCAACGACCGACGCCCGCTTCTCCGCCCGCCAAGCGTCATCGTCGTCGAGCAACCGCATCAAGTCGAACAGAATCCGGACTCGCTCGCGCTGCCACAACCGCGGATGACCGGTCAGCCCTTCCGCCTCGAACCGATCGGCCAGCTCCGCACCGATCACCAGCAACAACTGCCGCTGCTCAGCCGTCCACGGTTCGCCGTACCCAGGCAGCGAGCCCGCGAGCCGCGTCACGAACGTGTCCAGACTGTGGTGGATCAGATTCCCGATCTGGATCGGGGAGATGACCAGGAGATCCTCAGGTGCCTCCAACGGCTCCACTTGAAGCAGTCGCTGGACGAAGTACGCATGCGGACACGTCGCGTACGACTCCAGCGAGGTCGGCGACGCGATCCGATCCTCCACCGCGTACTCAGGTAGGCCCGAAACCCCCGACAAATCACCATCGAAGCGAGTGAACGCGTTCGAACCGCGCCCGCGCAACAGCTCACGGGCCTGCACCAGCACGCTGTCGTTCACCCACAACCGCGCCGCGGCCGCGCGCGTCTGCCACTCCTGCTCCGTCGCCGGCATCGTTGCCGTCGTCAACGATCCGGCATACGAGGCGGAGGTGTGAAGCACCTCTTCGTGCCGATCCCACTGGGTCGCCGGGAGCGCGTGATCACCCGTCAGCTCACGCAATGACCCCAGCAACCAACGCGTCGGCAACCGCCGTGACGACCGCCGCAGGTCGCCACGCGGGAACGACGCCACCACCCGCGCACCCGCCGAGAACGCGACCAGTAGATGCCGCTGCTTCTCATCCAACCGATCCCGGAACGACGCCAACTCCGGCGCCGCCGCCTCACGAACTCGATGGGGGAGCAGCGCGTCCTCATGTACCCGCCCCGGATAAAGATCCTCGGACAGACCGACGACGTACACGATGTCCGCCGACAACCCGACGCTGGCCGACAACGGCGCCACCAGCACACCCGTCCCGAACGTGCCGACCCGTGGCAGCGACTGTTGCAACTCCAGATCCAGGACATCTCGCAGCACGGCGAGGTTCGCCGGTGTCCCGAGCTCATCCAGCGTCGACAGCCCGGTCAACGAACCCTCAACCGCAGCCGCCGCGTACTGCTCCTCGACCGGCAAGGACGCGTAGTCCCCGAGCAACTCCTGGAACAGCTGCAACACCCCAGAGGCCAGCGAAGCCCAACTCTCCAGCAAGGCAAGCGCATTCAACCGGCGCCGAAGCTCCGAAGCAAACGCATGCAAGCGCTCCGCGGTGGTTGCGTTGTACTGCGCCCGCCGCACCGCTGCCGGCCGCGGATCGTCGGCCGCCTCCTCCTGATCAGCCGTCCGCCGCTCGGCCTCTGCGTACCGGGCGAGCCGCGTGTCCCAGTCGTCGCCCCGCACCACACCGGCGGCCCGTGACATCCGCTCCCACTGCGGCACCGGGATGCGCTCGCCGGTGAAGTCACGCGTGGGTGCGTTCGCCAGCGCACGGAAAACATCGGCGCGAGGCAGGTCCTGGTCGACGAGTGCGAGCACTTCGAGCAGCGTCCGCGCGATCGCCCGCTCGTGCACCGGGCGCGTACCCGGCCCGTTGACCTGGATCTTCGCTTCGCCGAGATGCTCGTGCAGCAACCGCGCATACGGCGAGATCGCCGAGTAGAGCACCGCGATCCGATGCGCGGGCGTGTGTTCAAGAGCGGCCACCACGTCCCGTACGACACAACGCACCTCGTCGTCGGCGTCGGACGCGTTCAGGATCTCGGTCGCGACCGGATAGTTCTTCGAGATCGACGGTGGCAGGTCGATCCCGACCCGCTCCAGCGAACGCCGGACGGCGCGATCGGCGCGGCGGACGTCCGTGAGGCCGACGATCACGGTCAGATCGGCGGCCGCGTCACCGAGCGCGGCGACAAAAGCAGCCTCGGCCTGGGTCAGCTCCTGCGGAAGATAGAGGACGAGCGCGCCGAGCTCACGCACGACCTCGGGCGACTCCGCGACCCGGAGCGCCGCGGTGCGGAGCAGATCGGTCTCGTCATACCAATCAGTCGCCAGCTCGCCGGTGACGTGCCGATGCAGGCGAACCAGGTCGGGCCCCAGCGCTGACGCGTGCGCGACCTTGGCGAGGGTCGGCTCGGTCAGATCGCGGAGCTCTCGATGCGCGGAGCCGAGCGCCTGGATGGTGGCCGGATGCTCGGCGACGTCCTGGAAAATGCCCGGCGCCTTGGCCAGCGCCGCCCGCCAGGTCGCGGCGACGATCGGGCGCGTGGCCGGCCGGCGCGGCGACAGCAGACCTGCGGCCACCTGCTCGGCGAGGCGCTCGAGAGTGGCCAGATACAGCCCCGCGACGGTCGTGCGCGCGAGGTGGCGGCGGGCGACCACACCCGCCAGATTGTTCGGCAGCAACAGCGTGACAGGGGTCATCGGATCGTCTGCCTTGAGCCGCGCCACGACGGCCTGCAGGCGCTCCAGCGCCGCGGCACCGTACGCCGTGCTCTCGATCCGGGTGCTACTCACCACAACCCCCGTCCTTCGACTGTCATCGCAGACGGTAGACCCTGCCACGGACAAAAAGATGACCGGGCGCGAAACGCCAAGGTTTCTGCGCGGGCGGCGGACGGCTCGGACAATGAAGAAATGACCAGGGAGCCGAGGATCGCGCGGGTGCTGCTCGTGCTCGTCTTCGCGCCCGCGGGCGGTCTGTTCGGCAAGGCCGTCGCCGAGGCCGCGCAGGTCCGGCCGTGGTGGCCGTGGCTGCTCGCGGCGGTGGTTTGGCTGCTGATTTCCGGCATGATCTCGATGGCCGTGTCGAACCACGCCGACGAGCACAGATAATGCTCCGATGGCTGCCGCGGTGCATCACGTCGAGATCTGGGTTCCGGACCTGTCCCGGGCCGTCGCGAGTTGGGGCTGGGTCCTCAACCGGATGGGCTGGAAGGACGGTGACGGCTGGCCCGGCGGGATGACCTGGACCGCGCCGGACGGCAGTTACCTGGTGGTCGAGCAGAGCCCGGCGATGTCGGCCGGCGAGCACGACCGGATGCGGCCGGGGATGAACCACCTCGCGCTGAACGCCGCGAGCCGGGCCGAGCTGGACGGGATCGTCGCCGAGGCGGCCGGGCACGGCTGGACGCTGATGTTCCCCGACCGGCACCCGTACGCCGGCGGGCCGCGGCATTACGCCGCCTTCCTGCACAACAGCGACGGGTACGAGCTGGAGATCGTCGCGGAATAGTTCGTGAGACGACCAATGCCTGGAGTGACGGATGGGGCTCCTGGTGTGACATTGTTGGACCAGGCAGTTTGCAGGCAGGTCGCAGGCAATCGATACGGTCGCGGGGAAGTGTGAAAGGGCGGTGCTCGTGACGGAGGAGCCTGACGGGGCAGGTATGCCCGGATCGGCTTCGCGCTCTGCGCGCACGGCAGACACAGGGCGCTCTGCGCGCACGACAAACAGTGGGCGTTCTGCGCCGACGGAACCAGGTACCGATGGTGGCGGTGCTGCCCCGGAGGTGCTGGAAGCCCGGATTCGCGGTCTGCAGCATGCGCTCGGGCAACTGCTCGAGAACGCGCGCCGGCTGACCCACGGCGAGCACCAGCGCGCGGTCCAGCTGCACCGACACATGCAGGAGCAGACAGCGATCGCCCGGCGCGAGTCACGGGCCTTGGTCGACGCCAAGACCGCTGAGGCGATGTCCGAGGCGGAGCCGAAGGCACGGCTGCTCGCCGATAGGCTCGCACCCGGCCTGGCATCGATCCCGCCGAACGACGCTCGCTGGCGATCCCGGCAACTTGTAGGCGCGGGCGTCCCGGCGTACGTACGCGTCGGGGAGCTGGACGCTGGTACGCCAGTGGTCGCGCCCTTGCTGCGTACGAACGGCTGGAAGGTCACCGCGAGCCGCAACGAGTCCGCGCGCCTGCTGTTGCAGAGTGTCGCGCTACGGCTGATCGCTGCTGCCGAGCCGTTCCGGTTGCGGATCGACGCGTTCGACCCGCGACTGACCGGGATGATGGGGCTGCTCGGTCATCTGACCACCAAGTACCCGCAACTGGTGCCTAGGGCAACGCACACCGCGGAGCAGCTGCACACCGTGCTGTCCGGGCTGGTTGACGTGTCGTCACTGCGTGCCAGTCGGCAGGCGCAGCTGGGGCACGAGCGGTTCGAGGACCTGTTGAAGGAGACCAGTCAGGTCACCGATCCGTACCGGCTGGTCATCCTGTTCGACTACCCGTTCGGCATTGACACGCTGGCCCAGCGGGACCTGCTCCGGCTCGCTGCGACGGCTGGCAAGCGCGGCATCTGCTTCCTGGTGCACTACGACGCGTCGACCTCAGGTGAGCTGGATGTGGACTCCAAGCAGCTGCTGGAGCTACTGGACCCGGTTGTTGTCAGTAACGGCCGCGTTGAGGTCGCCCAACTGCCGCCGGCGAAGCTGGACCCGCCGTTCGACGCGACCGTTGCCACCGGCATCTGTGACGTGATCGCCGAGCAGGCGGAGCTTGCAGTACTCCCGACCATCGACTTCGAACGCACGCTGCCGGACCGCTCCACCTGGTGGCGCCCTGTCAAGGACGAGATCGGTACGGTGATCGGGTACGACGACCGTACGCCCGCCCTGGTCCGGCTGCGCAGTGGCAACCCGGCGCTGCCGCATGTGCTAGTCGGGGGAGCAGTAGGTCAAGGTAAGTCGAACCTGCTGCTGGTTCTGATCCATGGTCTGGCCGCGCGGTATGCGCCCAAGGACCTGGAGATGTACCTACTCGACTTCAAGCATGGTGTGGAGTTCTCAGCCCTCGGTCCGGGGCCGGAGCGGCCGCACTGGCTGCCACAGGTGCGAGTGCTTGGCGTACACAGCGACCGCGCCTTCGGTCTGGCTGTGCTGCGGCACCTGTCCGACGAGCTGGCACGTCGCAGTGAGATCTTCAAGGCGCATGGCAACGTTGCGGACATCGCGGAGCTTCCACCCGGTCCGGAGCGGCCGCCGCGGATCCTGGTCGTACTGGATGAGTTCCAGGTGCTGCTGGAAGACGATGACGAGCTAGCGGACGAGGCGGCGAAGCTCCTGGAGCGGCTGGTACGGCTGGGGCGCGCGTACGGCGTACACGTCGTGCTGGCGACACAGACGATCGAGGGCGTGAAGCGGCTGTCGACGCGGCGGGACTCGATCTTCGGACAAGTGCCGTACCGGATTGCGCTGAAGACGACGCCGGCTGACTCGCAGGCCATTCTGCGCAGTGGGAACACTGCGGCTGCTGAGTTGCAGTTCCGTGGTGAGGCGGTTCTCAATGCGAACTTCGGTTCGCCAGATGACAACCAGCACGTGCTGGTGAGCTTCGCGGACAAGCCAGTGCTTGACTCTTTGCGTCGGGAGCTGTGGGAGACAGCAGGTGACGTACGGCCGCCGCGGGTGTTCCACCTGGCTGAGCCGGCACGGCTGACGGACACTGCGGCCGCGGTGCGGTCCGAGACTGGCCGGCCGTGGACGGGACTGCCGATCGCGGTGACCGAGGAGCCAGTGCAGATCGAGGTACGGCCGGAGCCTGGCGCGGGCGTGCTTGTACTGGGCGACGGCCCGGTGGACGCACTCGGCGTGCTGACCGGACTAGCGGTATCCACCGCGGCGGCTGCGGTGGAGCGACCGCGGTTCGTGTTCATCGATGGCACCAACTCCGCGCCGGCGGTTGCTGAGGGCAAGGACGCGCTGGTACAGGTGCTGCGGCAGCTGGGCTGTGAAGTCGAGACCGTCGACAAGCACGACGACATCGCGCCACGCCTGTTCGTACTGCGCGATGCACTGCGAGCCGGACAGGCCGGTAACACGTACCTGCTCGGGTTCGGCTTCCATGGCGTACCACGGATGCAGGTCCACGCGGAGGGTTTCTTCGAGAGTCCGGCGAACGCACTGCAGGAGATCGTCCGCGACGGTCCGGCCCAGGGGCTCATCACCTTCGGGTGGTGGAATCGGTTGCATGTCTGTACGGAACAACTCGGGTACGGGCGCGCCAATGTCGCGACGCACTTGTTCCTGCGGCATCCACAGGACGGCGTACGAGCTGTGGCCGGTCCGCTGGTGCGCTGGGCGTCGGAACCGCACCGGGCGCTGTTGTGGGACGGTCTGCATCCGGAAGCACAGGTCGTCGTACCGTTCGCTGCGTTGCGGTCGGACGAGGTGGAGCGCGCGGTGGAGTTGGTACGGCGATGAAGACCGAAGAACAGCTGTGGACCGAGTACGCGCGCGCTCTTCGTACTGTCGCGATGGCCAGAGCCGATGCACAACAGGCGCAGGACCGGTTGACCGCGCACAAGACGAAGGCCGAGGCGACTGCGGCGGCCGAAGCTGATGCGATGGCTGAGCGCGGGCAGAAGCTCCAGACCCGGCTGAACGCGCTGGCCGAGAAGGCCGCCGCCAGTCTGCAACGGGCGGGGTTGCCGGCCGAAGGCAAGCGGGCGAACCACACACTGCCGGAGATCCGCGCGCTGAACGACATCGAGACCGTCGCCGCGCGGATCACCAAACAGCTGGCCGAGACAGTCGACCAGCTGGAACAGGTCCGTACGACAGCCCGGACGCTCCAGGAACAGCGCAAGCGGCGTACCATCAGCGCGGTCCTGGCACTGGCCGGGTTCGTACTGGTGTGGGCGATCAGCAGGTCGTTCCTGGCCGCGGTCGAGGCCACGGCGATCGCAGCGGTGACGATGCTGGCCGCGTCGCGGGTGCTGGGCTTGCCGCGGCTACCTGGCGCGCGCTGGTGGGGCTGGGGCGGAGCGGCGCTGGTCTTCGTACTCATGGCCGCCGGTCTGCCATGGTGGCTGGCCATCGCGGTGCCGGTCGTGGTGGCGGGTACGGCGATCGTGCTGCCGAAGAAGCGCAACTAGTTGGGAGTGGGTTGAGGTGTCCGACGTACAGCGGCTCAAGGAACAGCTGCACCAGGTCTCGATGGAGGCCAAGCAGGCAGCCGGTGGGCTGGCCGGGTTCAAACTCCGGTTCACCCAGCACAGCCAGCTGGTGGAGAGCCTGATCGCCGGCACCGCGACCGGTATCGACCGCGACATCACCGAAATCCTCGAAGCCGCCGGCAAAGCAGTGGAACAAGCCGCTGAAGCCCTCGAAATAGCCTCCGCCGGCTGCAAGAACTACGCCGACCAAATCTGAGAATCCGCCCGGGACTTCGCTGATTCTGCGGGGGGTGTGACTGATGCCGTCGGAGCTGCAACGGGTCGCTCGCGGACTGGTCGACTGTTTCGACGAGATCCCGCGGGTGGTCGAACATCTGCAACGCACCGCCGTACGCTGCCGTGAAAACGCGCAGCTCGCGCTCAGCGCATCCCAAGGGCAAGCAACAGTCGCCGCCCAGCAGCTGGACGCCGCCGCCCGCGCCTGCGAGGCCGCCGCGCACTACCTCTCCATGGCCCCACCCAAGTCCCGCGCCTGGGCCGAAGGTCTGGTCGGCGCCGTCGGCCCCTCCACGAACCGCCCCTCCTCCGACTCCGCCAACCGCAACAAAGCAACCGGCGGCACCGGCGACGCCCCCGAACGCGATTCCCAAGGCCGCACCAAACGCCTGACCGCCGGCTACGAGGACCTGGACCTCGAACAAGACGGCGAACCCCCGGTGATCACCGTCGCCCGCAAAGCCTTCGAAAACTACCGCAAGACCCACAAAAAAGACGAAGAACAAGACGACGACCGCCCCGAAGACCTCCTCGAATTCGAAATCACCATCACCGAATCCGAAGAAATAAAATACGAAGAACGCAACAAAAAAGAAGAGGCCGAACGCGAAACCCGCCTGACCGCCGACCACCCCTTCGACCCCGACCCCGCCCTGACCGAAGCCATAAAATCCCTCCTGACCTCAATGTCCCAACCCCCCACCCCCAATTGGACCCACGCCACCCTCACCATCACCCCCACCCACCTCCAAGCCACCTTCGACTACCCAGAAGACACCCCACCAGCCCCGATCACAGCCGACATCCAACTCCCGGATACCTTGCGGCCGACCCAGGACGACTTCAACCCGGCCGTCGACCTCCGGCCGATCGGCAGCGACTTTGCTCCAGGGGTGCATGATCCCGCAGGGCGATTCGTACCGAAGGAACGCGACATCGCGGACCGCCTTGAAGCGGAGGGTTGGCGCATCGACGCGCGGCCGGAGAACCACACCGTTCAGAATCAGAAGAACCCGGATGCGACACTGCGCCGAAGTGGGTCCGACGACGGCGTGGTCGTCGAGTTCAAGACACTGGACCGGGCTTCGTTGTCTGCTGTGAAGCGAAATATCAACAACGCCAGCGACCAGGTGGGCGCCGCCGGCGAAGTCTTCATCGACGGCCGGAAAGTTGATCTCGATGAAGCAATGGCATGGCGGGGATTTCGGATGGCCTGCGGTCAGCCCGGGAAATCCGTGGATGCGATTGTTCATGTCATTCTCGGTGATGGACGAATGGTCACCTTCAGGAAGGGGCAGTGATGTCGACGAGTGACAACGTGTTTGTGGCTGTGGATGAGTCTGTTGGGGTGGTTGCTGGGTGGTTGGGGGAGGTGCTGGGGCTGGAAGCGGTCGTGGGGGCTGAGGTTGGTGAGGATGAGCGGTTGTTCCGGCGGCCGGCGCGGGCCGGGGATGGTGTGGTGCGGGTGGTGGTTCGTCGGAATGGGTTCGCGATGGTTGAGCCCGAGCCTGACGAGGTGCAGGCGATCGATCGGTATGCGGTGGATCTTGATGTGTCGCTGGTCGGTCTGAAGGACGAGGCGTGGCAGTTGCGCGAGACCGAGGCGATCTTCGGCGATCTGGTGGCTGCGCGGCCGGACGTGCCCGCGCTGCTCGTACACAACCTCGACACGTTGATGAAGGCACATCTGCCCGGCGCCGGTACGCACACGTTCGATCCGTTGATCACCCCGGACGCGGAAGATCTCGACACGTGGCGCGGCTGGGTCGTCGGTGGCTGACGGGTCATCGCGGGGTGTGGTGCGTCTGGGTGGTGCTGGTACGTCCGCGTTCGCCCGGGCTACACGTGTGTGCCGGCTTGTTGGGCTGGGGTGGGCTGTCCGCTGGCGGGTTGTTTGATCGGTGGTGGGTTGTAGGGGGGCAGTGGGCGTAGAAGGTGTCGGTGGGGGTGGGCTTTGGGGAGTTTGGGGGAATGGCGTCATGAAGGGTGGGGGTGTGCGTCTCTCCTGTGAACCCATCCCCACAGGGAAGTGGAAGTGATGACGTGAAGGGTTGTCTTGCGAGGTCGCTGATGGGAAACGGTGCGCTGCGGTTTCGGGTGCATTGAGATGGCCGACGGTGGTGATCCTGGGCCGGGGCTGGTCTGGGTTGAGCGTCGTCGGGTACGGGTCTGGTTCGGGGACCATGTGGTTGCCGATTACCGGGCCGAGGCTGAGGTGGCGGAGCGGTACGCGGCCGCCATGTCGCGCAGGTTCGCCGGGTTGCGGGTGACGACCGACCCGGTACCGGACCACGATCCGGGGCCCGATCGGGCCTTGCCGGGGGAACGGTTGTGGGAGGTGGCTCCGAAATGAGTTCCCGTCGGTTTCGGTTGATCCGGCATCAGGACGTGTCCGGTGTCAGTGGTACGGGGCCGGTCGCGGAAGGGGTGCAGTTCAGCGACGGTGCGGTGGCGTTGCGCTGGTACGGGGACTATCCGACCACGACTGTCTGGGACGGCATCGATTCGGTCGTCGCGATCCACGGGCACGGCGGGGCGACTGTGATCGAGTGGATGGACCCGGAAGCAGGTCCCGACCCGGAGCTGGAGCTGCCGCCGCCCGAGTCCCTCCCACCGAAACCCTGGCCGGACCTGCACTCCTCCCAACCACCAGAACACACAAGCCAGTCCGAGGCACCGGACCACCACAGCGGGTCCGACGCGTCGGACCCGCAAGACAGGTCCGATTCACCGGACCAGAAGAACAGGTATGGGGCACCGGGCCAGAAGAACAGTTCTGGGGCACCGGGCCAGAGGAACAGGTCTGAGGCACCGGGCCAGCAGGCAAGGTCGGCTTCGGGCAAGGTGCCGGCCAACAGGTCATCGGCACGCTTTTCCGGCAACTACGGCATCGCGCCGCAGGACCCTGATCCGTTGCACTCCGACGGGGAGGCAGGTGGGTACGGCGCGGCGCCGCCGGCCGGCTGGCCTTCCTACCGCGTGTTCCGTTGACCCCCTGATCCGGCGTACCGGTTTCGAACCCCCTCGCGGAGCCGGTGCGCCGACCACAGGTGCGGCGTACACCTGGGCGAGCCGGTGTACGCCGCACCTGACCACACCAGGGCCGTACCTGACCGCACCGGGCGTACTTGACCGCACCGGCCGTAGCTGACCGCACCGGCCGTACCTGACCGCATCAGGTACGCCGTACCCGACCACACCACGTGGCTCCGGCGGCTTGTCAGCGGTAGTCCATCACCGCCAGCAGATCGAGGTTGTAGAAGGTCCCCGGTCCGTCGCACAGCTCCATCATCCGGGCCGAGAACTCACTCGTGTCGGACCGGCCGGAGTTCTCCATCGCCTCCTCGTACGACGCGAACTCGACGATCGCGAAGTACCTGCCGGGTACGTCCCGGTCGGCGCACGCGGTCGTACGCACCGGTGCCGGCCCGTCGTTCGCGGCCATCCGCTTGGTCCGGAACTCCTCCATCAACGTCGCGATCTCGTCCGGTTTCGACGTCCGGTACTCGATGATCTGAACGAAACCAGCCATCTCGGCCCCCTGGGGTTACGGACGCCCACCCCTAGGCGTCCACTGCTTCGACAGTGCTCCCGGATCGCATGCCTGACAAGGCCTCAACCCCCATGGTGACCGGGCGCGGGCACCGCTTCACCCGCCGTCGCCGGCCACTTGCGGGCGCCGCCTGAACGCTGTCGCCGGCCACCCGCCGCCGCGGCCGCTGTCTGCCCTCCGCAGAGGTGCTTGGGAATTGTCGGTGCGGCCTGATTGGCTTGCGGGCATGGAGATTCTGATCCTCGGTGGGACGGCGTGGCTCGGTCGGGAGATTGCCGCGCAGGCGCTGGCGCGTGGGCATTCGGTGACCTGTGTGGCGCGGGGCGAGAGCGGCGAGGTCGCGGCGGGCGCGACTTTGGTGGCCGCGGACCGCAGCCGGCCGGATGCGTACGATGCGGTGCCGCGCCGCGAGTGGGATGCCGTGTTCGAGGTGTCCTGGCAACCGGGGTTCGTGAAGGGTGCGCTGGCCGCGTTCGGCGCGCGGGCCAAGCACTGGACGTACGTGTCGTCGGGGAATGCGTACGAGAAGTTCGACACGCCCGGCGCGGACGAGACCGCGGCGGTGCGGGAGCCGACCGATCAGGACATCGCCGACAAGGAGCAGTACGGCGAGGCGAAGGTCGCTTGTGAGCTCGCGTCGCGTGAGGTGGTCGGGGATCGGCTGGTGATCGCCCGCGCCGGGTTGATCGGCGGGCCGGGGGACACGAGTGATCGGGCCGGTGCGTGGGTCGCGCGCGCGGCGCGGGCGCCGGAAGAGCCACTGCTCGTACCCGACACGCCGGAGCTGGCGTCTTCGGTGATCGACGTCCGTGATCTGGCCGCCTGGTTGCTGGACGGTGCGACCGAGGGGCGGACCGGGACATTCGACACGGTCGGTCCGGTGGTGCCGTTCGGCGAGTGGATCGAGCTGGCGCGCGAGGTGGGCGGCCACACTGGCCCGGTAGTGCTTGCGCCGCAGAAATGGCTCGAGGACCAGAAGGTCGAGCAGTACATGGGTCCGGAATCGCTCGCGATGTGGATCACCGAGCCCGGGTACGAGGGCTGGTCGTCGCGGAGCGGTGCGGCGGCCGCGGCGGCGGGGCTGACGCATCGGCCGCGACGCGAGTTCCTCGAGGATGTGCTCGCGTGGGAGCGGGAGCTCGGCCTGGACCGCGAGCGCCGCGCCGGGCTGAGCGCGGCGAAGGAGAAGGAGTTGATCGAGTCACTGAAGGCGTAGAAGAGTGGGCGCATGCGCCTGGTATTGATGTGAGGGCATCTGGGGACCCTGCGCCTACTGCGGGGCACTCGGCACGGCACCTCGCCGCACGGGAGGAAAGGCCACGATGAAACCACATCGAGGCCTCCCCTCCCGCGCACCGAGCTACCGCACCGAGCACCTCCTCGCTACGGCCCAGAGTCCCCAGATACCCTCCCGGACACTCATCTGCCTGTGTGGGCGAAGAGGTTGCCGGAGCCGGTTTGGGCTGCGGTCGAGCTGGCCGACGTTGTCATCCATACTGGGGACTGGGTGAGCGTCGCGCTGCTGGACGAGCTGGAAGCGCGGTCGCGGCGGCTGATCGGCTGCTGGGGCAACAACGATGGTCCCGAGCTGCGATCACGCCTGCCTGAGGTGGCGCGGGTGACGCTCGAGGGGCTGTCGGTTGCCGTGGTGCATGAGACCGGTACGGCGAAAGGCCGCGAAGAACGCTGCGAGCGGGCGTACCCGGGTGTCGATGTACTGGTGTTCGGGCACAGCCACATCCCGTGGGACACCACCAGCCCGGGCGGACTGCGGTTGCTGAACCCTGGATCACCGACGGACCGCCGCCGGCAGCCGTACTGCACCTACCAGACCGCGACGATCACCGCCGGCCGTCTCGAACAAGTTGCCTTGCACAACCTGTAGACGGTCGTTGCGTCTTGCAACAACTGATCCGGCCGGGCGAGCAGGACCAATGCCGTACCACCGAGTTACGGCGTGCCCCGCTCACCCGAACCGATCAGCGCTGTGGGTCAGGCGTTCGCTGCTTCCTTGACCCGGGTCTTGAGGCGATCGCGGACCTCTTCCGGTGTGTACGCCCGGCGCTTCCGCTCGCCCCGCGCGACCACAACGCCCGTAGCGGCCACGCCGACGAGCCCCGCAAGCCCTACCACCTTCCATACCTTCATGACGACTAACCTAGCGACGTGAACACCCGGATTTCACTGGATGACGCTACGGAACTGACACGAACAGGTGACATTTGGCTGTTCCGCGGCGGTAGCGCGGCGGATCGCGCGATCCAGCTGACCACCAACAGCCCGGTCAACCACGTCGGGATGGCGATCGTCGTCGAGGACCTGCCGCCGCTGATGTGGCACGCCGAGCTGGGCCGATCGCTGCCGGATATGTGGACAGGGACTCATCATCGCGGCGTGCAACTCCACGACCTGCGCGATGCGGTGCTTGTCTGGGGCCGCAAGTACGGTCAGCACGCGTGGCTTCGGCAGCTCGATCACACGGTCACGCGGGCGATGGAGGACGCGGTTCTGCAGACGGTGGCGCGCCTCGACGGTACGCCCTTCCCCTCGACCGCACGGCTCGCTTCGCGCTGGGTACGCGGCCGGGTGCCGGCGTTCCGGAAGGGCAACCGCGAACTGGAGCTCGAGTCGGCGTACTGCGCTGAGGTGGTCGCGGTGACGTACGAGGCGATGGGGCTGCTGCACGGGCGGCGGCCGAACTGGTACGACCCGGGCCGGTTCTGGAGCGGTGATGAGCTTCAGCTGGAGCACGGCGCGAAACTGGGCGCGGAAATCGCCGTGGACCTGCCGATCGAGTCGCCGGCCGACTCCGGAGCTGAGCAGGCAATGGAGCGGCCGGACAGCTGACGGCACGGAAAGTGTCGGCGGCGTGTGATTGGGTTGTTCCAGTCGGTCAGCAAGCCGGAGGAGGCCCGGATGTACGCCGTCATCGACACCGAGACGACTGGTCTGTCGCCGAGCCATCGGCACCGGGTCATCGAGATCGCGGTCGTGCTGCTGGATGCGCGCGGACAGGTCGAGCGTGAGTGGGTCACGCTGCTGAATCCGCAACGTGATCTGGGGCCGCAGCACATCCACGGCATCCTGACCGCCGACGTGCTGGCGGCGCCGGAGTTCGGCGACATCGCGGCGCAGCTGGCGGAGCTGCTGGCCGGGCGGATGGTTGTCGGGCACAACGTCGAGTTCGATCTCGGGTTCCTGCGGGCGGAGTTCGCGCGGCTCGGAGTGGTGGTGCCGCTGATCACCGAGCGGTCGATGTGCACGATGGCGCTGGCCGGCTATTTGTATCCCGGGGCAAAGCGGACGTTGGGCGCGTGCTGCGCGGCGGCCGGGATCTCGATCGAGGGTTGGCACTCCGCGCTCGCGGACACCCGCGCCACGGCGGAGCTGTTCGGCTCGTATCTACAGGCGTTTCCGTCGCCGCCACCCTGGCAATGGGCGTACGAGGAGGTTCGGCAACTGCCCTGGCCGGTGTTGCCGCGTACGGGCGTCGCGCCGACCGTGCGCCCGGTGCATGCGGGTGGGCGGCACGGATGGATGAGTCGACTCGTCGACCAGTTGCCCCGCGTGCCGGAGCCGCCGCAAGCCGACTCGTACTTGGTGTTGCTCGACACGATCCTGGCGAACCGGGAGATCACCGCCGCTGACGCCGACCAGTTGGTGCAGGTCGCGACCGAGCTTGGGTTGACGCGATCGCAGGTGGAGAGTTTGCACCGGTGGTACGTGGCCGCGTTGGCGACTGCTTCGTATGCGGATGGGACTGTGACGGCGGATCAGCGCAAGGATCTTGACCAGGTCGCTGTGATGTTGGGGCGTGGTGCGGCGGATGTTGACGATGCGCTGGTGCGGGTGAGTGGCGGGGCGTATGTCGTACCGGATCGTCCGGGGGCGCGGGGGTTTCCGGCGGGGAGCACGTTGGTGTTCACCGGGGACATGGTCGAGGCCCGCGAGGTTTGGTGGGACCGTGCGGTGGCGGCGGGTTTCGTACCGCAGGAGGCGGTGCGACCCGAGACCACGTTTGTGGTTGCCGCGGACGTCGACAGTCTCTCGGTCAAGGCCCGAGCGGCGCGGGAGCTCGGTGTCCCGATCATCTCCACCGACGACTTCCGCCGTCTATTGCCTGCCCCCGAACGCAAAGCGGGCTGAGTTTCCGTCGGTGCAGCCGCGCAGGGCACCACTCACCCAGCTGGGTGGGTGAGTGGTGCTGTGCGATCAGGAGTCCCAGATCGGGCCCAGTGCCGGAATTCCCCGGCTCTCCAGGCCGTGCACGACCGACCAGGTCACCTTCTTGTTCGACACGCAGATCACGGCTTCGGAACCCGACGACCGGTAGGCCGAGTAGGCGAGTTCCACCATGTCCGGCTTGCCGTTGGCGTCGGTGTCCCAGATCAGGGTGCCGGGTGCGGCCGTCAGGATCTCGTCGACCAGTTCTTGGCCGTAGGTCTTGACCGGATCACGGGTCACCCAGACCAGCTGGTGCGGTACCCGGTCGGCCAGGACATGCGCCAGCACGGGGCCGATGCCGCTCCCGGTCACGATGTAGACCACCTTCCGGAAGACCGTGCCGTAGTTCGCCATCCCGGCGGTCGGGACGCCCCGGACCCACAGGTGCGAAGGTGGGTTGTCGATGAACTCCCCGGTCCAGTCGCCGGCCCGGGACACTGCCATCCGGAACCCCGGCGCATTCGGGGTCGGGACCACCGCGAAGCTGTGCCATTGCCGCAGCGCATGCCGCGAGATCGAGCGGGTTGTTCCGGCCATCGGCCGCCGCCCGGCAGCCTGGACCAGCGCCACGTGCGACGACGGACGGGTGATCTCGACCGGAATCCGGCGCAGCAGCAGCCACGGCAGCAGCGAGCTGGCGGTCGTCACCACGAGCACCCAGATAGTCGGCGTACTGATGATTGCCTCCGGCAACGAGTCGCCGTCGGCGGTCTCGTCGGCGAGCAGCACCGCCCCGCTCCAGAACAGCGTCGACAAGGTCCACCCGCCGAACCGGTGCATGCGCTCGAACAGGTCGTGCCGCTTGGCCCGGAACTTCGGTCGCGAGGTGAACACGATCGCCAGCAGCAGGAGCGCCTGCGCGTAGTAGATCACCAGTACCGGCAAGCCCACCCGCCCGGTGGCGACGACAGTCAGGCCTACGAACCACAGAGTCCCGCAGATTGCGCCGCCGACATGCAAGCCACCCAGGTGGTAGCCCTTGGCCAGCGCCCAGCGCAGCCGCAGCGGCCAGGACTTGGGTACGGTCATCACCAGCCGCGAGAGCGCGTTCACGAAGAACTGCTGGCGAATGAGAACTCCCAGGGCGAAGTTCAGCTGAGCTACCAGGGCGACATGCCCGACCGTGGCCCACCAGTGCTGTGCGAGGCCGTAGCCGAACACCACCGAGTTGACCAGCAGAACCGTCAGGATCAGCCGGTTGCTCTGCATCAGCCGAGGGTGCTTCCAGGCCCGCCGCCACCTCGGCAGCCTCTCCGGCAACCCGCCAGCCGGCAACCCGACGGCAGACGGCAGGACCGCAGATGGCAGCGGCGCTACCGGGCCGAGCGACGCGGCCTGCCCGAGTGGCGCTGGCGCGCCGGGGTCACCCGGCGGACGGCGTGCCTCGTGCGGTGACGCTGCGGGTGTCCGCAAGCTGTCCGGCAGCACGCCGGGTCCCCGGAGCCTGGTACGTCCGAGGGGTTCCCGTTGCTGCGTCCGTGCGATCGGTCGACCAGTAGGGTCCAGCCGCCGTCCGGTACGGCACTCCGCCTTGCTGTCCTTGTTCTTACCCCTGTCGCGCCGAACCGGCGCACGCGTGCGTAACCCACCCATGACGAATCCCCCTGAGAACGTGTGAATGCGTCGGCCTCATCCCGACGCCGCCCCGGTTACCGAATGCCACCAACGACCGCTGGTGAACGGCCGGCTTGTGTGTCAGCCTCGCGCCGGCCCGTGTAACCGTTTGGCGCCTGTTGAGACGCCGCCTCACCCGTTCCGGGTTGAGCGGTCACCGTGTGTTGGTACTCACTGCAACCAAACGCTCGACTCAGGTGTCATCCCGGCGGGACCGGGTCAGACCGCCGGGGGTTGGAGGTCGGCAGGAGTGAGCAGGGAGTGAAGAGTGAGGCCGGCTTCAATTAGTGGGGCTGGGGTGGTGGGGTTGCGGTTGATGACGCAGAGGGCGTCGGTGATGGTGGCACCCAGGGCGCGGAGGTCCGTGGTGGACAGGACGACTTGGCCGCCGGTGGTGATGACGTCTTCGACGATCGTGACTCGGCGGCCTGAGGTTTCGGCGCCTTCGGCCAGGCGGGCGGTGCCGTACGGCTTGGCCTGCTTGCGCACGAACGCGCAGGGGAGACCGGTGTGGCGGCTGAGCGCGGTCACCACCGGGATGCCGCCCATCTCCAGTCCGGCCAGCACCTCGGTGCCGGCCGGTACCAACGGGACCATCGCGGCGGCGACTTCGTCCAGGAGTACTGGGTCGGCCTCAAAGCGGTACTTGTCGAAGTAGTGCGAGGTCGTCTGCCCGGAGCGAAGTACGAACTCCCCAGTCAGATATGCCGTCGCGTAAATCCGCCGCCCCAACTCCGCAAGCTCCACACCCAGCACCCTATCCACACCCGCCGACCGGGCGGCTGGGTACGCCGGGTTAGTTGTCTTCGTCCGGGGCGGGTTCCACCTCGAAGCGGAGTTGTTTGCCGGAGCGGATTCGTTCGATCGCGGCCAGGCAGGCCGGCTCGCTCATCTGGACGCCGATCTCGCCGAGTTTGTGCCGGAGGATGCGGGCCGCGTCTTCGGCGGAGCGGGCGCTGGACTGGTTGATCGCCTCGATCGTGGTCGCGGTCAGCTTCTCGCGGATGTCCGGGTGGGCCTGGTGGATCTCATGCGTGATCTGGAACTCGGTCATCGCGACTCGCTCTCCCTTGTCCTCCGCGGGCCGGTGGATGGCATCAGCCTATTGGGTACCCATGGGTCAGTTGAGTACGCGCTGCACGAAGGTTTCCAGGCGGGTCGCGAGCCGTTCGGCGCGCACCTCGGGGGTCGCGGTGTCGCCCTGCGGTACGTCGAGGTCCTTCAGGCCGCGGATGTACAGCGAGCAGGCAAGATCGGCGCAGATGTACGTACCGACCGTGT
Source organism: Kribbella hippodromi (assembly GCF_039531045.1). Lineage (NCBI taxonomy): Bacteria > Bacillati > Actinomycetota > Actinomycetes > Propionibacteriales > Kribbellaceae > Kribbella > Kribbella hippodromi. The sequence goes on along the minus strand of NZ_BAAAPH010000003.1, from coordinate 51,469 downwards.
TGCCCTCCCGGCCGGCCTTGCCCGCGCGGCGCGCGACGAACAGCGCGATGTCGCTGACGTGATGCGCGGTGTTGCACAGGTCGCACAGCCCGGCGAACCGGCGGGCCGCGCCGGTGGACTGGGTGCTGACCGCGATCCCGGTCACGCTGTCCTCGCGGCGCACCACCAGGTAACCGCGGTTCGGCGCCTTCGGGTCGCGCCAGCCGAGGAAGTCCAGCGACTCCCAGGGCAGTTCCGCGTACCCCAGCGGCAGCGTCAGCGCCTTGACCTGGCTCTTGGACGAGTTGACGATCGAGCGCCTGATCTCGTCAGCGCTGAGCGGTTCCACGACGGTCCTCCGATTCTTCGACGACCATCACACCTGCTGCCGTACCGTCCGCGCAACCGATTAACTCGGTTGCTGTCGGCAACAGTCAGCTGTGGGCAACGGTCAGCTGTCGGCGTACGGGTGTGTGCGGGTGCCGTCATGGTTGCGCAGATCGACGCCGAAGTCGACCAGCGCCTTCAGCCGGAGCAGCAGCGCGACCACCTCGACGCAGTCGGCCGGGTCGTCGGACTCCAGGGTGAGGTCGGTGCCGCCGCCTTCGGCAGGGGTGAGGGTGAAGGTGAGCGTGCGGCCGAAGTACCGGAGCCGGTACCGCCGGTCCTGGACGGCGTCGTCGATCCGGCTGTTGTCGGTCCGCCCGTCCGCGAGCCGGAAGGCGATCACCCCGTCGGCCTCGGGCGCCGCGTCGGCCCAGAACCGCTCGCGCCCGTTCGCCGTACTCACCGCCCGGTACACGTCACTCGGCGCCGACGCGCAGAACACCTTTCGCTGCACAACCCCCACCCTCCTGAGAACCGCAAGGTCTAGACCATTCTCCGGGCTGCAGAGGTTCATCGTTGGAAAACGCCGGTGGTGGGGTGGACATCCGGGGCAGGAAGGTGAAATCTGTACTGTGAAAAGTTCAACTAATCAGCTGGAGGAATCCGCGATGGCCAACGAGTACGCCGCACTGTCCGGCGACTACACGCTCGACCCGGCGCACACCCGGGTCGGGTTCGTCGCGCGGCACGCGATGGTGACGAAGGTGCGGGGCGCGTTCGACGAGTTCGAGGGGTCGTTCCACGTCGACGGGGAGAACCCGGCGAACTCGTCCGGCCGGGTGACGATCCAGGCGAAGAGCATCAACACCCGCAACAGCCAGCGCGACGACCACCTGCGCAGCAACGACTTCCTGTCGATGGACGAGCACCCGGAGATCACTTTCGTGTCGACCGCGGTCAAGCAGACCGGTGACGCGGAGTTCGTGGTGAGTGGGGACCTGACGATTCGTGGGGTGACGAAGGCGGTCGAGGTCGGGTTCGAGTACACGGGCACGGCGACTGACCCGTTCGGTAACCAGCGGCTGGGGCTGGAGGGCTCGGTGGTGATCAATCGCAAGGACTTCGGCGTCAGCTGGAACGCGGCGCTGGAGGGCGGCGGCGTTCTCGTCAGCGAGAAGGTCACGCTGGAGCTCGAGGTCTCCGCGATCAAGTCCGTCTGAACGCTTAGCTGCAAGACCTGCAGCTCGACAGTACGTATACGCCCACCGGCACACCCACCCCGCCTGGAGTCGCGCTCCGGGAGCTGGCAGTGGCCGCATACGTACTGTCGAGCTGCCGAATGATGGTGTTGGGCGTGGGGTGGTGGTGCGTGGTCAGGCGTGGCGGGTGGTTTGGTGGAGGAGGGCTTCTACTGCTTGGTGGAGTTCTTCGTCGTGGTGGGGGCCGGACCAGACCACGATGCGGCCGCGGTCGCCCAGCTTGGTGGTGATCAGGTCGCGGGCCGGCGACGGGTCGCCTTGGTTGACGAGTACGAGCAGGCGGCGGCCGTCTCGTTGCAGCCGGTCCAGGAGCGGCGGGAGAGTCGAGCCGCGGAACAGGCCGGGATCGCTCTTCACCTTCGTCTCGATCATCACGCCGCGGCCGCGGACGACGAGCAGGAAGTCGGCGCGGTCGCGGGTGAATTCGCGATCGTGGTAGATCCGCGCTTTGGGCCACAGTCGTTGCAGTGCGGCGTCGACCTCGGCGTCGTACTGCGCGGCCAGTCTGCTGACGCGCGAGCTGGTCGCGCGGAACGGTTGCGGCGTCCGCCGGCCACCGATCCAGGTCGGCAACCAGCGGCGGATATCCGTGTCGATCATTCGTCGGACCCCTCGACCTAGCCGGCACTCATCGAGAGTGTCCCCGCGCCGAGGAGCTGAAACCCGCCAACCCCGCAATCGTGATCCCACCGCCACAAACCTGAAAACAGACAGCACCCAGCTCGACAACTCGGCGCCGGGGAATGCGCGGTTGTGGGTGTTGGGGTGGGTAGGCGGGCGGCGTGTGTGCGAGGGGCGGGCGGCTGCGGGTCAGCAGTCGGCTGGGGTGGTGGTGCCGCCGTCGACGATCCAGTGGGATTGCTGGGGGAGGACGCGCATCTGGTCCAGCCAGCGGGTCGGGGTGGTGTTGGGGAGGACGGCGTGGCCGCGGCTGTTCACGGTGCGGGCGGCGGTGGTGTCGTAGCAGGCGCTGACGAGGACGCCGTTCGACGCGAGCGTGCGCTTCGCCCAGAGCACCTTGGTGGTGCCGGTGTTGTGCAGTTTCTTGGTACGGAAGTACCTGGCCTGCACGCTGATCGCCTGGTACATCTTCGGCGTCATCACCGGCTCCAGCTGCTTCGTACGGCTGCCGCCGCTGCGCATCATCACGTCCAGCGCGACCCGGTACGTGTAGTACGCGTTCACCACCGGGTCGTCGGAGCCGGCTTCTTCGGCGAGTGTGGTGGGCTTGGCGGCCCGGTGGGCGGCGGGTGCCGCGGCGGCGACGCCGTCGGTGCCGCAGCCGGTCAGCAGCGTGATCGGGAGGAGCGTGGCGGTCAGCGCCAGGTTCCGCATGCGCATGGTGTCTGAGCCTCCTGTTGACGCGGCCGTGCCGCTTGCGCCGACGGCACCCACAGGATGTTTCCGCGAGCCGTGCACACCGTCCGGCACTGACCGTGTAACGTCAGCCAACGCATCGTGGTCACTGTGACCTGAATCACAGCCACCCCCTACCGGGGTACTGGATCGAGGTTCGCTCCCTGGCTGGAGGCGACGCCGGCCGCCGATTCCTAGTCTCGATCTCAGGACTTGAGACTCGGAGGAGACCACGATGACGGACACGCTCACCCGCCACCAGGCGGAAGCCAAAGAGGGCTGGCGTCGATCCCTGGCGTACGCCGCGTTGCTGACCCCGGTGAGCCTGCAGACCATGCTCGGCAACCCAGCCGACGCCGGCCGCCGCTGGCAACACCTGGCACGCACCAGACCCGCCGGCGCGGGCACACTGGCCAGCCCAGCCAAGGTGTACGGGTACGGCGTCATCAGCGCCCTACTCGGCCTCACCAGCTGGTTCCTGCTGTTCCTCAGCGGCCTGGCAGTGGTACGCGGACCGTTCTGGGGCTTCGTGGAGCACGGAGCGGTCGAACCAGGCACTTGGGGCGGACCATCGCGCGCTGGAGCCTGGGCAGTACATGGCGCGGTTGCCGTACCGGCCGTCCTGCTCTTCCTGCTCTTGCTCCGCGGACTCACCGCACTGCAGCGGATGCTGGTCCGCCCCCTGTACGGACAGCCGGCGCGCTGGTGGGTGCTCCCGGCAACGATTCTGCTGGCCGCCGGCAGCGCACTGTTCTTCTGGGCCTGGCTACAACAGCTGTGACGACTAGGGTCCACTTGTGACCACTGAACAGCCAGCACCACACACCTGGCCGCACGGCCGCTGGGCGTGGATCGCCGGACTAGGTGTCGCGGCACTACTGGTACTGACTGTGCTGGATCTAGCTCAGCACTACGAAGTACAGCTAGGAGCCGTACTGGCGCTCGCGATCGCACGGGCGCTGGCGCTGTCACTGGCCTGGCTGCAGCCGCGGACCGCCGTTGTCGTCTCCCTGATCACCACTGCAGTCACCGCAGCAGTCACAACACCAGTCAGTACGAGCGAACCCTGGCCCTGGGGTACGACGGCAGCGTTCGGCCACTCCATCGTCGTCGCAATCGCGGCTGCCCGCGGAGTGGGACGCCGTGAGCTCATCGGCTGGTGGATCGCCACGCAGGCGCTGGGCGTAGTCGCGACCGCAGCAGCACCTGACAAGGGCGACTGGCGCAGTCTACTGACCATGGCGGTGCTGTCCGCCGTTGCGGTGGTGCTGGGTGCGCTGATCCACTCCCGGGCCGAGACGAACAAGCGGCTGGCCGAACAGGAGACGATCAGCCAGGCCGAGCGTGCGGAGCGGGAGCGGCTACAAGAGCGAGCCCGCATCGCGCGTGAACTGCACGACGTCGTCGCACACCACCTGTCTGTCGTAGTGGTCCGTGCAGACAGCGCACCACACCGGCTGCCGGCTGTACCCGATGAAGTCAGTGCGGAGTTCAGTGGCATCGCCGATGAGGCCAGGGCCTCGCTCACGGAGATGCGGCGCGTACTGCGACTGCTACGCGAGCCAGTCCAGCAACCGACGCTGGGACCACAACCGGGGCTGGACCAGCTGGTCGAGCTAGTGGAGGGCACTCGACGCGCCGGAGCAGACGTACGGCTAGTAGGTGACGTACCGAGTGGCGTCAACCAGTCCATCGAGCTGACCGCGTACCGGGTGGTTCAGGAAGGACTCAGCAACGCCGTACGCCATGCACTGCACTCAACCATCGACGTGTCGGTCGAGCGGATAGGTGATCAGCTGGAGGTGAGAGTGCGGAACGGCAAGCCACCGCGGCCCGTCGCGCCGGCGCCAGGGAGCGGGCACGGTCTGACCGGGATGCGCGAGCGAGTAGCGCTGGTCGACGGCACAGTCAGCACCGGACCGACCTCAGAGGGCGGCTACTTGGTTCAGGTATACCTACCGGTCACGGAGGAGGTGGCGAGTGGCGATCACGGTCATGGTGGTTGACGACCAGGAGATGGTCCGCGCCGGCTTCAGTGCACTGCTCGACGCGCAGCCGGACCTAAAGGTGGTCGGACAGGCCGGTGACGGTGCGCAGGCGGTCGAGCTGGCGGCCGTGGTCAAACCGGACGTGATCTTGATGGACGTACGGATGCCCGTACTGGACGGACTGGCCGCGACCAAACGCATCCTCTCCGGTACGCAACCAGGTGAGCCGCCGCGGATCGTGATGCTGACGACCTTCGATCTGGACGACTACGTGTACGCCGCGCTCCGCGCCGGTGCGAGCGGCTTCCTCCTGAAGCACTCCACCCCAGACGAACTGGCCGCTGCGGTACGGGTCGTTGCGGCCGGAGATGCACTACTCGCACCGTCAGTCACCCGCCGGCTGGTGGAGGATCTTGCCCGGTCGCAGCCGGTCGTACCGATCACTCCGGCGCAGCTGACGCCGCGGGAGACCGATGTACTGCGGCTCGTCGCCCGTGGACTGTCCAACAAGCAGATCGCGGCGGAGCTCGTACTGGCGGAGCAGACCGTGAAGACGCATGTCAGCAACATCCTCACCAAGCTGGACCTCCGTGACCGCGCACAGGCAGTCGTGTACGCGTACGAGGCCGGTGTAGTGGTGCCCGGACCGAGACAATGACACGAGACATTGCCACGAGACAATGACACGAAGCACTGACACAGTAGGCGGATGGACGTCCTGGAACGCGTACGCGGACTGTGTCTCGCCCTGCCCGAGGTGACCGAACGGCTGAGTCACGGTGAGCCCACCTGGTTCATTCGGGACAAGAAGACGTTCGTGATGTACGCCAACCACCACCACGACGACCGTCTCGGTGTGTGGATGGCTGCGCTTCCGGGCCTGCAGGAGTCGCTGGTGGCCGAGGACCCGGAGCACTTCTACCGGCCGCCGTACGTCGGTCACCGCGGCTGGCTCGGCGTGTACCTGGACGTCGACGTGGACTGGGGGCACTTCGAGGACCTGGTCGAAGGCGCCTACCGCCAGATCGCCCCCAAGACCCTGATCGCCCAGCTGGACCAGTCCTGACAATTGGTTGGACCAGCCCTGACGAGTGGTTGGGCAAGCCCTTATAGGGTGACGCAGTGGGCAAGGGTGAAGGTGGACCGGTCGGTCAGCGGCTGGCGATCGCGCTGGCATTCGGGAGTTCGGCCGCTGTCATGGTGCTGGAGCTCGTGTCGCTCCGGTTGGTGGCGCCGTACATCGGTCTGACGCTGGAGACGAACACCGCGGTCATCGGTGTCGCTCTGGCGGCGATCGCGACGGGTGCGGCGCTCGGTGGGAAGTTCGCGGACGTCATGCCGCCGGAGCGGTCGCTCGGCCCGCTGATGCTGTTCAGCGGTGCATTGGTGATGGTCATCCTCCCAGTGGTCCGCTGGAGCGGTGAGGCGTTCCGCGGCGGCGCTAACGAGCTCATCTTCCTCGTACTCGCAATCACCCTGTTCGCACCCGCCGCACTGCTCGCTGCGGTCACACCCATGGTGACGAAGCTACGGCTGGCATCACTCGCCAAGACCGGCACAGTGGTCGGCAGACTGTCCGCGTACGCCACTGTCGGCGGCATCGTCGGCACTGTGCTCACCGGCTTCCTGTTCGTTGCCACTGTGCCGATCAGCACGATCGTCCTCACCCTGGGCGCTGTACTGGTCGTAGTAGGCGCCGCACTGACGTTCCTGTTGCGCGGTGTGCAGGCAGCGGTCAAACCGGTCGCCCTCGCCGTCATCGGTGCGACGCTGACCCTCGTGGCGCCGCGACCGTGCGAAGTGGAGACGGCGTACCACTGCGCTCGGGTAGTAGCTGACCCGAACCGGGACGGTGGCCGGACGCTGTACCTCGACCAGGCACGCCACTCGTACGTTGACTTGAACGACCCGACCCATCTGGAGTTCGAGTACATCAAGAGCTTTGCCGCGGCGATCAACGGCAGCTGGCCGAAGGGACGGCGGCTGGACGCGCTGCATGTCGGTGGCGGCGGTCTGACCATGCCGCGGTACCTGACCGCGACCCGGCCGGGCACCAAGAACCAGGTGTACGAGATCGACCGCGCTGTGGTCGACATCGACAAGCGTGAGCTCGGTGTGAAGACCGGTCCGGACCTGACGGTCACAGTGCAGGACGGGCGGCTCGGCGTACGCTCCGAGGCGACGGACAGCAGCGACCTGGTCATCATGGACGCGTTCAGCGGCCTGTCCGTGCCGTGGCACCTGACGACCCGCGAGCTGGTCAGTGACGTACGGCGCGTACTCCGGCCGGATGGTCTCTACCTGATCAACGTGATCGACCATGGCCAGGCTGCCTTCGCGAAGGCGGAGATCAAGACCGTACAGGCCGTCTTCCCGTACGTTGCGGTGATCGCGCGGAAGGACGAGCTGTCCGGTCAGACCGGCGGCAACTTCGTCGTCCTGGCGTCCGACCAGCCGATCAAGGTGCCTGGGATCTCTGCCCTGCTGGAGCCGAAGATGGCGCTCCAGGACCAGCTGGCCGGCTTCGTCGGCGACGCACCGATCCTGACCGATGACTACGCCCCGGTTGACCAGCTGCTGACGCCGTACAGCGACTGACGCACTTGTGGTTGCATGTGGTCATGCACCCACGCGCAGGCCAGCCCGCACAGCCCGAGGACCTCGTCGACGTCGACGCGCTGCTGAAGGCGTACGACGACCTCACGCCCGATGTCACGAACCCGGCCCAGAAGGTCGTGTTCGGTACGTCCGGTCATCGCGGTTCGAGTCTCGACGCCGCGTTCAACGAGGCGCACATCCTGGGCATCACACAGGCGATCTGCGAGTACCGCGCCGGTCAGGGTACTTCCGGGCCGCTCCTGGTCGGCCGGGACAGCCACGGCCTGTCGGAGCCGGCCTGGCGTACGGTGCTGGAGGTGCTTGCGGGCAACGGCGTCGAAACCCTGGTGGACAGCGCTGACCGGCTCACCCCGACTCCGGCGGTGTCGCACGCGATCCTGCGGCTGAACCGCGGCGCCGGTGCGGATGCGGACGGCATCGTGATCACGCCGTCGCACAACCCGCCGCGGGACGGCGGCATCAAGTACAACCCGCCGCATGGTGGTCCCGCCGACTCGGATGCGACCAGCTGGATCGCGAACCGCGCCAACGAGCTGATCGCGGCCGGCAACCGCGACGTGCGCCGGACCCCGTTCGAGCAGGCCCGCCGGACCGCGGAGGGCTACGACTTCGTCGGCCACTACGTCGACGACCTGCCCTCGGTGCTGAACCTGGCCGCGATCCGCGACGCCGGTGTGAAGATCGGTGCGGACCCGCTGGGCGGTGCGAGCGTCGACTACTGGGCGGCGATCGCCGAGCGGCACGGTCTGGACCTGACCGTGGTGAACCCACGGATCGATCCGGCCTGGTCGTTCATGACGCTCGACCACGACGGCAAGATCCGGATGGACTGCTCGTCGCCGTACGCGATGGCGTCGCTGGTCGCGCAGCGGGACAAGTACGACGTGGCGACCGGAAACGATGCCGACTCGGACCGGCACGGCATCGTCACTCCGGACGCCGGACTGATGAATCCGAATCACTACTTGGCGGTAGCGATCTCCTACTTGTTCAGCAACCGTCAGTGGGGTGCTGACGTGGCTGTCGGCAAGACACTGGTCTCGTCGTCGCTGATCGACCGGGTGGTGGCCGACCTGGGGCGTCGGCTCTGGGAGGTGCCGGTCGGGTTCAAGTGGTTCGTACCTGGTCTGGTGGATGGTTCTGTCGGGTTCGGAGGTGAGGAGTCGGCTGGTGCGAGCTTCCTGCGCTTCGACGGCACCGTGTGGACGACTGACAAGGACGGCATCCTGCTGGCGTTGCTGGCGAGCGAGATCACCGCAGTGACGGGGGAGACGCCGTCGCAGGCGCACGCCAAGCTGGTGGAGCGATTCGGCGCGTCTGCGTACTCACGAGTGGATGCGCCTGCCACTCGCGAACAGAAGGCCAAGCTGTCGGCGCTGTCCGCGGATGCGGTCACCGCTACCGAGCTGGCCGGGGAGCCGATCGTGGACCGGCTGACCACCGCACCGGGCAACGGTGCCGCGATCGGTGGCCTGAAGGTCACTACTGAGTCGGCGTGGTTCGCCGCCCGGCCGTCCGGCACCGAAGACCTGTACAAGATCTACGGCGAGTCGTTCAAGGGCGCGGAGCACCTGGAGCAGGTCTTCGAGCAGGCCCGCGAGGTCGTGTCCGCCGCACTCGCCTAACGGACGAAAGAGTCGAGCAACCGGTCCAGGTCCGCAGCAGGGTCGCTGGTGATCCCGCTGTGGATCGGTCCGGGGTGTACGACGGTACTGCGCGGTGCGGCGAGCCACCGGAACCGCTCACTGATGGTTGTAGCCGCTGCCGGACCACCAGCAGGGTCACCTGTGCAGATAGCGCGGATCTGGTCCAGTGATGCGCAGACGACGTCAACATCGACTGCTGGGTCCAGTGCCTTCAACCGCTCCGGCTGCACGTCCCACTCCGCGCCGAGGAAGTCCAGCGCCCGGCAGTAGAGCACTGCACCCACGTTGATGAACTCACCGCGCTGGATACGCGGAGCAGCGCGCAGGATCACGTAATCGAACGGCACCAGACTCACTGCGCACCTCCCGGCAGCCAGGCGGCCCGGTTCGCCAGCCGCGCCAGCAAGTGCCCCAAGTACCTGTCCCGATCTCCTTCGCCCAACCACTCATCCGGTACGAGCGCGATCACTTCAGTCAGCAGCTCCGGAGTGATCGCAGCAGCCAGCTCAGCATCCACTTTCGGTACGCCCGGGGCCGCTACCGAGAACACATGGTCCGACGCGTCGTACGGCAGGCCGGCGAACTTCTCGGCGGGCATCCACGAGTGGTGGAAGTACAGCGCGGCACCGTGGTCGATCAGCCACAAGTTCTTGTGCCACACCAGCAGATTGGTGTTGCGCCAGGACCTGTCCACGTTGGCGACGAACGCATCCAGCCAAAGCACCCGCGCCATCCCGTCGTCACCTGGGTTGCCGGCGGAGCCGTCGTACCCGAACGAGCCCGGCAGGAAGTCGACCGCGAGGTTCAGGCCGGCGCTGCGGATCAGCAGCTCCTGGATCTCGAAGTCCGGCTCGGACTTGCCGATCGCCGGGTCCAGCTCGATGAGCGTCAGCTCCGGCACCCGCATCCCGAGCCGCCGGAACAGCTCCCCGACGATCACCTCCGCGACCAGCGCCTTCGGCCCCTGACCGGCACCGTGGAACTTGATCACGTACGTACCCAGGTCGTTGCCCTCGACAACACCAGGCAACGACCCACCCTCCCGCAACGGCAACACGTAACGGGTAGCGGTAACCACCGGCAGACTCACGCCGCAGAGCCTAACCGGTTAGCGTCCGGGTACTAGTGCAGGGTGAGGTTCCCATTGATCGGAGTAGAGGAAGAGCTACTCCTTGTGTCCAGTACCGGCGATCCGCTACCGCGTAGCAAGGCGGTGGTGGACGAGCTGGGTGACGACCTGGATGTGACGCTCGAGCTGACCAGGGCGCAAGTGGAGATCAACAGTCCGGTCTGCTCGACAGCCGACGAGCTGCACACGGCGTTGACCAGCATGCGCTCTGCGCTGGCCAGTGCGGCCGCCGACGAAGGTGGGCGGCTGCTGGCGATCGCGGTACCTCCACACGGACGTCCTGCGCAGCTGGTGACCAAGAAGCGCCGCTACCAACAGCTGGCAGCTCGGTACGGCCAGCTGGCGCGCGAGCAGGGTGTATGCGGTTGCCACGTACATGTAGACGTACCGGACCGGGAGGCGGCCGTCTGCGTCTCCAACTACCTGCGGCCGTGGTTACCGGTGCTACTCGCGCTGACTGCGAACTCGCCGGTCTATCTGGGCCAGGACACCGGCTTTGCCAGCTGGCGGTGGCTGATGGCGTCGCGCTGGCCGTGCGCGGGCGCCCCGCCGTACCTGAAGTCAGCAGAGCACTACGACCAGCTAGTAGCTCTACACCTGGCAGCTGGAACGCTGATGGATGAGCAAATGATCTATTGGGACGTACGGCCCTCATCACACTTGCCGACTGTGGAGGTACGCGTCAGCGACATACCGCTCACTGTTGACGAGTCGGTACTACTAGCGACTCTGGTACGCGCACTGGTGATGACAGCGCTCGAAGCGGGCGGTGTTGGCGCGGATGTGGACAGCGAAGTGCTACACGCCGCGTACTGGCTGGCCGCACGGGACGGGCTGCCCGGTGACGGAGTGGACGTACTAGGTGCCGAGAGCATGCCGATGAGCCAACTGGTCGAGAGGATGCGCCGGGAGATCGAGCCGGCGCTGGAGGAGCTCGGTGAAACGGAGCTGGTCCGGGACGGGATCGCGCGGGCGCTCCAGGGCGGCAACGGCGCGATGAAACAGCGGAGGGCGTTCCGTGAGGGCGACGACGTCATCGCCCTCACGGAAGTCAAGCCCTAGAGCCCTGGGTCGACTCTGGAGCCCTGGATCGGCTCTGGAGCCCTGAGTCGGCTGCTAGCCGCGGAGGAAGTCCTCCAGGCCGTGCAGGTCATCGGTGTTGAGGTAGTCGACACCAGCAGCGGTCAGCTCGCGCCAGAGCGCCTCACGGGCCGCGCCAGGTACGTCAGGAGTGGCCCAGAACCGCACCTTGTACCCGGCGTGGTGGGCGTTGACGACGATGTCGTGCAGCTTGGTCTTCTCCGCGGCCGGCATCGGACCGAGGCCCTGCCAGGTGAACGCGTTCGTCCAGTTGTCGCTCACCAGCGGCATCAGCGACGCCGGCATACCGGACGGCAGGTCACTCAGCCGGCCGTCGTAGCCGGCGTAACGCACCTTCTGGGCCTTCAGCACGTCCAGCGGCCGGTTACCGCTGATCACTGACGTGACTGCGCCCTTGAACACCCGTCCGCTGGCAAAGATCGTGCTGATCCCACGGTACTTCGCCAGCGCCTTGTCTACCGCCGCGTACGTCGACGGACCGTCGCTCTTGATGTCGATCAGCAGCTGGAAGTCCCGTCCGTGCTTGTACACCTGACCGTGGTTCTCACGGACCCGGTCCGCCAACGGCTTCAGGTAGAGGCTCTCCAACGTCCGGCCCGGTTTGGCATCCGCCAGGTCATGGGCCACCCGCAGCTCCCCATCCACCAGCCACACGTCCGCCTCGACGCTGTTGAACCCACGGTCCAGCGCGTCCTGCAGCGGCCGCCGGTGCTCGTAGTCGTTGTGGGCGTGCGCCGACGACAGGGCGCGGACAGCAGGCGCCTCGTACGCCTTCGGGAGCCGGAAGCCGTTGTCGTGGACGACGCTCCGCAACCGGTCCGGATAGTCGGTGATCAGTCCGTCGACGCCCTTGTCGATCAGCGACTGCATGGTCGCCGGGTCGTCGACGGTCCACGGGATGACCTTCATCCCGGCCTGGTGCGCCGACTTGACCATGTCGGCGGTGACGTACGGCCGGTACGCCGGGTCGGTCACCTTCCCGTCCTGCGGGAAGCCGTGCACGGGCGAGATCGCGGACGCGCCGAACGACTTGGTCGCCTTGACCAGGTCACCGCCGAAGTCGTCGATGTCGATCCCGCCCAGCCACGGCGACTTGCCCGGCTGGCCGACCTGGAGGAAGTCGTAGTTGGTCAGCGCGACCAGCGGCAGCTCCGGCATCACCTGGCGCATCCGCATCAGCGAACCCCAGTCGAAGCTCTGGATCGTCACCTGCCGGGCGATCTTCGCCTTGCGGATCTCAGTCGCGACGACCTGGACGAACTGCTCGCGCGGAGCGGTCTCGGACGGCGCGCCGGCCTCGACCTTGGTCTCAACGTTCAGCTTCACGCCGTACGCGTGGTAGCGGTGCACGAGCGCGAAGATGTCGCGCAACTCGGGCATCCGCGCGCCCGGGTCGACCTGCTGACCAGGGAAGTTCGCCTGCGGCAGGGACCCGCAGTCGAGCTGCTTGACCTGCTTCAGCGAGAGCGTGTTGATGTACTTGCCGACGTACGGGTACTCGGGGTCGTTCGGCGTGTACGGCGCGGTGTCGCGGCACTTCTTGCCGTCGACCTTGCGGTCGTGGGTCACCACGGCGTACCCGTCCTGGGTGATCTGGACGTCGAGTTCCAGCGTGCTGACGCCGAGCTGCAGACCGTGCGAGAACGACGCGATCGTGCTCTCCACGGTCAGCCCGAGACCACCGCGGTGGCCCTGGATGTCGAAGTCGCCGCGCGCGGCGGCGGCCGGGGCGGCCGGAAGCAGCAGTCCGGCGATCAGCGCGCACGGGAGGAGTGCGCGGGGAAGGCGGCGCATGAGGGATTCCCTTCCGGAGGGGTTGTGGGCGGACGCCCCTGAGGCTGGCTGCCACAGGAGTACCCCCGTCCTCGTGAAGGTAGCCGAGAAGCGGCCGCCGGGTGACCGCCGCGTGTCGCGGCCGGCGCGCAGGGACGCGCGCACCGGGAGAAGACCGGTGGGAGAGGTATGAGGTGCCGGACCGGGAAGCGCCTCACGGCGCGTGGCCGCTCGTAGCGGCTAATTTTGGGACCCGGGGCTTGCACCGGCCCGACACCTCGAACAGTGTAGCGGGTGCTCAAACCCCTTGTCCTGTTGAGATCTCGGGCCGCGAGACCCAATAACACCCGATCGAAGCGTTCGCAACTACCAGAGGTGCCCGGCGCGTTCGGCCCGGGCCGCGGTCTGCAGCTGGTCTGCGGTCTCGACCAGTTTGGACGCGGACAGCACCCGGTCGTGCCCGTCCTCGGCCAGGTGCGCGCGCCCGGTGGCGACGATCCGGGCGAACGCGGCCGCCCGGTCCAGCGTGGTGGCGAAATCGCCGGTCGCCACCCCGCGCAGTACGGCGTCGACCATGTCCCGTACCTCGGTCGGCCCGGGCGGTTCGGCGACGCCCGCGACGACCGCGTGCACCTCGGCGTACTCGCGCCCGGTGGCGAACTCACGCGCCACCTCCGCGGCGTTGGAGTGCACCCACGAGCGCAGCAGGTACAGCCGCCAGAGTGCCCCGGGCAGCGAGTCGGCGGGGGAGTCCGACCACAGCTCCGCCAGTTCGTCCAGACCGTACTCGTCGGCGAGCTTGACCACCCGCGCGTGTACCTCCTCGTCGGCCGACTCGCGCACGCCACGGACCAGCAGCTCAGCCGTCCGGTGCGCCGCCTCGGTGACGGTGGCCGGGTCGGCGGCACCGGGCAGCGACTCGAACAGCTTGTTGCCGGGCATGATCGGACGGCGCGGATCGGGGGAGGGGCTCACGGCCTCCATGGTGCACGACGTGACGTACGCCCGCATGCCGACGCGACTGTCACGCTGGAAACCGGTTGCGACCGCTGTTCTACTGATGGGCGTGATTCCATTGGACAGCTCGCCTGAGGCCCTCGCGCTGCGCGACGCGTACGACCAGCAGATCCGTACCCGTTCCGGCGGCTCCGGGACGACCGACCGGATCGGGCCGCTGATCCGCACGATCGGTCTCGAAGGTGATGGCTTCCTCCAGTACCAGGGTGGGGCCGACGGCAGTGAATTGGACCAGCTGATCGCTGACCAGGTCGCGTACTTCACCGAGCTCGGCGTGAAGGTGGAGTGGAAGTACTACTCACATGACTTGCCGGCTGACCTGCCGGAGCGGTTGACCAAGGCCGGGTTCGTACCGGATGACGAGGAGTGCCTGCTGATCGGTGCACTGGCCGATCTGCCGACTGAGGTTGCGCTGCCAGAGGGCCTCCGGTTGCGGGAGATCACCTCGCGCGAGGACCTGGAGCGGATGCAGGCGATGGAGGAGGAGGTGTGGGGCTTCTCCCACGCCTGGCTCCCGGACGCACTGTCCCAGGACCTCGCGGGAGACGAACCGACCGTGGTAGTTGTCGCTGAGACCACGGAGGACGAGCCGAAGATGGTCTGCGGCTCGTGGATCCGGTTCCACCCCGGTACTGACTTCGCCTCCTTGTGGGGTGGGTCGACGCTGCCGGAGTGGCGCGGCCGGGGCATCTACCGCGCTCAGGTGGCGTACCGGCGCAATCTGGCGGCGCAGCGCGGTTACAAGTACCTGCAGGTTGACGCGTCACCGGACAGCCGCGGAATTCTGGCCCGGCTCGGACTGCGGCCGGTGTCCGTCACAGTGCCGTACATCTGGAAGCCGGCCGGCTGACCGGACAAGTCAGTACGCTCGACGTATGGCGGGTGGAGCTGCGGGCGCTGGGAAGAACAGCAAGCTGGCAAAGAATCTGGTCAAGTACGGCGTGCGGTACGGGCCGCTCGTCGTGGAAGCGGTGCGCCACGGGCGGGAGCCCGCGCAGCAAGCGGTCCAGGCCGCTTGGGCGAAACGGACGGCCCGGCGCAAGGGCGTCGAGCACGCGCTGACCGTACGCGACGGGTCCTTGCTGAAGGTGATCAAGGACGGTCAGGCCATCTTCTTCGTGTTCTCGGGCGACGCGATCGTGACCACGTACCCCGCCGTACCGCAGGCCACCTACCCGGAGCTGCTCCGGCACGCCGACCTGGACAAGCGCGAGCCGGCCGTCGTACTGGCCGCCCGGAAGCCCCGGATCAACCCGCACCTGCCGCGGGTCCGGCGCAAACGTTGACGCCCACGTAACGTCGCGGACGCACCGGAGCAACAGCCGGGCCCCACAGTGAAACCACGTTTCACGAGGGGAGAGCATCATGCTCTGGAAGATCAGGACCGAACTGGCCGACCGCCCTGGCGCGCTGGCGGAGCTCGCTGCACGGTGTGGTGCGGACGACATCAACATCCTCAGCCTGGAGGTCTTTACCGCGGAGAGCGGGGCTGTCGACGAGCTGGTGGTCTCCACCGGTGCGGGCTGGTCCGCTGACGACCTGACCGCACTGGCGGCCGAGGCGGGATGCGTGAACACGGTGGTCCGCCCGTGCCAGGCGGACGTACTGAGTGACGCGCCGACGCGGTACCTGCGGGCCGTACTGCGGCTCATCGACGACCCGGTGTCGGTGGATGACGAGCTGGGCGAGCTGCAGGGGTTCGACGAGTACACCCCGGCTGAGTGGGCCAGGGCGGACGTACTGGTCGAGATCGCCGGCAGGCTGGCTGAACGGCTGGAGAGTCCGCACGGGCCGCGGCCCGGTAGTGGCGTACCGGAGTTCCGTCAGGCGACTGTGGCTGACGCGGATGCTGTGGTGGCCATGCACGAGCGGTGTTCGTACGAGACGCGGGCCCGGCGGTATCACGTGCCGATGCCGCGGTTGACCGCCCGTACGGCACGGCATCTGTCCGCGCCCGCTGGTGGTGTGTCGGTGGTGGCCTGTGTGGACGGTGCGGTGATCGGGATGGCAACCGTGGCGCCCTGGGAGGAGCTGGGCGGTACGACGATGGAGGTCGCCGTACTGGTCGAGGACGGCTGGCAGCGGCAGGGGATCGGGCTGCGGCTACTGCGGCAGGTAGTGGAGGAGGCCCGGCTGCTCGGTGCGGACCGCGTGGTGTGTCTGGTGCAGCCGCAGAACCACGCCATGCTGCGGACACTGCATCAGTTGCGGATGCGTTCCAGAGTGGTCCAGGACGGTGACAGCCTGATGGTGAGCGTCGCGCTGTCCGGCCAGAGCCTGTCGCATGCGGTGGATCGGCCGCCGGTGCAATATCGTCTTAGCCGTGCCACCCCTACCCACCGGCCGGAACCCCCACGGTCTCCTGGTCAATCTGCCCGCGAGCACTCGCTCGCCACTGTTCCAGCTCTTCAGCCGATTCCTGGTCGCGCTGGGGCTGCTGACCGTGATGGTGCTGATCGTGGTGGTCGACCGGGACGGGTACCGGGACAGCTATGACGGCAAGGTCAACCTGATCGACAGCATCTACTACGCGACGGTCACCCTCACCACGACCGGGTACGGCGACATCACCCCGGTGTCGCCGACGGCCCGGCTGGTGAACGCCTTCGTCGTGACGCCGCTGCGGATCGCGTTCCTGGTGGTTCTGGTCGGTACGACACTGGAAGTGCTGGCCAACGAGGGTCGCCGGATCATGCGCGACACGCGCTGGAGGAAACGGATGAAGGACCACACCATCGTCGTCGGGTACGGCACCAAGGGCCGGTCCGCCGTGCAGACGCTGATCAGCAACGGGGTCAGGCGCTCCGACATCGTGGTGATCGACCCGCGGGCGCAGGCGATCGGTGACGCGGGCAACGATCAGATGGCCGCCTTCCACGGCGACGCGACGAACCGGACGGTGCTGCGCCGGGCCGAGGTGATGACCGCGCGCGAGGTGATCGTGACCACCGACCGGGACGACTCGGCGGTGCTGGTCACGCTGGCGGTCCGGCAACTCAACGCGAACGCCCACATCGTGGTCGCGGTCCGCGAGGAGGACAACGTGCCGCTGCTCCGGCAGAGTGGCGCGGACGCGGTGGTCACCTCGTCGGAGGCGGTCGGCCGGCTGCTCGGCCTGTCCGCGGTCAGCCCGAACCTTGGCGAGGTGATGGAGGACCTGCTCACCTACGGCGAAGGTCTCGAGGTGGCCGAGCGGCCGGTGCTCGGGCGCGAGGTGGGCAAGCCGCCGTCGTCCGTGCCGGACCGGGTGGTGTCGGTGGTCCGGGACGGGAAAGTCCACCGGTACTACGATTCGAACGTCTCGGTGCTTGCCGCCGGCGACAAACTCATCGTCGTCCGGCCGGCCAAGGAAACCCCGTGGGCCGAGCGCCCCGGCGCCGACGAGCAAGAAGACTGAGCGCCGACGAGCAGGAAGGCTGGGCGCCGACGAGCAAGAGGACTGGGCGCCGGCGAGCAGGAAGGCTGAGGACGGCGGGGCGGGACGCTGAGCGCCCGCTGAGAGCTGTCACCACCTATTGACAGTGGGTGATGGCGAGGCATAAGCCTGGGGCTAGTTGCACCGACCGCGGCCCGCAAGGGGGGCCCTGAGCCGTCGCCGGCCCAGCCCAGGGGCTCCCATCTCTGCGGGGTGGAGGCACGCCGATGCCCAGATCCAGTTATCGGTGGAGAAATCGGTGGGGAATAGGGGCCGCCGTCATCACACTCGCGATCGCGATGATGCCGGCGCTCGGATGGCAGGCCACGGCCGCGGCTCCGGCCTCGGTCAAACCGAACCCGATCGGGGGGATGGACTGCAACGGGTTCAGCCCGAAGTACAAGTCGGTCAAGAACGGACTGGGCGGGCTGTGTACGGACCCGGTCAAGATCGACAAGAACGGGGTGCCCTGGAAGTTCGAGGACAACGAGCACTACATCGGCCACGATGAACCGTCGGTCAAGTTCATCTCCAGCCGGCCGGGCAGTGCGAACGACATCACGTACTTCATGCGGCTGTCGAAGGACCCGGCCGCCAAACCGACCGTGAACAGTCCGGCGGTCAGCAAGTACGCGGAACTCAGCCCGGCGCCGTGGTTCGGCCTTCCGTTGTGCGACCCGAAGTCGTACCCACAGAACTCGTGCACGCCGAACAGCGACAGCAACAGTTCCGCCATCAACGATCCGAACGCGGCCGGCTCCGCGTTCATGGAGCTGCAGTTCTATCCACCCGGCTTCGGGCCGTTCCTGGACGGGCCGAGTTGTGACGCCGGCCGCTGGTGTGCGGCGCTGACGATCGACAGTCTCGCCTGTACGTTCGGTTTCGCGACCTGCAACAACAATTGCATCGAACCGGTGAACTTCTCGTACCTGCAGACCGACGGCGTACCGGCCGGGCCGCCGAGCCCGCAGCTCACCGATGTGTCGACGTTGTCGCCGAACAAGAAGACGCTGGAAATGCGGCAGGGTGACATCCTCCGGGTGGTGATGCGCGACACCGCGCACGGCCTACTTGCGAGGGTCGACGATTTGAGTACCGGGCAGTCCGGGTCGATGGTGGCGTCCGCCGCGAACGGGTTCATGAACACGAACATCGCCGACTGCAGCGGAACTCCGTTCGACTTCCACGCCGAGTTCAGCAGCGCCAAGCAGCAGAACCAGGTCCCGTGGGCAGCCCTCGAGGGTGGCGTCCTGATGCAGGACGAGCTCGGTCACTTCGAAGCCTGCTCCAGCGTGTCCAGCCGGCTGCCGGTCAGCCAGTCGTACCCGAACGGGCAGAGCTTCTCCGACCCGAACGTCTACCAGGTCTGCAACGGTGGTGCCGAAGGCAACGGTCCGGGTGAAGGTCCCTGCAACCCGGCCACCGGCATCTGCCAGAACGCGACCACCGAAACCGGAGCCGCGTGTCCGACCAATGATTCCGCCAGTGGCGTCAACTGTGAGTTCTCCGGCGCGAACTGCATGATCGCCGGTCCGCGGATCACGATGGTGAACGGCAAGGCGGTGGTCGAACGCTGGCCGATTGCCGGTTGCCAGGAGAACGTCTTCCAGAACGGAGACCTCGACTTCGACGGCTCCTCGTACCAGGCCGACTGGCCGGACGGGTCACGTGGTCATCCGACCTCGTTCGAGTACATAGGACCGTTCACCGGCGGGGCGCATCCGTACCCGAACATCCAGTTCGAGACGAACGTGGCGGCGTCGGAGATCCTCTGCAACACGATCACCGGAGTCGGCTGCACGGCCGTACCCAAGGGCGCCGCGTTCTACCCGTTCTGGAGCCTCGGCTCGACCCGCGCTCTGCAGGCGTCGCCGGGCCTCGGGCGACTGTGCGTGTGGAACTTCGGCAACGTGATCAACCACCAAACAGTCCAAACCTTCGGCAAGACCGCCCAGTACGGCACCCCGGACCTGGCCCGCTTCGGCGGAACCCTGACCAGCGCCGTACTCCCCAACCCCCAACTCACCACCCGCTGCTGAGGAGTACACAGCTCGTGGTAGGCGGAGGCAGGCGACAGCTTGTCTCCGCCCATCCACGTTGAGCGTGAGGTCATGGAGACGCCTGGTTGTTCGGCTGAGGCGGTTGATTCGGTGGCTTGCCTTGTTTGAACCAGGTCTCCATCGCGCCGACGAGCGACTTGGCCGTGGCAAGCATGTCCTTGGGTGCTGTGCTCAGGCCCGCGTAGGTCTGTGATCTGAAGCCGAGATAGAAGGCAGTGAAGACCCCGAAGAACAGCGGAACCCACACTCCACGCCAGCCTTCGCTGTACAAGTACGACAAGCCTGACAGGATGACCAGCGCGCAGCCGAAGACCACTCCGGTGAGCGTCGTGCGAATGCCGACGATGATCAGGACCAGGGTGGCTGCCGCGGCGGCGGCGAGCATCGCGGTAGCCGTCCACGACCAATCACGCCGTACGATCTCGATTCCGAGCAGCGTACCGAGAACACAAGCCGCGAACTGCGCGAGGTTGGGCACCGCTATGAGGCGCATCCGACGTGCGAGCGGAGGGCTGCCACCGGCAGTCTGACCTCCGCTCAGACCGGCATTGCGCCCAAGGAACTGGAGGTGCCTCGACCTGCTTGCCGGCGGGGTCGCGTCGGCTTCGAGCGCCCACGTCAATCCGACTGTGCTCCACCCGACCGCGGCGAACGCCGCCGCGCCCGTAGCGGCCAGTACGAGAGCGCCATCGGTCCAGACGAAACCGGCAACGGCGAGGCCGAGACAGAACCGCAGCGGGTAGCCGATCGCCACGAGAAGGATGACTCCGGCAACTGAATCGTCGGCCCGTGCCTTCTCGTACGCCAAGGCCAGAATGAAGATCGCGGCCAGCCCTATCAGCAAAGCGGTCCGGGTCCCGGCCGGAGCGCCGAGTGCCAGCACCAGCGCCGCCCCGACCCGACCGAGCGCGATCTGCGCGGACTGGCTGATGGGGTTGGATCCGGAGTCCGGCAGCCGCCTGCGCGCCGTCGCCATCGGATGCGCGGCTTCGTTCGCGAATCCGCGAATGTCGTTCCACTGGTACCTGGCCTGGTAAGCCAGGAACTCGAGGACCACCCACCCCCAGACGAACGCGAGCAGGTGCACGCCGAACCCCCGATGGGCCGCGCCGTACGTGAGCGCCACCAGAAATCCAGCCAGGTAGTAGAGACCTTTCTGCAGGTCGACCGGGCGCGGCAGCGCGAGGTACTTGACCAGCTGCCCGTCTGGGCCGGTCGCGCCGCTCGTGTGGACCTTCAGGCGTTCGCGGGCGCTGTTGTAGAACTTCAGCCCCGCTGCCGTCGTCGACCAGGTCAGATGAACCAGGAGCGAGATCGTGAACGAGTAACTGACCGTCATCAGGGCAGCCCATGGCCCCGGCACGTTGATGGCGATCAGGATCAGGATGACGATGAACGCGGACATCGCGATCGTGATGAGCATGCCGGTGATCGCCCGGTAGATCCCATGTCCGTGCTTGAGGCCGACCAGAGCGCCGACGATGCGAATGAACGACGGGCTGGGCGTGGCCGCGGGATCGGCCGTCGGCTGCGCCAGCTGCTGCTCGAGGTCGCGAAGATAATGCGTCCGCAGGGTCGCCTGCGCGCCGGCTTGAACGAACATCCCGAACAGCGCGAGCGGAACCATCGGCGCGAGGATGAGAAGGCCTGGCGGGATGTCGTTCTGATGGGTGTTCGGCAGCACATAGCGGCCGACGAGACCGGCCAGCAGGCCGAGCGTCGTCAGGGCGAGCGACGCGAGAGCCACCTGGGTCGCTTGAAACGAACGTTCGTCCTCTCGGGAGGCGATGTAATCGGCGAGCAGGGTGTCCCGATCGATCGGTGGCGGTGGCGGTGGCGGTGGCGGGGAGACGCTCATCCGCGCCATCCCGGGAACTGCCGGGAACCGAAGACCAGCGCAAGCAGGCGGCCGCAGCTGTTCTGAAGTCTGGCCAGTGGGGGCGGGTCTTCGGCTTGCACGTGGACGAAGGTGAAACCCAGGCGGGTGGCGAGCAGGCCGTCCGTCAGTGACACATCACCGCAAACCACGCCGCGCCCGGCCACTGCGGGCAGGCCGAGCGCGCGCCGGGTGGTCCAGGGTTTCCTGGCGCGGCGTACGAGCCGGACCGACATCCCGTGGTCCGGGGACGGCTGAATCAGGCCGGACAGGTCACGTCGCGAGTTCGTCACCACGACGACGACGCCGACGCCCTGATCCACGGAGCGGCTCAGTACTTCGTGCCAGCGGGAGTTCCAGGCTCCATCCGGAGCCGACCAGTCGATCAGCAAGGGCTCGGCGTCGAGAATCAGCACGCTCGGTCGGAGCCGCAAACAGGTCGAGATCGCGTCCTCCGTAGAGGACCGCACATACCGAGGATGCTCGACCACGGCTCCAGATCCCTTCCGGACGGCGGTGAGGTCGAGCATAGGCCGCCGGCCGGCCCGCGGTACCGGAGCTGACTGAGACATGGAATTGCCCTTCGAACGTTCTCAGATTGACATCACCTGAACAATGCGCACTCCGCCGCCGTGGATCTACCATCAATTCACTGCGCCAAGTCGGATGCAATTTTCCTTGCCGCAGTCAGGGGAGCCGTGCTATACGGCGTGGGGGATCGAGGGGATGTGCGAGAGACCGGTACAACGCGGCACCAGTCGGTTCGAGAGCTCAGTCCGCAAGCCCGTACCGCATGGTTGTTGCGGGTCAGTCGATTGTTTGCGGCCGGTGACGTCCATGTTTCGCAGACGCAATTGGCGCGGGCCTTTCCCGATGAGTCACATCAGTTGGTGACACCGGGAACCATTTCGCGCTGGGAGTCGGGAAGGGCCCCAGTCCCGCGGTGGGGAGCGGAACGCTACGAGCAGTTGCTCGGATTGCCCTCGGGACAGCTGGTCGCGGTCATCGAAACCATGTATCGATACGCTCGCGGTACGCCGCTGCCGAACTGGACCGCGGGACATCGCCCCACGCCGGTCGACGAGGTCAGGATCCAGGGCCTGTTGGACCGGGCGCTGTCCGAAGGTGTGATGTCCGGTCCGCGATGGGACGAGCTCACTCGGCACCTGGTCACCGATCACGTGCTCTTACCCAGCAGATTCTGGGTCGACCTGACCGAGCGTCTGCTCGTGGAGATGATCATCTCGGACGGCGTCAGATGGCATCAGCGGTATGAGGCGTTCAATCGGCTGCTGGGTCATCCGGTCGGTCAGTTCGCGGCGATAGCGGCCTGTACGTCGCTGGGATCGGACCGCTCCAATCAGGTCGTGGTCGAGACGGTCAGTGCGCTTGATTTCAGCTCGCACCGGGACGCGAACTCCGCAGTCATTCGGGAGTTGCGTGAGCCGAGCAGCGGTCAGGCGCAGCTAGGCGCATTGCTCGCGTGTTTCCGAAAGCTGCAGTTTCGCCATTTCGCCGAGTCCGAACGGAGAGTACTGATTCAGGTCCTGCTGGAGCTGAGCCGCGACTCCGCGGGTGGCGCGACCAAGGTGACCGCGGATCAGTTACTCGCTTTGGCGGCACAGGTTGCGCGCTCCGCTCCGGCATCGGGCTGGCGACGGCCGGTTCTGACCGGCTCCTCGGTGGAGCGAGAACTGGTCGTGGGTCGCGTCGTGAGCATCGTCAATGCCTGGACACGGCCGGAGTACGAATCGTTCCACGACTCCGTGCTGCCGACGCTGGTGGAAGAGATGTTGTACGCCGCTGCTTGGGACGTGCGGCTCGCGGCGGCCAGTTTCATCGCCGCCTCGCCTTACCGTGACGGGGCGGCGAGAGCGCTCGCTGAGGAGTTCAAGTCGGCCCGGGCGTTGCTGGAGCGGCTCGACTGGGCGTTGTCACTACTCTCTGCTCTTCGTCTCGTCGGACGGCACCAGGAACGGCGCCTCCTGGAGCAGGTCGTGCTGTACGGCGGTGCCGCGCCTGCCGTCGAGGTCTCGGCCGCATACTCGATCGGCCACATCGCGCCGTCGGCCGATGTGAACGCACTGCGGAAGGCCGTGACAAAACATGCCGTCCAGTGGCGGACGACCCGTTCGGCGCATTCGGCGGCGGTGCTGGCCGGCCTCAGCTACAGCGCGGGGGTCTCCGGCAGGCTGGACCTGTTGCATGCGATCGCGCGGTCGCAGGATGTACCGCGCCCGCTCGTACCCGCGCTGAGGTGGTGGCTCGGTCTTCCGTCCTGGGTGCTGCGTAGCGTCGCTGCCTGACTGATGCCTTGACCTGATCGGCGAGAGGTTCTACTGTCTGGCTTGTAAACGATTACAAGAACGATTACAGGAGGTCGCGGGTGAGTCGTCCGACGATCGCTGGGGTGGCCCGGGCGGCGGGGGTCTCGGTGGCGTCGGTGTCGCGGGTGCTGAACGGGCTGCCGGCGACCGAGGAGATGATCGAGCGGGTGCAGCGGGCGGTGTCCGAGCTCGGGTACGTACCGGACTCGCGGGCACGCTCCTTGAAGGTCGGGCGGACCTTTCAGTTGACGCTGGCGGTCGCTGATGTCGGTAACCCCGTGTACGTGACGATGATGCGGGCGGTCGAGGAAGTCGTTTCCGCTGCCGGGTACCGGTTGGTGGTCACGACGACCGGTCCGGAGGTGGTGGACGAGGTCGCGCTGGTACGGGGGATGGCGCGCGGGTACGCCGATGGGCTGCTGATCAGCCCGATCCGGGTCGACGAGGATCTGGTGAAGTCGATCCGTGAGTGCGAGGTGCCGGTCGTTGTCGCCGGTAGCGTCCCGGCCAAGGCCGGCGTCGACACAGTCCGCGCGAACTCCCCGAAGGGCATGCTGCTCGCCGTCGACCACCTGGCGTACTGCGGCCGAAAGCGCATCGCCTTCCTGAACGGCCCCGCCGACACAGTCCCCGGCGCCGCCCGCGCCAAAGGCTTCGCCGAGGCTCTCAAAGTCCACAACCTCCAGCCCGTCGCACTCGCCGAAGCAAGCGACTTCACTTTCAGTGCAGGACGTGCAGCTGCCGCCGAACTACTGACCGCCGGCAGGCTGGCTTCCAGCCAGTCCTCCCGGCGGCGAGGTGGCGCCCAGCCAACCCCCACCCCCGGAACCAACGCGGGCGCCACCACCTCTCGCACTGACGGCGGCGGCACCACCTCCCGCACCGATGGGGACGCCACCTCCCGCACCGGCGGGGACGCCACCACCTCCCGCACCAGCGGGGACGCCACCGCCTCCCGCACCGGTGGGGACGCCGCCGCCTCTTCCACCGGCGGGGGCGTCATCGCCACCCGCGTCGGGCGGGGTACCCACGCTTCCCGCACTCAGGGCGTTGGGTTCGACGCGGTGGTTTGTGCGAATGATTTGTTGGCGGTCGGGTTGATGCATGAGTTGGCGGCTGTGGGGTTGAGGGTTCCGGATGATGTTGCTGTGGTTGGGATGGATGACAGTGAGTTGGCTGAGCAGAGTTTTCCGCCGTTGACGAGTGTGAATCTGGGGTCCGCGGAGCGTGGCCGGCGGGCCGCGGAGTTGCTGTTGGCAAGGATTGAGGACAACGACCGGACGCCTCGGCGGATCGTCGTCCAGCCGTCCCTGAGCCTGAGGGGATCGACCCCATGATGGCCTCGATCACCGCCGCGGCGAAGGCGAAGAACTCCCGGAACAACTCAGGAAAACCGAGGCAGAACCGGGAAGCGATCCTGCTCTTCCTGCCCGCGCTGCTCCCGGTGCTGATCCTCAGCGTCTACCCGCTGATCCGCGGCATCGCGCTCGGCTTCACCGACGCCCGCGCCGGCCTGAACGTCCAAACCAACTTCATCGGCTTCGAGAACTTCTCCAAGCTGCTGCACAACAACCTGTTCTGGGACTCGTTCCGGATCGGCGTCATCTGGACCCTTTCGGTGACGATCCTGCAGTTCGTCGCCGCCCTCGGTCTGGCCCTGCTGCTGAACGCCGACCTCAAGTTCCGCGGCGTCGCTCGTACGCTCGCGCTGATCCCCTGGGCGATGCCTCCGGTCGTCGTCGCGATCATGTGGCGCCTGCTGCTGCACCCGACGAACGGCCCGGTCAACGAGATCCTGCTCAAGCTGCACTTGACCGACCAGCCGATCAACTTCCTCGGCGATTTCAGTACGGCCTTGCCGGCCGTGATCGTGGTCGGAATCTGGGTCGGCATGCCGATGACCACCGTGACCCTGCTGGCCGGACTGCAAAGCATCGACCGCAGCCTGTACGAAGCGGCCGCGGTCGACGGCGCCGGCGCGTGGAGCCAGTTCTGGAACATCACCCTGCCGCAGCTCAAGACCGTGATCGTCGCGATCACCAGCCTCGACATGATCTGGAACTTCAATTCATTCGGACTCGTGTACGTGCTGACAGCCGGCGGCCCAGGCGGAAAGACCATGCTGCCGATGCTGTTCGCGTACAACGAGGCCTTCCGCTACGGCAACTTCGGGATGGCCGCCGCGATGGGTGACGTGATGGTGGTCATCATCATCTTGTTCCTGTTCTTCTACCTGCGGAACCGCCTGCGGAGCGAAGCATGAGAACCCGTCCGGCCACCCGCGCCCTGCAGTACGCCGCCGTCGTGGTGTACCTGATCTTCCTCGGCTTCCCGTTGCTCTGGCTGATCTCCAGCTCATTGAAGTCGCCGCAGGAGTTCGCCAGCATCACGCCGAGCCTGCTCCCGAAGCACGCCAGCTTCTCCAACTACACCGACGCGCTGAGCGAGCAGGGCCTGGTCCGCGGTCTCGGCAACAGCCTGCAGATCTCCATCTACAGCACGATTCTGGTACTGATCGTGGCGCTCCCGGTCTCGTACGCGTTGGCGCGCTTCCGCAGCAAGCTCCGCCCGTTGACGAACGGCTGGATCCTGGTCAGCCAGGTGTTTCCGGTGATCCTGATCGTGATCCCACTGTTCATGATCCTGCGCCCGCTGCACCTGACGAACACGATCCCCGGCGTGGTGATCGTGTACATGGTCTGGTCACTCCCGTTCGCGCTCTGGATGCTGCAGGGGTACGTCGCCGCCGTACCGCGTGAACTGGAAGAAGCCGCCGCGGTCGATGGCGCGAGCCGGTTGCGGACCATCGTCTCGATCGTGATGCCGCTGCTCAGGCCCGGCCTGATCGCGACCGCGATGTTCACCTTCATCTCGGCGTGGAACGAGTTCTTCTTCGCCCTGGTCCTGCTTCAGGACCCAGAGCTCAAAACACTCCCGTTGGTCCTCGCCCGCTTCGTCGGTGCCGAAGGCCAAGTGCAGTTCGGCCCGCTCGCCGCCGCCTCAGTCCTGGCGACCGTGCCCAGTCTCGTGTTCTTCGCCTTCCTCCAGCGCCGGCTGACGTCCGGTCTGCTGAGTGGCGCAGTCAAAGGTTAGGAGAGGTAATGAAGAAGGTATTGACCGCGTTGCTCGCGGCGGGCGCCCTGGTGACGCTCGCGGCGTGCGGGGGCAACAGCAACGACAGCGGCTCGGGTTCCGGGTCGAACGAGAAGGTGACGCTCAAGTTCCAGAGCCTGGCCTTCCAGAAGACCACGGTCGCGGCGACCAAGAAGATCGTCGCCGACTGGAACGCGGCGAACCCGAACATCCAGGTCGAGTACGTGCAGGGCAGCTGGGACTCGGTGCACGACCAGCTGGTCACGCAGTTCCAGGGCGGTACCGCGCCGGACATCATCCACGACGAGTCCGCCGACATCACCGGGTTCATCAACCAGGGGTACCTCGCGGACATCTCGAAGTACCTGAGCCAGGAGACCAAGGACGCCGTCTCGCAGGGCGTCTGGGACACGGTCTCCAAGGACGGCAAGGTGTACGCCGCGCCGACCCTGCTCCAGTCGTACGTGGTGTTCGCGAACTCGAACCTGCTCAAGCAGGCCGGGATCACCGCGACCGGTGACTCGCTCAGCTGGGACGACCTGGCCGCGGACGCCAAGAAGCTGACCGCGGGCGGCAAGTACGGTCTCGGCTGGGGCCTGAAGAGCCCGACCGCGACGATGCTGAACCTGGGCCTGAACTACGACGCGAAGTTCTTCGACGGCACCGGTCAGGACGCGAAGGCGGTCATCGGCGACGCCGAGCTCGAGGTACCGAAGCGCATCCACGCGATGGCGTACACGGACAAGTCGATCGACCCGACCTCGCTGACGCAGAGCGGCTCGGACGTCCTGCCCGGGTTCTACGCGGGCAAGTACGGAATGATCGTGGCCGGCAACTATGTCGCGCAGCAGATCGCCGAAGAGGCGCCGAAGGGCTTCCAGTGGGAGGTGCTGCCGCCGCTGAAGGGCACCAGCACCAAGCAGGCCGCGAACCCGCAGACCCTGTCGGTACCGGCCGAGGGCAAGCACATCGAGCAGTCGGCGAAGTTCATCGACTACTTCATGAAGGCCGAGAACCTGGCCGCGGTCGGGCAGGGTGACTGGCTGATCCCGACCACGCAGGGCGCCCGCGACGCGATCCAGAAGGCCACCGGTGGCAAGAACGGCTGGCAGCAGACGCTTGCCTCCGGCACGGAGTTGACGAAGGCGCCGTTCCAGAGCGTGCAGAACTACCCGAAGTGGAAGGACCAGATCGCGACGCCGGCGTTCCAGGAGTTCCTGGCGAACAAGACCGACCTCGCGGCCCTGGGCAAGAAACTGAGCGACGGATGGGGTCAGGTCAACCAGTGACGTCCTTGCTCGAAGAGAAGGCGACCGGCGTCCTCGTCGGCTCCGCGGTCGGTGACGCGATCGGTGGGGCCGTCGAGGGCTGGACCCCGGAGGCGATCCGGGAACGGCACGGCGGCTGGGTGACCGGCATCGTCGGCCCGTGGTACGAGAACTGGCGGACGGCGCGCCCGATCGCGCCGTACCACAAGGGCGACGGCCACATCACCGACGACACCTTGATGACGCACGCGCTCGTCGAGGTGTACGACGAGCGGCGCGCGCACCTGGATGCGTACGCGGTGGCCGAATCGCTGGTCCCGAAGATGCTGAACGGTCCTCGCTGGGTGCCCGAACTCGAGGCCGACGCCCTGCTGCTGCAGCGGGTGTTCCTGGCCGAGAAGTGGCTCGTCGCGCGGCTGCACTACGGCCACGTCGATCCGCGTGAGGCGGGCGTCGGCAACATCGTCAACTGCGGTGCGGCGATGTACATGGCGCCGGTCGGGATCGCCAACGCGGGCGATCCCGAAGGGGCGTACGCCGAGGCGCTGGACGTCGCCGGCGCGCACCAGTCGAGCTACGGGCGGGAGGCGGCCGGCGTGTTCGCGGCCGCCGTCGCCGCCGCGATGATCCCGGGCGCGACCCCCGCGTCCGCGGTCGGCGCGGCCCTCGGCCTGGCCAAGGACGGCACTCGGAGGGCCGTCGAGGCGGTGGCCGAAGCGGCCCAGGGCGTGACCGACTGGGAGCAGGCCATTCCGGTACTCCGGAAGGCGATCGAGCCGTACGACACGGTCGGCCCGAACTACCGGGAGCTGTCCATGGACGCGCGCCGGCCGAGCCGTACCAAGGCGATCGAGGAACTTCCGGTCGCGCTCGGGTTCGTACTGGTCGCCGAGGGAGATGTCCGGCGGGCCGTGCTGGGAGGTACGAACTACGGGCGCGACGCGGACTCGATCGCGTCGATGGCCGGCGCGATCACCGGTGCGTTGAGCGGCCGGGCCGGCGTACCGGACGAGTGGGCCGGTGAGATCGCCGACGCCAGCAAGACCGACCTGGAACAGCCGGGCCGGGTGATGGCGTCGGTGGCCAAGGACATCCGTACGGCCGACGCTGCGCGCTGGGCGGAGCGTACGGCCGCCCTGGATGCACTGGTCTGAATGTCAGTTGTGCCACGCCTCGACTTCGACGATCCGGGAGTACCCGTGATCGTTGGAGTCGTGGATGACGAGCTGGATCGCGTCCACCGCGACCGGCGTGAAGGTGACGGTCACGCGGCCGGTTTCGTTGCCGCGGACCTCGCCGACCGTCGTCCGTTGGGCACCGGTGCGGACCTGAACGTCGAAGTCGCGGATGCCCATCACTGCAGCCGGATACTTGGCCGAGTCGAGGGTTTGCAGGACGACCCGGCCGACGGTGGTCGGCTGGACGAAGCCGACGCCGTACGTGTCGGGGAACACGCCCTTCGTGTTGTCGTGCCAGCCGCTCGCGCCCCACTGAGCGGAATCGGCGTTGCCGTCGACGCCGCCACAGAGCCGCATGTTGCCGTTGGTCGAGGACGCGACGGCCTGCTCGCCGAGGAGCAGGTTGTCGCGCGCCGGCACCGGTTTGACGATGACCGGAACCTTCAGCTGCTTCTTGTCGGCGCTCAGAGTTACCGTGTGAGTGGCCGGTGCGGTGCCGCGGGGGACGGTGATCTCGAGCGGCGCCTTCACCAGCTGGTTGACCGGGAGGTAGCTGGAGAACTGGTGACGGGAGATGGTGAGGGCCGGGTCGGCGGCTATGCGCATGTCTGCGACCGTGGATTTGCGGCCGGTGTTGGTCATGCCGAGGGAGAGCTTGCCGGACGGGAAGCAGGGGAGTGGGACGACCTCGACGGGTTGTGGGGTGGCGCTGAGCTCGATCTGGTTGTTGCTGCTGGCAACAGAAACAGCCGGCACGACGAGAGCGAGCGGCACCGCGAGGAGAGCAGCCGAGCGTCGGAGCATGATCGGATCCGTTCTGATGAGATCGGGGCGAGCGACGTCGCGATGGGGTCAGACGATGCCGGGGCGGTTGTTCTCGACGACCAAGGTGGCGCGCGTGGACGCCGTACCGCCGGGTGTGGTGACGCGGTCGACGATGCGGAACTGCGACGTCCACTGGGTCCGATCCAGCCGGCAGCTCAAATACCCGCGCTGCACGTTCTGGAACTTGACATGCGGATTCTCCGCCAGCAAGGCCCGCCCGGTGCTGTCGACGTTGACCCCGTCCTTCCCGGACGAAATCGACGTGGTGACAAACTCGCTTCCGATCACCGGCGTACTCGGATCGGCGAAGTTCACCCGCAAATCCGACGCCACGCTGCGATGCAAATCACCAGTCAGTACGACAAAGTTCCGTACGCCCCGATCGCGTACGCCCGACAAAACCCGGTCCCGGGACGCGGTATACCCGTTCCAGGTGTCCATCGGGAGTTCGAGCTCCGGCCCGGTCTTTCGATCGAGTTGCGCCATCGCGACCTGTTGCGCGACAACGTTCCACCGACTGGTCGACCGGCCCAGCGTGTCCAGCAACCACCGCTCCTGTGCGTCGCCCGTGATAGTGCGAGCCGGATCGGCGGATACCTCATCCGGCGGCAACCACCCGCCCGTACTGGTCTGATCGTCGCGGAACTGTCGCGTATCCAGAATGCTCAGATCAGCCGTACGCCCGTACCGGAGATGCCGATGCAACCGGATCGACGGACCGTCGGGGCGCTGATCGAGACGCAGCGGCATGTGCTCCCAGTACGCGCGGAAGCCGTTGGCGCGGCGGACCAGGAACTCGTCGTAGGGCAGCCCGTCCTCGGACACGTACCCGGCCCAGTTGCCTTCCACTTCATGGTCGTCGAGCGTCACGATCCACGGCGCGGCCGCATGCGCTGCCTGCAAATCGGGATCGGTCTTGTGCAACGCGTACCGCGCCCGGTACTCGTCGAGCGTGAAGATCTCGCCCGCGAAGTCGACCGGCACCTGCTGGTTGCGTACGCCCGCGGCCGGGCCGACACCGACCTCGTAGATGTAGTCGCCGAGAAAGAGCACCACGTCGTGATCGCGCCGAGCCACATCCTGGTACGCGGTGTAGAACCCGTCGTAGAAGGCCTGGCAAGACGCTACGGCCATCGTCATCGCGGGTTCGTCGGACAGTGCCGGCGCGGTGCGCGTACGCCCGACCGGACTGATCTGCCCGGCCGCGCGGAAACGGTAGAAGTAGTGCCGCCACGGTTGAAGCCCGCGGACGTCGACGTGCACGGTGTGCGCGTACTCGGGGCGCGCCTGCGCGGTGCCGCGACGGACGACGCGGCGAAACGTCTCGTCTTCTGCGACCTCCCACTGCACGGCGACAGCGCGGTCGTCCATGCCGCCGAACGGTTCGAGCGGACCTGGTACGAGCCGGGTCCAGATCACCACGGCGTCCGGCAGCGGGTCGCCGGATGCGACCCCGAGAGTGAACAACGGCCTTTTGTCGGTGCGATGCGGTATTCCTACTGCATTGGCGAGGTCGGGGAGGTTTCCGGTGAGAGCGAGCGCGGCGGCGGCGCCGGTTGCGGTCAGAAAACTGCGGCGGTTGACCATGAGTGTGAGTATCGGTCCGCGCTGACAGAACGAACCAGGCACGCGTTTCGCCTGGCGCAACAAGGGAAGGAAGAGCAGCGATGAGAATGACCTGGGTGCAACCGGAGGACCTCCTCCCGCACCAACTGGTCCAGGCCCGGTCCGAGGGTGTGGACGTCACCGACGTCCAGGCTCGCTGGCTGGCGGCAGGGGGTACGACGGACGCTCCGGTGTCCGGCGCCTCCAGTGAGCCGGCCGCACCGGCGTTGCGGGCACTTGCCCGAGAGCTGCTCGACGTACTCGACGCACGCACCGCGGAGTGGCATGCGCCGGAGATCCCCGAGCTGCCGTCGCTCGGTGCGCCCGTCGAGCTAGAGCAGCGGACGCTGAACGCGTGGCTCGGTCGCGCCGCGGGCAACTTGCTCGGCAAGCCGGTGGAGAAGATTCCGCGCGCCGGCATTCGCGAGATCCTGACCAGTTCCGGGCAGTGGCCGTTGGCGCAGTACATCACCGCGGTCGGCGTACCGGACGAGGTGCAGCAGCGCTGGCCGTGGAACCGGCGGTCGAAACCGACCAGCTTGCGTGAGGTCATCGACGGGATGCCCGAGGACGACGATCTCAACTTCGCGATCCTCGCGCTGGTGATGATGGAGCGGTTCGGGCCGGAGCTCAGCACCGAGGATGTGGCGCAGACCTGGCTGAACGATCTGCCGGCCGGGCGCGTGTTCACCGCCGAGCGTGTTGCCTACCGCAACCTTCTCGAAGGCGTCGAGCCGGCCCGGGCCGCGGTCGTCGGGAACCCGTTCCGGGAGTGGATCGGCGCGCAGATCAGGACCGATGCGTACGGCTGGGCGCATCCGGGCGACCGCACCGCCGCGGCGCGGATCGCGCTGGTCGACGCGCGCTTGAGTCACACCGGTGCCGGTGTCGACGGTGCACTCTGGGTGGCCGCGATGTCCGCTGCCGCGCTGGTCGTCGACGATCCGGTCAAGGCCGCAATTGCCGGTCTGGACGTGATCGATCCGCAAGGAGCGATCGCGCGGGCGGTGCGTTTCGGTCTGACCCTCGCGGACGCCGGCCTTGACGAGGCGCTGGACGCGTTGCACGCCGAGTACGGCGATCTCCATTGGGTGCACTCCGTGAACAACAGCGCACTGACCGCGTACGCGCTGACTGCTCCTGATTTTGCCGGTGCGGTCGGCCGTGCGGTGATGGGCGGCTGGGACACGGACTCGGCCGGTGCGACCGTCGGGGCGGTGTTTGGTGCCACCCGTGGGGTTCCGGCAGAGTGGTCCGCACCGCTGGACAACCGGATGGCCACGAGCCTGCCGGGAATGGACCAGATCGCGATCGACGAGCTGGCGCGCAGGACTGTGGAGGTGGCCCGGGGTGGAGCCTGATATCGAGGTTGTGGTGGTCGGCAGCGCGAATGTGGATCTGGTGCTGCCGGTGCAGCGTATTCCGCGGCCGGGGGAGACCGTGCTGGCCGGGGAGCTGAGCCGTGGTCCGGGTGGCAAGGGCGCGAACCAGGCGGTCGCGGCGGCACGGGCCGGGGCGCGGACGGCGATGGTCGTCGCGCTCGGTGCCGACGAGGGCGGCGACTTGTTGCGGGAGGCCCTTGGTGGTTCGGGAGTCGATCTCTCGCTGGCGACCAAGAGCAAGACCCCGACCGGTACGGCGATCATCACGGTCGAGGAAAGCGGTGAGAACTCGATCGTCGTGGCGCCCGGGGCGAACGGTGAGCTGACGTTGTCGCCGGAGTCGCTGACCGCGATCGGCGCGGCGAAAGTCGTCCTTTCCCAGTTGGAGATCCCGTTCCCGGTTGTGCAGGCGGCGGCCGCGGCGTCCACGTACTTCATCCTGAACGCGGCGCCGGCGGCCGAGCTCGCGGACGAGTTGCTGGCCGAGGTCGATCTGCTGGTGGTGAACGAGACCGAGGCCGAGGCGATCGCTGGTCCGGACCGGTCCGCGCTGCTGGCGAAGGTGCCGGCCGCGGTCGTCACCCTCGGCGGGGCCGGCGCGGTGATCCTGACCCGGGACGCGGCCGAGATCGCGGTGCCCGGAGTGCCGGTCGACGTCGTCGACACGACGGCTGCGGGCGATACGTTCTGCGGGGTGCTGGCGGCGACACTGGCCGGTGCTCTGGCTAACGCGTCAGCTAACGACTCGATCACGGCAGCCGACCTGACGAACGCGGTCCGACGCGCTAACGTTGCTGCTTCATTGAGTGTTCAGGTGGCGGGGGCGATTCCCTCGGTGCCGCACGGGGATGCAGTCGACGCGCGTTATGCGGAGGTATACCTGTGAATCCGCTCGAACCCCGGCCCATCGACCTTCCGGCGACGGTCGACCTTGGGCCCGGGGCAGATCTGTCCGTCCTGGACGACGCCAAGATCCTCGGTGCACCGGAGGACCCGGCCGAGCTGCCGCGCTGGCGGGCCCGGCTCGCCGAGTGGCGGTACGGCGCCTTCGAACGGACCCGGTACGACGGCTCGCACTACGACGAACCGGGCCGCGAATGGACCCAGACCGCGTACTCGGTGGCGCTGGTCTGGCTCTGGGACGACCTGCTGTACGACGTCGAGACCGGGAAGTTCACGCCGGAGAAGTTCGTCCGGCACGGTGTCGCCGAGTTCGGTGGGCATGACGCGATCGTGCTCTGGCACGCGTACCCGGTGATCGGGATCGACGACCGGAACCAGTTCGACTTCTACCGGGACGTGCCCGGGCTGCGGGAGCTGGTCGACGACCTGCACCGGCTCGGCCTGAAGGTGTTCTTCGACTACAACCCGTGGGACGTCGGGACTCGTCGCGCGGCCGGTTCGGACCCCGAGGAGTTCGCCGCGCTGGTCAGTGACTACGCGGTCGACGGCGTGTTCCTGGACACCCTGAAGGAGGGCGACCCGGCACTCACCCGGGCGATCCGGCAGGCGAATCCGGCGATCGCGCTGGAGGGCGAATCACGGTTGCCGATGGCAAGGATCAGCGATCACGCGCTGTCCTGGGCGCAGTGGTTCGCCGACACCCGCGCGCCCGGTGTGCTGCGCGCGCACCTGTTCGAGCGCCGGCACATGATGCACCACACCCGCCGCTGGAACCGCGACCACAGCGACGAGCTGCAGTCCGCGTGGGTGAACGGCGTCGGCCTGCTGGTCTGGGAGTCGGTGTTCTCGGCGTGGGTCGGCTGGAACGCCCGCGACCGCGCGACGCTGCGCCGGATGGTGACCGCGCAACGTGCGTTCGCGCCGGTGCTGATCAACGGCGACTGGATTCAGCTGACGCCGGAGATCCCGGAGAAGGCGCGCGAGCACGGTGTGTACGCCTCCCGGTTCGACTTGGCGGACATCACCTTCTGGACGCTGGTGAACCGTGCGGACGAGGATTTCGACGGCATCGTGCTGCGCTCGGAAGATCAGGTCGGCGACTGGTACGACGTGACGTCCGGTGTTCCGATCACAGCGGACGACGACGGCGTACACCTGGTCGTGCCCGGCCGTGGTGTGGCTGGGATCGTCCGGGTCGGCGCGACGGCCGGTGAGTCTTGCCGGGCGACGGCGCGCCGGTTGGGCACGCTGCCGCGGCCGCATGTTGCCGATTCCGCGTTCCCGATGCGGCCGGCCGAGCGGGTGACCGTGCCTGCGCTTTCCGGCGCGGCTGAGCTGGGCCGGACAGTCGACGTACCGGCGGGGGAGCGGACGCTGACAGTTCGCCATCGGCGGCGCGAGACCGGGCTGTACGACACCGCGCCGTACGTGGAGGAATGGAAGCCGCTGCCGCCTCGGCTGCACGACCTCCAGACGCTGACGCGCGAGGTTTCGTTGCCCGCGATCTCGGTGGCGGTCGCGGAGGTGACCAACGCGGAGTACGCGGAGTTCCTGAGCGCGACCGGGTACCAGCCGCTGGTGGCGAACCGGTTCCTGAAGCACTGGGTCGACGGCGCTCCGGTGCCCGGGACCGAGGATCAGCCGGTGACGTACGTCGACCTGGCGGACGCCCGTGCGTACGCGGAGTGGCGTGGTGGGCGGCTGCCGACCGAGGACGAGTGGCAGGTCGCGGCCGGAGTGGACGGCTTCGGCCGGCTCGAACCCCTGGTGTGGAACCTGACCGAGAGCGAGCACCGTGACGGTCGCAGCCGGTTCTGCATCCTGAAGGGCGGCTCGCACTACGTCGCACAGGGTTCCGACTGGTACGCCGACGGCGGACCGCAAGAGCCGGAGGTCAGCTTCAAGCTGGTACTGACCGGTGGCGGACTGGACCGGTCGGAGAACATCGGCTTCAGGTGCGCGGGATGAGACCTGCCGCGCTTGACGGTGTGAAGGTGCTGGAGGCGGCGACGCTGTTCGCGGGACCGCTGGCAGCCACCTTCCTCGGCGACTTCGGTGCCGACGTCACGAAGATCGAGCACCCGTCCCGTCCGGACGCCGCGCGTACACATGGCGCGTCCAAGGACGGCGTCGGGCTGTGGTTCAAGACCCTCGGCCGGAACAAGCGGCTCGCCACGCTGGACCTGTCTCGCGGGCGGGACGTGTTCCTCTCGCTGGTCCGCGAAAACGATGTGCTGGTCGAGAACTTCCGGCCGGGCACGTTGGAGCGGTGGGGACTCGGGCCGGACGTGCTGCTGGCGGCCAATCCGCGGTTGGTGATCGCGCGGGTGACCGCGTTCGGCCAGGTCGGTCCGTGGTCGCGGCGGCCCGGGTTCGGATCGCTGGCGGAGGCGATGAGCGGGTTCGCAGCCGTCACCGGTGAGCCGGACGGTCCGCCGACGCTGCCTCCGTTCGGGCTGGCCGATGGCATCACCGCGCTCGCCACCGCGTACGCCGTGCTGGTCGCGTTGCGCGAGCGGGATCGGTCCGGCGAAGGCCAGGTGATCGACATGGCGATCATCGAGCCGATCCTGATGATGCTGGGCGGTGGCATCACGGCGTACCAGCAGACCGGGTACGTGCAGCCGCGGCTCGGGAACCGGTCGTCGAACAACGCCCCGCGGAACGTGTACAAGACGCTGGACGGCCGCTGGGTGGCTGTGTCGACGAGTTCGCAGAGCATCGCCGAGCGGGTGGTGACGCTGGTCGGCCGGGCGGATCTGGTCGCGCAGCCGTGGTTCGCGACCGGGCGGGAGCGGGCCGAGCACGCCGACGAGCTGGACGAGGCCGTCGGTTCGTGGATCGCTTTGCGCCCGCTGGCCGACGTGATGGCCGAGTTCGAGAAAGCCGAGGCGGCGGTCGGTCCGGTGCATGACATCCGCGGCATCGTCAGCGATCCGCAGTACGCGGCGCTCGGGACGATCGTCAGCGTGGACGACGACGAGCTCGGCGGACCGGTCGAGATGCAGAACGTGTTGTTCCGGCTGTCCGAGTCGCCGGGTTCGATCAAGTGGGCCGGCCGGCCGCACGGCGCGAACACAGCTGAGGTGCTGGCCGAGATCGGCGTGACGCCGGACCAGCTCGCGGCGCTGCGGGCTGCCGGAGTCGTCTAAGGGGTGGTGTGAGTGCTGACCGCACTGTACGTTCCGGCCAACCGGCCGGACCGGTTCGCGAAAGCTGTTGCCGCGGGCCCGGATCTGGTGGTGTTCGACCTGGAGGACGCGGTCCCGGTCGCCGACAAGGCCGAGGCGCGCGGCTGGGCGGTGGCCTGGATCGCGGCGAACGCGCACGGTCCGGTGCAGATCCGGGTGAACGCGCTGAGCTCGCCGTGGATCGAGGACGATCTGGCGGCGATCTCATCCGTGCCTTCGGTGCGGATCCGGGTGCCGAAGGTGGAAAGCGCGGCCGATGTCCAGGCCGTACTGGACAAGGTGCCGTCGGCAAGGATCACCGCGCTGCTCGAGTCGCCGCTGGGCGTGGAGCGGGCGTACGAGATCGCGACCGCCGATCCGCGAGTGGAGGCGATCGCGCTCGGCGAGGCGGATCTGTCCAGCGCGCTGGGTGTTGACGGGGCGGAGGGGCTGGCGTGGTCGCGCGGACGGCTGGTTTCGGCTTCGCGGGCGGCCGGGCTGGGTGCACCGATGATGTCGGTGTACCCACATGTCGACGATCAGCCCGGGTTGCTTCGTACGTCGCTCGAGGGTCGCCGGCTCGGTTTCGTCGGCCGCACCGCGATCCACCCGCGCCAGCTGAGCACCATCGTCGAAGCGTTCACCCCCACCGCCACCGAAACAGCCGAAGCCAAGGCCCTCCTCGCCGCCGCCGAACAGGCCGGCGTCACCACCGGCGGCGTCATAGTCCTCCCCAACGGCCGAATGATAGACCCCGCCATGCTCGGCCGAGCCCAAGAAATAACCACCCTCCACCACCAAACCACCCCCCGCCCCCACTGACCCCCCACCGCGCCACCACCCGCGGCCCCACCACCTGCAGCCCAGCACCCGCCGCCGCACCACCCGGTGCCCGTCACCCCACCGCCTGCCGCCCCGCCACCGGGCAGCCCAACCACGTGCCGCCGCACCACCCGTCACCCGCGGCCCGTCGCCCCGCCACCCACCGCTCGCCACCCACCGCCCACCGCCTACCACCGGCGGCCCGCCGCCGCACCACCCGACACCTGCCGCCGCA
Source organism: Kribbella hippodromi (assembly GCF_039531045.1). Classification (NCBI taxonomy): domain Bacteria; kingdom Bacillati; phylum Actinomycetota; class Actinomycetes; order Propionibacteriales; family Kribbellaceae; genus Kribbella; species Kribbella hippodromi. The sequence goes on along the minus strand of NZ_BAAAPH010000003.1, from coordinate 13,116 downwards.
CTACCCGCGGCCCGCTGCCCACCCGCCGCCGCATCACCCACCGCCCACGGCCCATCTCCCGCCGTGCACGACCTACCGCGCATCGCCTACCGAGCGCTGCCCGCTGCGCGCCGCCTGCCGCGTACCGCCTATGGCCCGCCGGCCGCCGGCTCGGCCGTCCCACCGCCCCGCGGGAGCGGTCAGTTCTGGGGTTTGCCTCTGCGCTTGTCCCTTCGCACGGTGCTCTGGGTAGCCACCGTGTAGAAATTGGCGCTCAGGACGGGTGGTGGCCTCCCAAAGTGCGGTCGGGGTCGGGCCTGGCGCGCGCGTAGGGTGGGTGAACGGGTAACGGCGGGGTTGACCTCCGAAATGATGGTGGTTGACGGGGTGCCGGGGTGGTGCTCGGGTGGGGCGGAGCTAAGGTCGTAGGCATGCTGCCGCGCAGTGTTGATGCCGTTGTGATCGGGGCCGGGCCGAACGGGCTGGTGAGTGCGAGCACGCTCGCCGACGCCGGCTGGGACGTCCTGGTTCTGGAGGCCGCCGACGATTTCGGCGGTGCGGTCCGGTCGACCGAGGACGGTGGCTGGATCAGCGATCGTTTCAGTTCGAACTACCCGCTCGGGGTCGCCTCACCGGTGATCCGTGCGCTCGAGCTGGAGAAGTTCGGGCTGAAATGGGCGAACGCGCCACTCCCACTCGTACACCTCCTGGACGAGAACGGCGCATCCGCCGCGATCCACCCGGACCCAGAGGACACCGCGAAGTCACTCGGCGCTGAGCACCCCGGCGACGGCGAAGCGTGGTTGCGGCTGTATCAGCAGTACGTGTCGATCCGCGAGCCCTTGCTGAAGGCACTGCTCACCACCTGGCCACCGATCGCACCCGGCGTACGACTCGCGCGGAAGCTCGGCTCGGCGGGTGAACTGCTGCGGTTCGCGCGCTTCATGGCGATGCCGATGCACCGGATGGGCCTGGAGCTGTTCGACGGGCGCCACGGACCGGCGATCCTGGCCGGGAACGCGCTGCACGCCGACGCGCCGCTCTCGGGCAGTGTCAGCGGCACGATGGGCTGGCTGCTCGCGATGCTCGCCCAGGACGTCGGGTACCCGGTCGCCGCCGGCGGATCGTCCGCATTCTCCGGCGCGCTCGTACGCCGTGCCGAACGTGCGGGTGCGCTGATGGTGCCGGGCATGCCGGTCACGGGCATCGAGGTGTCAGCCGGCCGGGCGACGGCGGTTCGTACCGCCTCGGGGGAGACCGTCGCGGTCGAGCGAGCCGTCATCGCCGACACCTCCGCACCGGCCTTGTACGGCGAATTGTTGCCCGAGGCCCTTGTTCCGGCGGGCCTGCGGCGAGATCTGGACGAGCGCTTCGAGTGGGACTATCCAACGGTCAAGCTGAACTTCCGGCTCAGCGGCCCGATCCCGTGGATTTCGGAAGAAGCACGCTCGGCAGGCGTCGTACACCTGGGCGGAACGGCCGACGACCTCGTCCACCTCTCCGCCGATCTCGACACCGGCCGCGTACCGTCCCAGCCGTTCCTGCTGATCGGCCAGACCACCAAGTCGGACCCGTCCCGCTCGCCGGAAGGCACCGAGGCGGTCTGGGCGTACGCGCACCTGCCGCGCGGGATCGCCGATGACGCGTCCGCGGAGAAGCTGGCCGGCCGGATGGAACGCACCATTGAACGATTCGCCCCGGGCTTCGGCGACCTGATCATCGCCCGCGACCTGCAGCGCCCGTCCGCGCTGGAGTCCGGCAACGCCGCGCTGGGCTTCGGCGCGCTCGGTGGTGGCACGATGCAACTCCACCAGCAGCTGGTCTTCCGCCCGACGATCGGCCTCGGCAGCGCGCGTACTTTCGTCAACGGCCTGTACTTGGGCAGCTCCGCGATCCACCCCGGCGGCGGCGTCCACGGCGCCTGCGGCCATCTCGCCGCCCGCACCGCCCTCCGCGACGCGTCCGTCCTCGGCCCGCTCACCCGCACCTTCCCCACCGCGGCCCTCCGCCACCTCCAACGCTGATCGGCGCGCTAAGAACAGGAGGTGGTCTCCCGGAACACCGTTCGGGAGACCGGCGCCACGCTCAGCCGCGGCACCGGAGTGCTACTACTACCTGTCCTTAGGGACCGGGCGGCTAGGGTCGGAGGGTGAGACTCGACGAGGCCGAGTGCCGGGCGCGGGTGGCGGCGGCCCGGGTTGGGCGGTTGGCGACCGTTGCCGCCGACCTGCGCCCGCATCTCGTCCCGGTCACGTACGCGGTGCACGGCGACGAACTGTTCATCGCGATCGATCAGAAGCCGAAGACGACGACCGCGCTGCAGCGGCTGCGGAACATTTCGGCGCACGACCAGGTCGCGGTGCTGGTCGACGAGTACGACGAGGACTGGACTCATCTGTGGTGGGTACGCGTCGACGGTGTCGCGCGGGTGGTGCCGTACGACGCGGCGGCGATCGAGTTGTTGAGCGCGAAGTACCCGCAGTACGAGGCAGATCCGCCGCGTGGTCCGGTGATTGTGATCCGGGCTGACCGGTGGTCGGGATGGGCGTACCAGGGGGAGGTCACGTGACGCAGGTCGATGAGTTGATGCGCGAACTGGCGCCGCAGGTGCTGGGATTCTTGACGCGGCGGTACGGGCAGTTCGATCTGTGCGAGGACGCCGTGCAGGAGGCTCTGCTGGCGGCGGCGACGCAGTGGCCGATCGACGGCGTGCCGGCGAATCCGCGGGGCTGGCTGATCACGGTGGCGACGCGGCGGCTGACCGATGCGTTCCGGAGCGACAGCGCGCGCCGGCGGCGGGAGGATTCGGTCGCGGCAATGGCGGGCCCGGAGGAGTTGGTTGCCCCGGGCGCCGATGCCGACGAGCCGCCGGATGCGGACGATACGTTGACTTTGCTCTTCCTGTGTTGCCATCCCGCGGTGACCCCGGCCTCTCAAGTGGCGTTGACGTTACGGGCAGTCGGCGGTCTCACCACGGCCGAGATCGCGCGGGCGTTCATGGTGCCGGAGGCAACGATGGCGCCACGGATCAGCCGGGCGAAGAAGAGCATCAAGGCGGCCGGAAGCCGGTTCGTGATGCCGCCGGAGCCCGAGCGCGCGGAGCGGTTGCGGGTCGTACTGCAGGTGCTGTATTTGATCTTCAACGAGGGGTACACGGCGAGCTCGGGGGAGGCGTTGCAGCGGGTCGAGCTGACGGCGGAGGCGATCCGGCTGGCGCGGATGCTGCGGGCGGCGCTGCCCGACGACGGCGAGGTCGCGGGCCTGCTGGCGTTGATGTTGCTGACCGATTCGCGGCGCGCCGCGCGGACGACCGCGGATGGCGGGCTGGTGCCGATCGATGAGCAGGACCGATCGTTGTGGGATCGCGCGCAGATCACCGAGGGCGCCGACCTGATTCTGCGTACGCTGCAAAAAGGCACCGTCGGGTCGTACCAACTGCAGGCCGCGATCGCCGCCGTACATGCCGAGGCGCCGAGCGCGGACGAGACGGACTGGCGGCAGATCCTGTCCTTGTACCTGGTCCTGGACAAGCTCGCGCCGAACCCGATGGTGACGCTGAACCGGGCGATCGCGCTCGCGCAGGTCGAGGGGCCGCAGGCCGGGCTGGACCTGCTGGCGACGCTCGAGGACGACAAGTTGATCACCGAGACGCACCGCCTGGACGCCGTCCGCGCGCACCTGTACGAGCGGGCGGGCGAGCTGACCAAGGCGCATGAGCACTATCTCGCGGCTGCCCGCCGGACGACCAGCCTCCCGGAGCAGCGCTACCTGCAGGCGAAGGCGGCCGCGATCGCGGACTGAGCCGCTGTGCCGTCTCGCCGGGGCAGGTGGGTTTTCCACGGCTAAGCGTGACCTGAGTTGTAACTTCGGTTTACAGTTGCCGGTATGAGCCTTCAGCAGCGCACCCGCCGGGACGCGATCGGCTTCGGCGTCGCCTGGCTGAACAAGCTGGCGCGATCGCGGACGATCGACCGGTTCGGACTGCGAAAACCGGCCGAACGGATGGTTTTCGAGGCGACCAAGACCGGATTCCGGACGGCGGGAGCGCTTTCGCGGCGGTTCACCGCGGTATCGAAACAGGCCGCGCCGTCCCGCCTGCCGGCTGCGCGGGGGAGCGGGCACTTCGACCTGACCCCGACCGAGGACCAGGAGCTGATGGTCGGCGTCGTCCGCGAGTTCGCGACCGAGGTGCTGCGCCCGGCCGCCTCAGCCGCGGATACGGCCTGCGCGACCGAGCGCACCGTGCTGGATTCGTCCGCCGAGCTCGGGTTGAGCCTGCTGGAGGTACCAGAAGAGCTCGGCGGCATCGTCACGGAGCGGTCCGCGATGACAGGCGTACTCGTTGCGGAGGCGCTTGCGTACGGCGACATGGGCCAGGCGGTCGCATGTCTCGCACCGTCCGCGGTCAGTACGGCGATCTCCTTGTGGGGCGATGAGACACAGCAGGCGACGTACCTGCCGGCGTTCACCGGCGAGTCCGTACCAGCGGCCGCGCTCGCGTTGGTGGAACCACGAGCGGTGTTCGATCCGTACGAACTGAAGACGCGCTACACCGGCGGGCTGCTCAACGGCGTGAAGTCGCTGGTCCCGCGTGGCGCCGAGGCGGAGCTGTTCGTGATCGGCGCGCAGACCGACGCCGGGCCGGCGCTGTTCCTGATAGAGGCCGACCATCCGGGCGTGACGATCGAGGCTGAGCCGTCGATGGGGCTGCGCGCGGCTTCGCTGAGCCGGGTGATTCTGACCGACGTACCGGCGGCACCGCTCGGTATGGTCGAGGACTATGCCGAGTGCGTGCGGCTGTCGCGCCTCGGGTGGTGCGCGCTCGCACTTGGTACGTCGCGGGCGGTGCTCGATTACGTGACGCCGTACGTGAACTCGCGGCACGCGTTCGGCGAACCGATCAGTCATCGGCAATCCGTGGCGTTCATGGTCGCGAACATCGGGATCGAGCTCGAGGGCATGAAGCTGGTCACGTACCGGGCCGGATCGCGTGCTTCCCAAGGATTGCAGTTCGCGCGCGAGGTGGCGCTGGCGCGACGGTTGTGCACCGACAAGGGCATGCAGATCGGTACGGATGGCGTACAACTCCTTGGCGGCCACGGTTTCGTGAAGGAGCATCCGGTCGAACGCTGGTACCGCGACCTGCGCGCGATCGGTGTGATGGAAGGCGCGGTGCTGGTCTGATGATCAACCTCGAAACTCCACGGAAGTTCCGTGCTTTCGTGAACCAGGCGCATCAGGTCGCGGCGGAGATGCTGCGACCGAACTCCCGCCGGTACGACCTGGCCGAACACGAGTACCCGATCGAGCTCGACATGCTGGCCGCGATGGTCGACGGATTGGGTGCCTCCGGCAACGGTTCCGGCGCCGGGGCCTCGGGCGTACGCCGTGCTGCCGCCGCCGAGGCCGGCGTGGTCAACGGGTCGAACCTGTCGTCGGTGCTGTCGATCATGGAAATGTGCTGGGGCGACGTCGGCCTGCTGCTGTCGATGCCGCGGCAGGGCCTGGGCAACTCGGCGATCGCGTCCGTCGCATCCGACGAACAACTCCGCCGCTTCGACGGTCTGTGGGCCGCGATGGCGATCACCGAACCCGAGTGCGGCTCTGATTCCGCGAGCATCCGCACCACCGCCCGCCTCGACGGCGACGCCTACGTCCTGAACGGCGAAAAGATCTTCGTCACGGCCGGCGACCGCGCCGACGCGGTGGTCGTCTGGGCAACCCTGGACAAAACCCTCGGCCGCGCCGCCATCAAGTCCTTCGTAGTTCTCAAAGACACTCCCGGCCTGACGGTAGAACGCCTGGAACACAAACTGGGAATCCGGGCCTCCGACACGGCAACCATCCGCCTGGAAAACTGCCGAGTCCCCACCGAAAACCTCCTCGGCTCCGCGGAAATCAACACCGAAATGGGCTTCGCGGGGGTCATGCAAACCTTCGACAACACCCGCCCTCTGGTAGCCGCAATGGCAGTCGGCTGCGCCCGAGCCGCCCTCGAACTAACCCGCGACCTGCTCTCCGAGGCCGGCATCGAAATCGATTACGACCGCCCCCTCCACCACCAACCCGCAGCCGCCGCCACGTACCAAACCCTGGAAGCCGACTGGGAAGCCGCCTACCTCCTAACCCTCCAGGCCGCCTGGCTCGCCGACAACGGCCACCCCAACTCCCTCCAAGCCTCAATCGCCAAAGCCAAAGCCGGCCGCACCGCCAACACCATCACCCTCACCTGCGTAGAACTAACCAGCTCCCTCGGCTACTCCGAACACCACCTCCTGGAAAAATGGTCCCGAGACACCAAAATCCTCGACATCTTCGAAGGCACCCAACAAATCCAACAACTAATCGTCGCCCGCCGCCTACTGGGCAAGACGTCAGCCGAGCTGAAATAGCCTTACCAGTTGCTGGCTGGGGCGGGGACCTTGCCTGCGGCCACCGTTCCAAGAATGTTCCAGTGTCTCGCCAGAATTTCTCCAGTGCGTGGTTGCAGAGTCGTCTACGCAAACCACTCGCATCACTCGGAGGAATTACATGCGACTCGTCAGATTGATGGTCGGTCTCGCCGCGCTGGCCGCTACGACGGTACTGCCCGTCACAGCCAACGCCGGCGGACCTGAACAGACCTCGACTTCCGCGGGACAGCAGACGCAATCCCGGTCGGCGGAACAGCAGGCGCAACATCAGCCGGCGAACCTGGACGCGGGTGTTCTGGAATCCCCGCCTGGCAGGTACTGCAACATCAACCCGCCAACGGGCACTGTGTGTCTCTACGCCCACCACAACGCGGTCGGATGGAGCGCTCACTACGCCAAGTGCGGACCCGCGGACATCCCTTCGTGGCTTGATCCCGGAAATCCGAACAACAACGGTGTGAGCTCGTACTGGGATGAACAGACAGGTGGGGCGTACCTCGTGGGGTACAACGACAACACTCCGGTGTTCGACACGAAGAACAAACATCACACGGTGAATCTCGTGAACGGAAATGACAAGGCCTGGTGGGTCCGCGTCTGCTGACTGGGGAGAGCACAGCGGCCGGCCGCAGAAATCTGCGGCCTGCTGTCTGATCAGGAAGGAGACGAATGAGGTCGCGATGGTTGGAGAATCGATGGCCGGCCGCCGTTGCGGTCATGCTGCTTGCCGGCGCAACTGCTGCCTGCACGGCGACTGAGGCCGGGTCAACTGATCGAGCTCTGGAGGCGGCTGCCGGGCCCTCGATCACAATGCGGCAGTTACCGGCCGATATCGGGCAGGTCGCCTACCCGCTCGATCGTTACCGCCTCACCGCGGCGGAGCAGCGCTTGATGGAGCAAGCAACCTATGGTTTGGTACGCCGATGCACGCTGCGCTTCGGCCTCGATCTGCCTCCGCTGGGGAAGGCGATCGACAAGACGCGCCGAGATCGGTACGGGCTCTCCGACCCGGTCGAGGCGCGGACCTGGGCGTACTCCCTGGACAAGCCATCGGTGCTGGCCCCGGCCTGGCTGGCGCCGATCGCACCGGGGAACCGGTTGCACTCAATCGTCACCGGATCCACTGCCGACGGGCGGCCGGCGAAGGAGCAAGGGCTGCCGGCCGGCGGTTGCGGCGGGTCGGCACGTCGAGCCTTGGCGCAGGATCGCACGTCATTGGGCGACGATCTGGTAGCCAGGCTCGACAGCGAGGCCTGGAAGAACGCCAGAGCGGACGCCCGGGTTCAACGGGCTGAGTCGTTGTGGCAGCGTTGCATGAATGCTGCGGGCTACCGATATCAGAACGCCGTGGAGGCTCCTTACGCCTATTGGGGAGAGCAGAGGCTGCTCGGTCGGAAGGCTGTGTCGCCGGCGGAGAAGAAGTCCGGCATCAAGCCCAGCCGTGCCGAGGTTGCCGCCGCACTCGTCGACGTCCGATGCAAACGAACGTCGGGTTTCCTGCAGACGTGGGTTGCCGTGACAATCGCCCGGCAACACCAACTGGTGATCGATCATGGTCCGGCGTTGCGACAGCATCGCGAAGCGTTGAGTTCGAGCGTGCGTACTGCGAAGCAGTTCCTCAGAGCCGGCTGATCATCGGCGTTCATGAGGTCGTGTACATCGGTGGTAGCGGAGTCGCTCGCGCAGATCTCCACTCGCCGGGGCCCCTTCGACGATGCGGTCGCGAACACCGCTGACCAGGGGCCCCGGTCGTACCCCGAGTTCGTCGTCGAGCACCCGCTCCAAGTCACGGTAGCGCCTCAGCGCTTCGGCTGCTCGGCCATTGCGTGCCAGGGCCTGTAGGAGAAGAGCCCACAGGCTCTCTCGGAGCGGATGTTCGCCGGTCAGGTTCTCGAGCTCAGGAATCACGTCACTCTGCCGGCCCAAAACCAGCTCGGCCGTGACACACTCCTCGACGATCTGCAGGCGCCGGCTCTGTAGGCCGGCGGCATGCGATTGGACGACTTCCAGGTCGACCCCGGCGAACGCTTCGCCGGCCCAGACATCGAGGGCCTGGCGCAACGTGTCCGCCGCCCGCTCTGTGGCGCCGGATTCGCGGGCTTTCCGGCCCGTACGAACGAGCTCTTCGAAGTGCGCCAGATCGAAGCTGTGCGCAGGAACTACCAGCTGATAACCGCCCGCCAGCGACTCCACCGGTGAACGGCCGTCGGACGTCAGCAATCCGCGCAGCCGATAGATATATGACTGCAGAGTCGCTACAGCCGAGGCCGGCGGTGCGCCGCTCCACAGCTGGTCGACCAGCAGATCACGGCGACGAGGCCGGTTCGGCTCGATCAGCAACAGCGCAAGCAGTTGCCTGAGCTTCCCGGAACCAACCTCGACCGGATGCGCGTGATTCCGTACCTCGAGCGGCCCTAGTACGCGGAATGTGAACTGAGCTGCGAGGTTCATCTGACCTCCACGAGGGTGATGTCGCGCTGGAGCGGTTCGGCGAGGAACAACCGCAGGATCACAAGGCGCGCTTTCACTCCGCATTCACACTGCTGTCTCAAACCGGGCGCCGTGGGTCTACTCAGGAGCTTCTCGGACAGCATTGTTCGAGTTAGCATGGCCGATCACTCGATTTCGGGCGCGCATGGTGCGTCGAAGGGGGTCGTTCTGGACAAGGAACGCGCGACAGCGGTCGGCCAGGTTGCCATTGGATGTCTTGGTCCGATGATGATGTCGTCAGCGGGGCATCCGGTGTTCTTGCCCGCAGGACGGCTCCGAGTCGTCCTGTGTGTGCTCGCGCTGGCCGGGGGTGCGACCGTCTCGACGGACAGGTTGATGTTCGCGCTCTGGGACGGGGATCTCCCCGAGCGCCCTTTGGCGACGCTGCAGACCATCGTGTCGCGGCTGCGAAGCCGGGTGGGCGAGGGGATCGTGCTGACCGAGCCTGGCGGCTATCGCCTTGCCGTCGGCTTCGATGCTGTTGATGCGCTCCGGTTCGAGCGCCTGACCCACGAAGCACTGGAAGCTCGTGCCGAGGCGCCTGGCAAGCTCGATGCAGCGCTCGCCTTGTGGCGAGGGGAGCCGTTCGCTGACCTGGACTCGAAGTGGCTGCGGAACAACGAGGCTCCACGGTTGACCACTCTCTACCTCGACGCTGTCGAGTTGCGTACTGAGCTTGCGCTGGAGCAGGGACGCGGTGCGCAGCAGTTGCCGACCCTGGTGCGGCTCGTCAGCGATTTTCCGTTGCGGGAGACCTTGTGGTGTCGCTTGATCGATGTGTTGGCCGAAGCGGGCCGACCGGCCGAGGCGCTCGTACAGTACGAGCGGGCGCGCCTTGTCCTGAGCGATGAGCTCGGAGTCGACCCGGGGCCAGAACTGCAGTCGCGCTACCAACGCCTGCTCGGCGCGGAGACCTACACAGATCGGGCGCGGCACCCGGTACCACAGCAGTTGCCGGGCTACCACGGCATCGTGGTGGGACGCGAGAGCGAACTGGCGAACCTCGACCGTCTGCTGGCGGATGCGAGTACCGGTGCCGCGGTGATCACAGGCACCGCAGGCGTCGGCAAGACAACGCTGGCGGTGTCCTGGGCCCGACGCGTCGCGGCGCGCTTCCCTGGCGGACAGATGTTCGTCAACCTCCGCGGTTTCGAGCCCAACGCCGAGCCGGTCGGAACGGACGAGGCCGCACGATGGATGCTGGACGCGCTCGGAGTGGAACCGCAGTCGATGCCGGCCGGCGTCCCGGCACAATCGGCACTCCTGCGAACGCTGCTTTCGGAGCGGAAGGTCCTGGTCGTCCTCGACAACGCTCGGGACGCGCAGCAAGTCCGGCCGCTGCTGCCCGGGTCGACCGACTCGTTCGCGCTCGTCACGAGCCGGGATCGGCTGACGCCGTTGATCGTCGCGGGCGCCGGTCCGGTCGTAGTCAGCCGGTTGTCCCGGACGCAGTCGGTGGAACTCCTCGAGAGCCGCCTCGGAGACGCCATCGTCGGGGATTCGCGCGATGTCGTCCCGGCTCTCACAGAGGCGACGGCGGGGCTCCCGCTAGCGCTTGCTGTTGTCGCCGCCCGAGCGGCGGCATCGGCGCCGTACGGACTGCAACTCATTGCTGATGAGCTGCGCGACGACGGCCATGCACTTGATGTGTTGTCCGGCTCGGACTCGGCCACGGACATGCGGGCGGTGCTCTCGTGGTCGTACCGTGCGATGCCTGACGAGGTTGCGAAGATGTTCCGGTTGCTCGCACTGCATCCCGGCCCCGAGTTCGGCCATGGCGTCGCCGCGAGCCTTCTGGGCACCGATGTGCAACGGGCCCGGCTCATTCTGCGGCAACTCGAGGAAGCGCACCTGATCGAGGGCTCGCGGCCTGGGCACTTCTTCATGCATGATCTGCTCCGCGCGTACGCCGCGGAGGTCACGCCCGTTGCGGAGAAACAGGACGCCATCGTCCGACTGGTCGACCACCATCTACACACCAGCACCGCGGCCGCGTTGGTGATCAATCCGCAGCGGGTTCTGGAACTGTCCGAGCCTGCAGCGGCGGGAGTTCGTGTCCTTGTTCTGACCGAGAAGCAGCGCGCGCTCGATTGGTTCGCGGAGAATCATCGTGTCCTGGTGCGCATCGTCGATCTGACCGTCGCGACCGGTCACGACCGCCGTGCGCTGGAACTGATCGCGGCCCTGCGTACCCCGTTGAACCGTAGTGGGCGATGGCAACACTGGCACGACTGGGTGCACATCCAAGCGGTAGCTGTTGGCGCAGCTCAACGACTGAACGACCGAGAGGCAGAGGCGAATGCGCTGCTGGTCGGCGCGCGTGCGCACGGGCGCCTGACCAACTACGAGAAGTCCATCGAGCTCGGCAATGCGTGTATCGCCATCTGCCACGAGTTGAACGATCATCACCTCGAGGCATCTGCGTGTCAGACCCTGGGCAACGCTGCATCGAGCTGGGACCGTCAGGACCTCGCGGAGTCCTACAGCTTGCGTGCTCTTGAGCTGTATCGGCTCGTCGGTGACGAGTTCGGCGAAGTTGTCGCGACGCACGAACTCGGCTACCAGTATGCGCTGCTCGGTCAGTACGACGAGGCCTTACAGCATTGCCGCTACGCGCTCGAACGCATGGAGGCAGGCGCTTGGGATCAGATGGAGATCGCTGCGGTCTGGGACAGTCTCGGCTTCATTCATCTCCGAATGAGCGACGCGCCGAGGGCGATCTCCTGTTATCAACGGGCTGCTGACCTGTATCAGGCCGAAGGCGACCAGTATTACACCGCGATGGGGATCGCCAAGGTCGGCGATGCCTACGCCTCGAACGGCGACCGGGAACGAGCAAGAAACAACTGGATCCACGCAGTACACAAGCTCGAAGCCCTGCAACACCCCGACGCCGTCGCCGTACGCAAACGCCTCGGCTAACTGACGTTCGTGATGGGGATGATGTGTGCCGTAGGTGTGCAGGGTTTCCTAGCTCGCGAACCTGATCGCGCACGACGTTCCCATCGGGTGCACCGTGAGCAGCTTCGGTAGGGTGTTGTCATCATGGGCGTAGATGTCGTGCTGAAACAGGTGAGCCGGCCAGGGACGAGTTCGAGGCGCCGTCGGCTGGCTCAGCTGGATATTGTGCCGGACACCGATGATGTGTTGGCCAGAATCTGCGAACGTAGCAAGCTCCCGATGCTGCGCCGGGTCGATCCGTACGACGACCTGATCCTGACCGCAGCGGAAATGCCCCAGTTCCTCGACGAGGTGGAGACGGAGCGGAAGCTCACCACCGACGATCAGGAGCGTGCGCTCCTGGCTGCCGTCCATCACCTCGGCGAACACTGCTCGACGCAGCCTTGCACCGAACTCCATCTCGAAAGTGATTGACCTCTACCCGGAGCCGCCGCATCTGACGATTGCGGTGTGGGTGGCCGAGGACGAAGAGCTGGCCTTCGGACGCGCCTGTGATGTAGTGGGTGAGGTCGGGTGTGTGCCGTCGGGCGTGGTTGAGGTTGCGCCGCGGGGACTGCGGTTCGGGATGCTCCAGGATTTGGAGGAGCGGTCGATCGTGCGACTCCGTCGTGAGGACTTCGAGTCCGTGGTCCATGGCGGGGACCCGGTGTCGCGCTCGTTGAAGGCTGGATATCGCGCGAAGGGGCTCGGCACGGTGATCGTGGAGCACCTGTTCGGGACCGCGGGGGAGACGCATCCGGTGGCAATCTCGTTGTCCGCGGGTGCGCTTGGTTTGCCGGATGAGATTCGGAAGTCGAAGGACCGGAAGGCGGCGGACAGGTTGGCTGGCTGGGCGACAGAGGTCCTACGAGGGCTCACCAGCCGTACCGAGGCCGTCTACGGTGCGATTGCGGTCGAGGAGACCCTGCCGACTCCTAGTGCGCTCCGTGCCGGCCATTCGATCGGCAGTCTGCCATTCCTCTCGGCTGTGCTTCCGGTCGCTGTTCTGGGCAAGTTCCACAGCGCCTTCGGCCGAACTCGGCCCGTTGATTGGGCCCATGGCAGCTTCTTTCCCAGTGGGACGTCATTCGTTACCGGAGTCCACCTCCACTTGATCGGACCGCTCGTTCTTCCAGCGGGGGTAGCCGGCGATCGCGGTCTCCTGTGCGGTGTGGCTGGGGTAGCGAAGGTGGCGCGCAACCGTGGTGTTTGGAGCGGTCAGGACTTGCGTTTGGTGATTTCTTCGGTGGCGGTTGGGAGGACCTTGTGCAGGTCGCCGACGACGCCGAAGTCG
>NZ_BAAAPH010000002.1:324616-461466 GCF_039531045.1 Kribbella hippodromi | reverse complement strand
GGGGGGGGGGGGGGGGGGGGGGGGGGGGGGGGGGGGGGGGGGGGGGGGGGGTTGGCCAGCAGCTGCTGTTGGGGTTGGCGCTTGAGCTGAGGTTGGGACTTGAGTAGGGGTTGGGGTTGAGGGCGGAACTGGGGTTGGGGCGGGAGTTGGGGTTGGGGGTTGGGGGGTGGTGGGTGGTGGTTGTTCCGGGCCAGGGGTGGGTTGGGGGGCGGGTGGGGGTTGGGGGGTCGCCCCAGGGGATCAGGGTTTGGCGGGTGGTGGGGGTGCGGCCGCCGTCCAGTACGGGTGAGACGACTGCGCCGTGGCCGAGCATGCTTTGGACTCGGGACAGGGCTCGGTGGATGCGTTCGTCGGGGCCGCCGCCCCAGAGTCCGTCGGCGTGGGTGCCGAGCGGGTCCACCTGGTCGGGGATCAGGCGCACCCGGACTACCGGTGAGGTCAGCTCGCTGGTTGCCGTGCCGCTCCCCTGGAGCTGCCAGCGGACCCGGTCGACGATGTCCGCGGCGGTGAACCAGCGTGGGTGCAGCCAGTCGCGTTCGTGGATCCGGCCGGACTCGGTGCCGACCTCGACCCGCAGCGTCGTACACACCAGGCCGAGCTCGGTCAGCCGGGCGATCAGGTCGTCGGCGACCGCCCGGACCGCGAACGCGACCTGGTCGACCCGGTCGACGGCCGGCTCGAAGTCGAGTACGCGGGTCAGCTCCGGCGGGATGTCCCGGCCGGTCACCGGACGGTCGTCGCCCCCGCGGGCGAGCCGGTGGGCGAACGCACCCTCCGGACCGAACCGGGTCAGCACCTCCGTCCCGGACAGTCGCGCGAACGCACCCAGCGAGCGCAGGCCGAGTCGGCGGAGCAGATCGGTGAGTACCGGCCGCTCCAGCAGATCGACCGACAACGGCGCGAGGAACTCGGGCGATCCACCCACCGGAACCACGTGCACCCGCGTACGCGCTGAGCTCGCCCGGGCTGCCTGCTCCGCGGCGAACGGGCCGTCCGCGATCCCGACCCGGCTGCCCTGTACATCGAACGTTTCCAACCGGTCGAGCAGCTTCGTCGCGGCCGCTTCCTCACCGCCGTAGAAGCGGGCCGGGCCGCGCGCCTTCAACGCGCACATCCCCGGACGGATCACCTGTACGCCGGGGGTGATCGCCTCCAGGCACGCGATCACCGGGTCGAACGCCCGCGCGTCGCTCACCGGGTCGTACTTGAGCACGACCAGCTCCGGGCACCGCGACTGCGCATCCCGCGCCCGCTGCCCGCGCCGCACCCCCTCGGCCCGCGCGGCGGCGGAAGTGGCGAGTACTTTGCCTTTCTCCAGTACGGCGATCGGTTCTTCCGGCGACCGCCCCGCCGCCACCGCGGCAGCAACAACCGGCCAGTCCGGCACCCAAATCACCATCGCCCGAACCAACCCCCGCCGATCAGTCACCCGACCACCCCCATCCGCTCACCCTCATCCGCTCACCCCCGGGCAGCCGCCATTGACGCGTCATCCGGCTGCCTCGATTGGGGTGGGCCAGGGGGTTGGTTGGGGTGTTGTGGTGGGGGTGGCGGGGTGGATGGTGCCGTCGGGGGCGGGTAGCCAGAGGTGGTGGTTGGTGGGGGTGGCGGCGCGGCGGGTGGTTACCGTGACGGTTGCTTGGCGGGCGGTGAGCAGTCCTTCACCGGTGCCCAGGCCGGTCCAGGCGCTGCTCTCGATCTCGAACCTGGCTTCGCTGCCGGGCCAGGAGCCGGATGCGATCAGCATCGCGCCGCGGGTCCGGAGGCGGGCGGCCAGCCGGGACGCCTCCCCCGGTGTCACCTCGCCGGGTGGGCGGACGACCACGACGGTCAGCGCGTCGACCAGGGCGGCGACGACGCTGAGCCAGTCCGGGCCTGGGTGTGGGACCAGCACCAGGCGCTCCAGGTCGATGCCGAATCCGTGCGCTGCCTCGACACCGAACGACGGGATGCCGACGACTCCGCACCAGGCGCCGTCCGCGGATGGTCCGGCCATCAGCGCCATCGTCAGGGCGGTGCTGCCACGCACCGAGTACACCGATCCGCCGCGCAGGTTGGCGCCTGCCAGTAGTCCGCTCACTGCGGGGTGGGTGGGGAGGTTGCGGTCCACCTCCGCGGTGTCGAGCGCCTGCTGCACCCGAGCCGCCGAGGGAATCCGGGTCCCACCAACAGAAGCCAGCCGCACCTCCGCGCCGTCCGGGCCAAGCTGAGTGGAGCCGGCAGAGCTCTCGCAGGTGTGGTGGGGGCGGGTGGAGCCGCAGCCGGCCGAGTCGGCGTGCGGGTGGTCCGGGTGGTGGGGGTCGCGATCGGAGCTGGTGGAGGACGGGTCGGTGGGGTCGGGGTAGGCGGAATCGTGGTGGGTCAGGGCGGCGTGAGGGTGGCGCGAGTGGTGGGGGTGGTGGGAGACGGTGTGGGGATGGTGGGAGTCGGGGTGGAGGTGGTCCGGGTGGTGGGGGTCGGGGTCGAAGCTGGTGACTGGTGGGGTGGGGGGCTCGGGAGGGGGTTGGGAAGGGGCTGGGGTGGGGGTGGTTGCGGCTTTTTGGGCTTGGGCTTGGGCTAGGAGCAGGCGGGCTTTGTCGAGGGCCGTGGCTCGACTTGTGGGTGTCTGGATTCCCGCCATGACCCCATGTTCGAACACCTGTTCGAACATGTCAATCCGGTCGTCCACAAGGGCCGCCGGCGGTTAGGGTCTGGGGGTGCTGCGCGTCGAACATCCCCGGTTACAGTCCGCGATCCGGCAGGTCGAGGACAGTCTCGACGCCGCTTGGGACAGTTTCTGTGCGGACTCCGGCGTACGCCCGGAAACGCCGGAAGCCAGCCAGCTGGCCGAGGTCGTGCTTCAGGATCCGTCCGAGTTCGACTGGCGAGTGGTGGACGCCGCGCTGGACCGGATGATCTGCCCGGAGTGCGGCGCCAAGCTCGGCGCGGGTGTCACCGGATGCCCGAGCTGCGACCAGGCGAACGGCTTCCGGTTCGGAGCGCGGGAGACCGACCGCCCGGATGTACCGCCGGGCAACGAGCACGCCATCCGCGTCTCGTCCGCAGTCGCCCGTACCCGGCACCGCTACTCCCCGCGCGCCCGCGCCGGCTACGAGCTGCTCCTCCCCGATCTGCTCGACGGCGCGCTCCCCACCACCGCACAGGCCCAGCACGCCAAGCACCTGGTCAACCAGCTCACCGACGACGAGCTGGAGCGCCTCATCACCCCAGCCGACCTCGACCGAAAGAGCACCTGATGGACCAGCTGTACGCCGCCGTCGTCCAGCACCACGAGGACCTGGCGGCTTGGCTGTCCGGTAGAGCTGCCGCTGAGGCCCTGAACCGGTTCCAGCAGGCCCACCACCCGGACTTCACCCTGGTCACCATCGACGGCACCCGTCTGGACCTGCCGACGTTGACGAACGCACTCAGCACCTCCCACAACGCAGTACCGGGGCTGACGATCAGCATCGAGGAGTTCGAGCTGGTGGTGGCGACAGCTGACCTTGTCGTGTGCAGGTTCCTGGAGCGTCACTCGGTCGGCGGCGTACGCCGGGTGACCGCGGTTCTGGTAGCGGACACGCACCAGTGGCTGACTGTGCACGAGACTTCGGTGCGCTAGCAGGACGCATAGGGTGGTGGCATGCCACGGACTATTGCCACCAACACCAAGGTCCAGATCGACGAGTTGCTGGAGTTTGTCCGGCCGCGTCATCACATGCTGCTGCTCACCACGCGCGCGGACGGTACGGCGCAGGCGTCGCCGGTGTCCGGTGGTGTGGACGCGGAAGGGCGGATCGTCATCTCCTCGTACCCGGAGCGGGCCAAGAGCAAGAACGTGAAGCGGACCGGTCAAGCCGGTGTAGTAGTGCTGTCGGACGAGTGGAACGGCGCCTGGGTGCAGGTGGACGGCCGGGGTGAGGTGATCGAGCTGCCGGACGCAGTGGAGCCGCTGGTCGACTACTTCCGCGCCATCTCCGGTGAGCACCCGGACTGGGACGAGTACCGCGAGGCGATGGTGCAGCAGGGCAAGTGCCTGATCCGGATCACCCCGGAGCGCTGGAGCCCGATCGCAACCGGCGGCTTCCCTGCCCGCCTGGCCGACTGAAGCACCCCGGCCGAAGTGATGCGTACGGCACTAGTGGTGCACGCCCACCCGGACGACGAGGTGTTCACCACCGCCGCCGCCACTGCCCTGCTGCAAGAACAGGGCTGGCATGTCGTACTCCGCGTAGCAACCGCCGGCATGCACGGCTCCGCCGACCACCTCACCGCTTCCTGTGCACTACTAGGCATCAACGAGTGGGACTGGCTCGGTGCACCGGACCAGTGGATCGACGACGGCGGCCGGAGCGGACCACGTACCCTAGCCGCCGCGCCACCGGACGACATCGCCGCAGCTGTTGAACAGGCAGCACTCGCCGTGAACCCACAGCTGATCCTCACAGTCGGCAGAGATGGACTGACCGGCCACCCGGACCACATCGCCATCTCACAAGGCGTTCAGCGAGCACTCCGGCGCATCGACTGCCAGGCACTGGGTGCACGCGTCAGAGCTCAGGACGTACGCGCAGGTGAGGCCCTGGTCCAGCGACTCGCGCCGGGTGAGCAGATCGGGTCAGGCCAAGTCACCGGCTGCCCGGACGACGCTCCGCTCGAGGAGATGAGCGGAGCGTTCGAGCAGCGCCGCAGGCAAGCCATGGACGAGTACTACCCCGGTCTTGGCAGCAAACCGCTCGCTGAGCTGATCGGAGTTCACCGAGCGAGCAGCGACGGTCTCCTGCTACGAGCAGTGTTCGATGCGGCCGGCTGGCAAGTGGATCGCTTCGAAGACCTCACGAACCACTAGAGCTACTAGGACCATCAGAGCGACCGGAGCGACGCTCCATCGTCTCGGTGATGCGCTGCATGGCGCCTTCCAGGTGCTCCCGCAGCGCCGCCTCGGCCCCCTCCTCGTCATGCGCGACGCACGCGTCGAGGATCGCCTGGTGCTCCCGGCGGGTCTGCTCGATCCGGGCCTTGGTCTGCCGCGAGCCGAACCGGTAGCGCTCACTGTTCTGCCAGACCGGTTCGATCGCCCGCGGCAGCCACCGCGAACCGCCGGACCGGTAGATCGCGAAGTGGAACTCGGTGTGGGCCTGCCGGGACGCGATGTTGTCGCCCAGCTTGGACAGCCGGACGTGGTCGGCCAAGGCGGCCCGGGCGCTCGCCGCGTCCGAGTCGGAGAACCGTGTGGCGGCAGCACGTACTGCCAGCGACTCCAGCGCCAGCCGGGTCGCGTGCGTGTCGCGCAGGTCCTCCATCGACAGTTCCCGGACCCACGCGCCCTTGTGCGGGACGATCTCGACCAGGCCGAGCGCGGCCATCCGGCGGAGCCCTTCGCGGATCGGCATCTGGCTCATGTCGAGCCGTTTGGCGAGCTCCTCGAGCCGGAGCGCCGTACCGCTGGGAAGCTCGCCGGACAGGATCAGTTCGTGCAGTTCGGCGGCAGCTTCCTCAGCGAGCGTACGACGGCCGGTCGGCCCCCCAGGCGTAAGCTCGAGTCGTCGGATCATCAGTAGCAGGCTGCCTCTCTCCTCCACGCGCACACAATGTTGCATACAACTCTGGAGGTACCGTAGCCGCCGACCGGGCTTCCCGGGGCCATCCGGCAACAGATTGCTCAGCTCAGCCCCACAAACCACTGTGGTCTAGGCCACGCGGCCCCCAGGCAGCAGCGTCAGCCCAGTGCCGTCAGGTCCAGCAAAACCCGCCCTGCTTGCCGGTCCAGGATCTCACCGGCGCGGTCCGCGGGCAGCACCTCGTACTCCGCTCGCCAGGAAACGGATGCGATGTCTGCCAACGCCTGACCGACCGCATCCGCTGCCAGTACGGTCCGTTGCAGATTCACCGGCAGGACGCGAAGGTCCCGGCCGATCAACTGATGCAGATCGATCGTGGTGAACTCACCGGCCTTGTACCCGAGTACGGCGATCCGCCCGCCCGGAGTGATGTGTCCGAGTACCCCACCGGCCACCGGTCCGCCCATGGTGTCGATCGCCGCATCGCACCAGGAAAGCTCCCGGCCCACCTGTCCCAGACCGTCCACCCGGACGAGCTGGTCCACCAGTCCGGTCGCGCTGTCGACCCGGTCATGCTCCGACACCAGACCGATCACCCGAGCCGCTCCGGCGGCCCGTGCGGTCACAGCACACATCCGGCCGAGCAGACCGGTCACTCCGGTAACTACAACGGTCTCCCCCACGCCGACAGCAGCCACGCGGCGTACGGCGGTATGCGCCGTCAAGGCCGGTGTCAGCAGCGCCAGCGCGGTGCCCGGCTCGAGTGAGGCCGGCACCGGATGTACGGCAGCATCAGGCACCACCGCGTACCGCCCCCACACACCGGACCGCGTCACGCCAACCCCAGCACCGCGTACGACCACAGCCGTACCAGCTTCGAAGCTGTCCGAGCTGACCACCACCCCGGCACCTTCGGAACCTGGTACGAACGGCGCGGCGGGCTGCTTGCCCGCGAGCGTCGACCGGTCCTGTGATGTGACAGCGGCCAACCGCATCTCTACCAACGTCTCACCGCGACCAGCGGACAGCTCGACCACATCGGTCTTCAGCTGCTCGCCCGGCCCATGACTGTGCAACACAGTCCCCCGCGTACTCATGCCTCTTCTTCCCCGTTCACCACGATTTGATATCTGATCACGACCTCGACCAGAAAGAACACCTGTCCCACTACTCGGTGACCTCCCGCGCAAGCGGCCGGGTGAGTTCCCCGGCCGCCGCGGACCGGGCGGCGGACACCTCGTCGCTGCCCATCGGGAACGGCCAGTCGCTGCCGGCCAATACCCGGTCGGGCCCGAACGTTCTCGTCAGCAGGTCCATGACGGCACCGTCGTGCACCAGGTCGTCGACGTAGAACCGGCGCAGCGCCTCGGCCACCGGCAGGGTCAGTGGCTCGATGCCAGGCCGGGCCTGGTCGATCCCGCGCTGCCACCGCCCGGCGACAGCCGCCGTCACACCACCCCCATGGCACAGACAGAACCGGATACCCGGGAACCGCCCCGGCACGTCCGCGAAGACGAGCGAGGCCGCCGCCACTCCGGTTTCGTACGGATTTCCCAACAGGTTCGACAGGTAGAACGAGTCAAGCCGCTTGTCGTCACTGGCACCGGGGTGGATCAGCGTGAACGCCTCCACCTCGTCCAGCACCTGCCAGACCGGGTCGAGCCCGGCATAGCTCGGCGTACCAAGGGCGAAGCCGCTGAACACGCCCTCGCCGGCCAGTCCGGCCGCTACACCAGGAGCGGCCGGATCGAGCAACGGTAGATGGGCTAGCACGCGTAGCTGCGGTGTGGCGAGCTCTCGGAGCCCCTGGTTCACCAGCTCGACCCAGTCGGCGCCGAGGTCGTACCGGAACAACGCCGGAGGTACTGAGACCACGGCACCGTCCAGGTCCTGCTCTGCGATCCAGTGCAGCAGTGCGGTCGGGTCAGCGAGCCGGCGCAGCGGCAGCCGCCCGCCGTCGACGACCAGCGAACCGCTGTCGACGGACAGCCCGAACTCACCCCGGTGCGCCGCCGCCAGTACGGTCGGCGGGATCAGGTGGGTGTGGACGTCCCAACCAGCCATGTCAGTGCGCGTCCTCGTCGTTGTCGTAGAAGTCCGGACGCTCCGGGTAGTGCGGACCGTCGTACACCTCCAGCAGTACGGAGGTCTCCTCTGCCCGCGTCGGGCCGTGCGTCACGCCCTTGGGGTTCCAGTAGAAGCTGCCCTTGGTCAGCGTGGTGCCGGTCGGCAGGTACACGTACCGGCCGGACAGGCAGAACATGAACTGGTTCGATGCGTGCTTGTGCGCGGACGGGATACCCGAGCCCTGCTCGAACCGCACCAGGGCGATCGACGCCTCGGTCACCGGGTCACGCCACAGCATCTTGTGGGAGAGACCGTCCAGCGACTTCTCCACCCACTCCAGGTCCTCTGTCTGCAGCAGAATCTCGTGCAGCGGCTCGCCGAACGAAGTCACATGTCCTCCCGTGGTACAGGTCTTCCGGTGATCCGGGTGTACAACTCTTCCGCCACCCCGGTACCCATGGGTGCAACAGCAGCGACGTGGCCGTCCGGCCGGATCAGCACGATGGTCTCAGCCGGTACGCCGTACCGCTTGGTGGTCACACTGCCCGGGTCGAACAGGGCGCGGTCCCGCAGCCCGGAGTCGTGCGGCGCGTCCCACCGGGAGACGGCGCAGTGCCGCAGCGCCGCCGAGTCGTTCACCGGGATCTCCGGCCGCCGGCGTACGTCGGTGAAGTACAGCGCGACGAACGAGTCCCGGCACAGCTCGTGGATCGTCGTACGCCCGGTCGGACTCTGCAGTACCAGGTCCGGTGCACGATCTCCGGCGCGTACGGCCGGCGGAGCGCCCGCGGTGGCAACCATCGACCAGTCGCCCGAACCGTCTACATCGAGCCGCACCCCGAGCAACGTACGCGTGTAGGCCGTCGCCCAATCGCTCGTCCCCTCCGTGACAGCACCCTGCTGGAACGACATGTACTTACGCGCCGCCTCAGCCATCTCTCCGGAGCCTTCGATCGCTACAGGGCGCTGCTCCTGCTCGTACCCGTCCAGCAGGGACGGCTCGGCCCAGCCACGCAGTACCCAGGCCAGCCGCCACGGCAGGTTCGACGCGTCCAGGGCACCGGTGTTGAGGCCCAGCGCCCACATCGGCGTGATCAGGTGCGCCGCATCGCCCATCAGGAACACCTTGCGGTCCTTGGTCCACTGCTCCGCTACACGGTGGTGCACGTTGTACACGACTGAGCCGAGCAGCTCGATCCGGTCGACCTCACCGATGAACTGCTTGACCTTCACCAGCAGGTCCTCGTCACCAGGGGCGTCCGTGCCCGGTGGCAGCGGGAACAGGAACCGCCAGTTGTCCGGTTGCCGGATCAGCACCATCCACTCGGACTTGTCCGCGAAGTACGCGAGGTACGGGTAGTCCCGCGCGTTGTTGACATCCAGGTCGACCACTACGTCGATCAGCATGTACCGCTCGGCCAGCGTCTCGCCGATCACCTTCACGCCGAGCGCGTCCCGGATGCGGCTCCGCCCGCCGTCACAGGCCAGCAGGTACGACGCCTCCAGCTCCTGCGGCCCGTCCGGCGTCTCGAGCTGCAGTACTACCCGGTCGTCCCGTACCTCGAACGACGTCAGCCGGCGCTGCGTCAGCACCGGCTCCGGTAGGGCCGCTGCCAGCAACGGCTCCATCTTCTGCTGCGGCAGGTTGATGACGAACGGGAACTGCGTGTCGTTCACCAGTTCGGCGAGCTGCACCGAAGCGCGTGGCGTGTTGGTGGCCCGGTCGATGTCACCGATCTCGTCGATCCGCAATGCGGCACCCAGGATGCCGTCCAGCGCGCCGTACCGGTTCCAGATCTCGAGCGTACGGCTGAGCGTCGTACCGGCCTTGGTGTCGGACGACAGCACCGCGTCCTCCTCCAGCAGCACGTACGGGATGCCGTAGTGCGCCAGACCGAGTGCAGTGGTCAGACCGATCGGACCGGCACCTACTACTGCTACAGGCAGCTGTTCAGTCACTAGTTCACTCCAGGCAGCTAGATGAGGCAGCTAGACAAAGCTCGTGAGCTTGGCAAAGGCACGTTCTCTGGGCAGTACCGACCCGGTGATGGCGGCAGCGTCGGACAGCAGGAACAAGAGCAGGCCGACCACGTCATCGGGGTCGCCGATACCTATGGTGTCCTGCCAGTGGTCCCGGTCCGCACCAGCGTTCGCACCGCGGAACTGCTCGGTGTCGATCACCCCTGGCGCGACCACGTTCACCCGGACCCGGTCAGCGGCCACCTCCACCGCCAGCGACTTGGCGAACGCCACCAGCGCCGCCTTGCTCGCCGCGTACGACGCAGCCCCCGCGTAACCAGTGGAGGCCATCCCGGACGTGAACACCACCACCGAACCGGACTGCCGCGACACCAGGTGCGGTACGACGGCCTGACACGCCCACACCACACCGTCAAGGTTCACCTGCAGCGTCCGCGTCCACTCCGCCGCGTCCATCGCCAGTACGGACGACCGCGGCTGTACGGCGGCACCGGCCACCAAGCCGTCGATCCGCCCGTACCGCTCCAGCACGCCCTGGACAGCGGCTTCGACAGCGGCACGGTCCGCGACGTCCACTTCGACGTACTCGATCCCGTCGGCCGGCGGCGTGACATCGAAGACCACTGCCGTACCGCCTACCGCGTTCACAGCAGCAGCCAGCGCCGCGCCGATGCCCTGGGCGCCGCCAGTGATCACCACGACCTCACCGGTCGCGTCGAACTTCACCTTCATGACGTCTCCTTCTTTGACGTCATCGTCTCGGTGATCCGCTGGAACGCGCCAGCCAGGTGACTACGCAACGCCTGTTCGGCGGCATCCGGGTCCTGTGCGACGCAGGCGTCCAAGATCGCCTGATGCTCCTGCCGGCTCCGCTCGATCAGGAACGCGGTGGGCCGGCTCCCGAACCGGTAGCGCTCACTGTTCTGCCAGACCGGCTCGATGGCCCGCGGCAACCACTGTGAACCGCTGGCCCGGTAGATCGCGAAGTGGAAGTCCGCGTGCGCCCCACGAGCGCCTGCGGAGTCCTCAGCGCGCGACATCCGCAGGTGCTCGGCCAGTGCGGCAGCAGCCTTCTCCAGGTCCTCACTGGTGAACCGCGCAGCCGCAGCTCGTACAGCGAGGCTCTCCAACGCCAGTCTGGTCTCGTGCGTGTCCCGCAGGTCAGCCAGCGACAGGTCCCGTACCCAGGCGCCCCGGTGCGGAATGATCTCGACCAGTCCGAGTGCTTCGAGCCGCCGCAGCCCTTCCCGTACCGGCATCTGGCTCATCTCGAGCCGATTGGCCAGCTCGACCAGGCGCAACGGCGTACCGCTGGGGAGCTCTCCTGACAGGATGAGCTGGTGCAACTCAGCCGCCGCATGCTCAGCGAGCGTACGGCGACCACCTTTGCCGCCACCTGGCAGCAGCTCCAACGGCCCGCTCATCCGTGAGTCAGCCGGTCTGCACGAGCAACCTTGTTTCGCAGCGAACCCAGCTTGTCGGCGCGAGTGATGATCTCGTCGCCCTCCTGCAAGAACACCTGCGGCTCCCGCGCGTTACCGATACCGGCCGGCGTACCGGTCAGCAGCAGGTCACCCGGACGCAGCGTCATCCCGAACGACAACTCACTGATCAGCGTGGCCACGTCGTACGCCATCTGCTTGGTGGAAGCGTCCTGGCGGATCTCACCGTTCACGAGGCACTGCAGGTGGATGTCCTGCGGGTCGCCCAGCTCGTCGGCGGTCACGATCCACGGACCGAGCGGCATCGTGTCGTCGATGCTCTTGCCCTTCAGCCACTGCCCGCCGTGCGCCCGCTGCAGGTCCCGCTGGGACACGTCGTTCGCGAGCATGTACCCCCACACGTGGTCCAGCGCCCGCGAGACCGGAATGTTCTTCCCGGTCCGGCCGATCACCAGTGCGACCTCTGCCTCGTAGTCCCACTTGGCGGAGAGCGCCGGATCGTAGGCGATGTCGTCGTACGGACCGATCACCACGTCCGGGCCCTTGGTGAAGAAGGTCGGGTGCTCGGGCCGGTCGACGTCCTGGCCCTCGCGTTTGCCCTTGCTCTCCTCGAAGTGATCCCAGTAGTTCCACCCGGTACACAGAATGTCCCGGCGGAACCGGCGCAACGGCGCCCGCAGAATGCCTTCGCTGTAAGGGATCCGCTCCCCCGACAGCTCGAAGCCGGACTCGATCACCTCGGTCAGATCCGTTGCGGTCAGCAACGAAACCGTGTCTCCCGAGAGCACGCCGGGCACTTCCCGCCCGGCGTGCTCCACCATCACGTACCGCATCTCAGGTCCACTCGACGCCGCGCACGGAATCACCCCCGGTCATGAAACCACTGCAATCGCAGAGATTTCGATCAGATAGTCAGGATGGGCGAGCTTGCTGACCTCGACCATGGTCGAGGCCGGCAAGGGTTCCGTGAAGTACTGCGCCCGGATCTCGTGGATCTTGGCGAAGTCCTCCATGTTGCGTACGTACACGTCCACCCGGCAGACGTCCTCGAGCGTGCCGCCGGCGGCCTCGACCGCCGACTTCACGTTCTCGCACACCTGCCTGGTCTGCTCCCGGACGTCACCGACACCGGCGATCCCGCCGTCCGGCCGGCGCGCCGTCATGCCCGAGACGAACACCAGCCGTCCGGTCGCCTCGATCACGGTGGCCTGCGAGAACACCCCGTTCGGGCTCCGCAGCGCATCCGTCGAAACCTGTGTCTTCGGCATCAGTTCAGTTCCCCTCCGGCCGGGATGACGGCGCCGACGGCGCGTGCGGCCGCCAGCAGTCCGTCCAGTCCCGGCTTCTCGATCAGTACTCCGTGCCGGCGCTGCTGTGCCGCGCGCTCGGCCTCGATCTCACCCGGCAGGTACAGCCGGTCCACCCCCGGTGCGGTCGCGCTCCCGCGGACCCGCGCGGCCAGCCCGGACGAGCGGCGGCGGAACGCCTCCACCCCGCCCATCAACTCCGGGTCGATCGCCAGGAACAGGTGCGCGCAGTCGTTCGGCCGGTCCGGCTCGCGGTACAGCGGGCGTACCTCGTCGCCCCAGCCGCCACCACTGAGTACGCCGGTGAGCACGTCGATCATCAGCGCCAGGCCGAATCCCTTGTGCCCGGCGGCCGGCAGCAACATGCCGAGCACCGCTTCGTCCGGATCGGTGGTCGGTGTGCCCGAGGTGTCGGTGGCCCAGGTGTCCGGGATCGGCCGCCCGGCCGAGGCCGCCAGCCGGATCTTGCCGAGGGCAACGGCCGACAGGGCCATGTCCAGCACGATCTCGACGCCGGCCGTGGTCGGTACGGCGATCGCCAGCGGGTTGTTGCCGACCAGCCGTTCCGCACCGCCCGGCGCGGGCATCAGCGGCGTCGTGTTGGACATTGCGATACCGATACACCCGGCCTCGGCGGCCTGCGTCGCCCAGCGGCTCGCGGCGCCGAAGTGGTGCGCATTGCGCACCGAAACCAGACCGATGCCGTACCGGCCGGCTCGCTCGATCGCGTGTCCCATCGCCTGCGGGCTGGACAGTTGTCCCATCCCGCCACGGGCGTCCACCACCATCGCGGCGCCGGCGTCGAACAGTACGTCCAGCTCACGTTCCCGAGTCACCCCGCCCGCGTTCAGCCGCTCGACGTACATCGGGACCAGCATCACGCCGTGCGAGCTGACCCCGCGCAGATCGGCCTCGACCAGCGCGGCCGCGATCTCGTCGGCGTCCGCGGCTGCGAACCCGAGCCGGCCGAAAACAGCAGCCACGGTCGCCTGCAACCACTCGGGCCGCACCAGCACCCGCTGATCGGCATCTGAAGCTTGTGCTGTCATCGGGTCTCACGCGCCCACGGCAGCAAGAGGTGTTCGAGCAAGGCCAATCCGTAGAAGAGAACGATGCTCATCACGCTGAGCAGGGTGATGGCGGCGAAGGCCAGCGTGGTGTCGGCGCTCGCGCCGGACTGCTGGATGATGTACCCGAGTCCCTTGGTCGCACCAACGAACTCGGCGATCACGGACCCGATCACGGCGAGCGAGATCGCCACCTTGAAGCCGGTGAAGATCTGCGGCATCGCGTACCGCAGCCGGAGCTTGAAGAACTCCTGGGTCCGGCTCGCGTTCAGCGACCGCATCAGCTCGACCAGCTCGCTCGGGGTCGACTTCATCCCCTGCGCGGTCGAGATCACGATCGGGAAGAAGCACATCAGCAGGACCATCACCACCTTCGGCCACTGACCGAAGCCCATCCACACCACCAGCAGCGGCGCGACCGCGACCTTCGGGATCGAGTTCACCATCAGCAGCAACGGGTAGACCAGCCGCTCCAGGATCACCGACCGGACGATCAGCAGCGCGATCGGTACGCCGATCACGATCGCCAGCAGGAAGCCCTCGATCGTCTCCAGCAGCGACGTGCCGGTCTCGGTCAGCAGCATCCCGGGCTGCTCGAAGAACTTGACCACCACGTCCCACGGACTCGGCAGCAGGTACGGCTCGATCGCGAACACGATCGTCGCGCCCCACCAGAGCGCGATCGTCGCGGCCAGGCCGATGATCGGGAGGACGACGGCGGCGGCCGGCGAATCCTTCAGCCAGGATCGTCTCGTCATCGGCCCCGCACCTCATCCACCGGACGAACCTCGTCGCGGGCCTTCTCCGGTACCTTCTCGGCCAGCAATGCGTGCAGCCGGGCGCTGATCGTCGCCACCTCGGTGACATGCGCGTCCTGCCCGAGACTGCGCGGCCGCGGGATATCGATGTCGACAACCTCCCGCATCCGCCCCGGCCGCGGCGTCAGCACGACGACCCGGTCGGCCAGGACGACCGCTTCCTCGATCGAGTGCGTGACGAACACGATCGTGGTGGAAAGCTCCATCTTGATCCGTTGCAGTTCCTCGGACAGCTCGGTCCGGGTGAGCGCGTCCAGGGCCGAGAACGGCTCGTCCATCAGCATCACCTGCGGGTCGCGGATCAACGACCGGCACAGCGACACCCGCTGCTGCATCCCGCCGGACAGCTCGTGCGGCAGCCGCCGCTCGAAACCCTGCAGCCCGACCAGCTCGAGCAGCTGATGCGCACGGTCCCGGTACGAGGCTTTGCTGCCCTTGTCGATTTCGACCGGGAGCATCACGTTCGACAGGACCGATCGCCACGGCAGCAGGGCCGGGCGCTGGAACATGAAGGAGACGTCCCGGCGCGGCCCGGTGACGGGTTCGCCCGCCACCTGGACCGTGCCGGACGTCGGGGGCAGCAGTCCCGCGATCAGCCGGAGCAGCGTGGACTTGCCACAGCCGGACCGGCCGATCAGCGTGACGAACTCACCGCCCTGAACGTGCAGGTCGATCTTCTCCAGGGCGGTCACCCGGCCCTCGCGTCCGTCGAAGACCTGCCCCACGCCGTCCAGGCGAATCATCCGGTTCCAGTTCTCCCTTGCTAGCTCTTCGGAGCCAGGCTCATCGTGACCACGTCGTCCGGCTTGACCGCACCCGGCTGGATCGCCTTCGACTGCTCCAGCAGCGCGATGATCTTCTGCAGCCGCTCCAGGCTGACGTCACCCAGCGGGCCGTTGAAGCTCTTCGGCTTGACGTAGTCCTTCATGATGTTCAGCTCGGCGGTGGCGACCGCGAGATCCGTGGTCGGCACGTACTTCTTCAGCGTCGCGGCCGCACCGGCCGGGTCGTCGATGGTGTCCTGCAGACCCTTGAGCAGCGCGGCGGTGAACTTCTTCACCTGGTCCGGGTGATCCTTGGCCAGGTCCGTCCGGGTGATGATCGCGTTCCCGTACAGGTCCGGCAGCACGTCGCCGTACGGCAGCGTGACGGCCTTGCGGTGCTTCGGGTCGGCCTTCTCGATCAGCGGCTGACCGACCACGAACTGGCCGATGCCCTGCACCTTGCCGGCCGCCAGCAGGTTCGGCAGCGCGGGCGGCGGCGACGGCAGGAAGGTGACCGACTTCGGGTCGATGTGCACCGCGTTCGCGTACACCGGGAACATCACCGTGTTGGTCGAACCCGGCTGGTCGCCGATGGTCTTGCCCGGCAGGTCCTGCGGGCCCTTGATGCCCAGGCCCTCCAGCGACATGATCGCGGCCATCGACTTCTGGTGGATCATCCCGACCGTGGTCACCGGCAGCTTCTGCTTACCGAGCGTGATCACGGTGGCGGTGAAGTCGCCGATGCCGTAGTCGGCCTGGCCGCCGGCCACCAGCTTCATCACGTCGACGGTGCCGGTTCCGGGCGAGATCTTGACGTCGAACCCGGCGTCCTTGAAGTAGCCCTTCTCCAGTGCGACGTACGCGTACGCCTCCCGGCCGAAAGTGTTGAACGACGTCAGATAGCTGACCTTCTGCAGGCCACCGTCGTCCGCCGACTTGTCCTTGCCGCCGCCGTTGCACGCACTCACCGCGGCGAGCCCCAGGACCGCCATCAGGGCGATGACGGAACGCCTCAACCTCATATCGACCTCTCTCGTCCCGATATTTGATCAAACATCAAATATGGAAAGGTGGTCAATCCGCCCGCGGGGACTTCACAGGGATTTGACGTCCGCTGCGCCGGGTCCTCGCGGTACCGCTGGCCACCCGTCCTGGAGCTGCTCCCCATGCCTGTCCGTAACCGGACGGGCACCCGCCCCGACCACAGACCGTACCTGCCTCGGCAGCAGATCGCGACGGTCCTGAGCGCCGAACCTTTAGCTGCAGCGTCAAATTTGCGTAAACCCTCACCTTTGCCGTGATCCTGCCCACTCCGATCCAGCTTTTCCGGGCTGGACACCGCCGGGGACAAGGGGGCTCACTCCGGCGAGGGAGGTACCGCTCCCCCGGTTTTGACACCATGTGACAGTGAGCGTGATCAGCAGCCTGTGGCGTCCGTCGACGTACCTGCGCTGGGTGTACCTGCTGCTCGGTGCGGCGCTGGTGCTCGCGTTCATCCTGGTCGACAGCGCGCTCGGCGCCGTGGTCAACGACCTGGACCTGCCGAACGTTGCCACCGGCATCATCTGGGTGGTGTTCGGGCTCGGGCCGCCGGTCGCGCTCGGGCTGCTGCCGGCCGTCCGCGAGGTGGAGGGCATCGCGGTCGAGTCGCTGCTCGCGGTCCGGTTCGACGAGCGGCCGCTCGGGCCGGCGCGGACCTGGGCGCAGCGCCGCCGGACCGCACTCTGGTTCGTCCTGCACCTGGCCGCCGGCGGCATCGTCGGCGTACTCAGCACCATCGTCATCGGGCTGGGCGCGATCTGGCTGGTAGCGCCGTTCCGTTCGCCCGGCACCCATGAACTCGTCCCCGGCACCAACTACGAGGTCCACGGCAACTGGATCGACCTGTGGATGCCGGCCGCGGCGATCACCGGCTTGGTGCTGCTGTTCCTGCTGTCCGCCGCCGTCGGCGCGCTGCTCGCCTACCTCGCCCCCCGCGTACTCGGGCCGACCGCCGCGGAACGGATCGAGCTGCTCGAACAGCAGACCGCAACGCTTGCCGAGCGCAACCGTCTCGCTCGCGAACTGCACGACAGCGTCGGGCACGCGCTCAGCCTGGTCACGATCCAGGCGGCAGCCGCCCGGCGGGTGCTGGCGACCGACCCTGAGTTCGCCGAGACCGCGCTGGCCGCGATGGAGACCTCGGCCCGGGCCGCACTGGCCGATCTCGACCATGTACTCGGACTGCTCCGCGACGACCGCCGCCCCGGCTCCCGGACCGCACCACAGACCACGCTCGGCGGTCTGGACCGGCTGGTCGAGGCGACCCGGGCCGGCGGCATCACGATCGAGGTCGAACGGTTCGGTGACCTGGACCGATTGCCGGCCGCGGTCTCCCGCGAGGCGTACCGGATCGTGCAGGAAGGGCTCACCAACGCGATCCGGCACGCCGGGCGGCCGGCCGGTGAGCTGACCGTCGACCTGTCGATCCAGCTGGACACCAACGGGCTGCGGCTCGCGGTGACCAATCCGGTCAGCGGCACGTCCGAGTCGCCGGGTGGCGGGCGTGGGCTGTCCGGGATTCGTGAAAGAGTCGCCGTACTGCGTGGCACTGTCGAGGCCGGTCCGGTCAGTGCGCACGACGGTCCGGCCTGGCGCCTCGCGGTGGGGTTGCCGGTCAGCATGACGAAGGGATGACATGAACTTGTCGGTGGTCGTGGTCGACGACGAGCCGCTGATCCGCAGCGGCCTGCGCGCCATCATCAACGCCGAGCCCGACCTCACCGTGGTCGGCGAGGCGGGCGACGGCGCCGAGGTGCTGCCGGTGGTCCGCCGGACCGGCCCCGACGTCGTCTTGATGGACGTCCGGATGCCCGCGGTCGACGGCATCCAGGCCACCCGGCTGCTGCTGGAGAGCCTCGACCCGGCGCCGCGCGTCCTGGTCGTCACGACCTTCGAGAACGACGACTACGTGTACGAAGCACTGCGCGCCGGTGCGTCGGGGTTCTTGCTCAAGCGCACCCCGCCGGACGACATCATCGCCGCGATCCGCACGGTCGCACGGAGCGAGTCGCTGCTTTTCCCAGAGGCGATCCGGGCGCTGGCCCTCGTACACGCCGGTTCGCAGCCGGGACCGACCGGCCTGGACGAGTTCCAGCTGACCGAGCGTGAGCAGGAGGTGCTGCGGCTGATGGCGCGGGGGCTGTCCAACGCGGAGATCGCCGCGGAGCTGATTCTCGGCGTCCAAACAGTGAAGACGCACGTCGCGAACGTGCTCGCCAAGCTCAACGCCCGGGACCGTACGCAGGCCGTGATCCGCGCGTACGAATCCGGCTTCGTGCCCCTGCGCTAGCAGAACCCACCCTGAGCAGAACCGACGCTGAGCAGAACCGACGCTGAGCAGAGCCGGCACTAGCAGTCGGCGGCGTCCTCCGCCTCGGCCAGCGTGCAGGCGTTGTGCAGCGGGTCGATCGCGTTCGCCTTCATCGCGACGCGCTGCAGCAGCATCCGGAAGCTGGCTCGCTCCGACTCGTCCAGGATGCCGAGGACCTCGTCCTCGGTCGCGCGCAGGCGGCGCTCCAGCTCGCACAACGCCTGCCGGCCCTGCTCGGTCGGCACGATCAGGCGTGCCCGCCGATCGGCCGGATCCGGGCGGCGCTGCACCAGCTCGGCCTTCTCCAGGTCGTCCAGCAGGTACGTCATCACGGTCCGGTCGACGTCGAGCTGCGCGGCCAGATCGAGCTGCCGCTTCGGCCCTTCCGACATCGTCGTCGCCAGCACCTGGTAGCCGCGCGGCCCGCCGGGCAGACCCTCGAGCGCGGCGGCGGACGCCTTCGCGTACCGCCGGAAGACGACGCCCAGCGCCCAGCCCAGGTCGGCCTCGACCGGCGCGCTGCCGTTGCCGGACGGCTCGACTCCACGAGCGGTCCCGGCGGCGAGCTCAGGCGACGTACTGGACATGTCCCCATCCTACGGGGTGTACGCCACCCGGAATACGATCTGACTTGAATATGTTCTGCTCGACAGATTATCTTCGAAACAGCTCAACCCGAGCTCGCCCCCTCAACTGATGGAGACAGAACAGATGAGCACCCTGCTACGCGTCGAC
The DNA here is from genome assembly GCF_039531045.1 of Kribbella hippodromi. Taxonomy (NCBI): domain Bacteria; kingdom Bacillati; phylum Actinomycetota; class Actinomycetes; order Propionibacteriales; family Kribbellaceae; genus Kribbella; species Kribbella hippodromi. The sequence continues at coordinate 442,394 of NZ_BAAAPH010000002.1, read as the reverse complement.
GCCAGCATCCGGCTGGACGGTTCGGTGTCCCGCGCGCTGGCGGACAGCGCCGAGGCCGCCTGGAAGGCGGAGCACCCGGACGGTGTCGTGGTACGGCGTGACCTCGGACAGCACCCGCTGCCCGCGACCCTCTGGCCGACTCTGGCCGCGGCGCAGGTCGGTCAGGAACCGGTCGCGGACTCCGACCGGATGCCGCTCGCCGAGGCCCAGGCGATCGCCGCCGACCTCTCGACCGAGATCCGGAGCGCCGACGCGGTCCTCCTCGCCGTGCCGCTGTACAACTACGGCATCGCCCAGCACGTGAAGACCTGGATCGACGTCCTGCTGATGGACAGGGACTTCGCCTTCGGTACCCGCCCACTCACCGGCCGGCCGGCGATCTTCGCGCTCGCCCGCGGCGGCGGGTACGGGCCCGGCAGCCCGAAGCACGGCTGGGACCACGCCACGCCGTACCTGGAGCGGGTCTTCAGCGACCTGTTCGGCATGAACATCCGCACCGCCGCCGCCGAGCTCACCCTCGCCCCGGTCACCCCCGGGATGGAGGAACTGATCGACGCCGCCAAGGTCTCGGAGTCGGAAGCGCACGTCGAGGCCGAGGCCCACGGGACTGTAGTCGCGCGCGAACTCGGCGCTCACGCCGCGTAGGCCGGATCTCCAGGCCATCACCATCGCGTCGACGACCGGTCGCTGAGCGGCAGCTGCCGGCCCGAGGGGTGATTGTGATGGCCTGGGGATTCACTTCTCCCAGGTGGACACCGTCACGGACATCGACACGATCGCGGGCTCGGGCAGGACGGCGATGCGCTGCAGCAGCTCGCGGTAGTCAAGATGCCGCGCGCTGGGCGTCATCAGGACGAGCTGCTCCACCGCCGACCGGTCGAGCGGCATCGTTTCCTCGACCACCTCGCTGCCGGTCCGGACGAACTCCCCCGCCAGCGATTCCTCGAGCCGGCGTTCCTTGTCGGCGTCGACGCCGACCATGCCCAGTACGTCGATCAGCTCGGCGAGATGCTGCTGGTTCGGCGTCACCACGAGCAGGCGGCCGGTCGGAGACAGGACGCGGGCCATCTCGGCGGCGTTGCGGGGCGCGAACACGTTCAGCATCAGCTCGGCCGCGCCGTCGACCAGCGGCAGCTCGCGCCAGGCATCGCAGACGACCGAGGCGATCCGCGGATCGACCTTCGCCGCCCGCCGGGCCGCGTACTTCGACACGTCCAGGGCGATGCCGCGGCGATGCGGCGACAGGCCCAGTACGCCGGCCAGGTAGTACGCGGTGCCGGCGCCGACCTCGACGACCAGGTCGTCCTCACCGAGCTCGGCGCGCAAGATCAGGGCATCGCGGATCGGCGCGTAGTGGCCGGTGCCGAGGAAGACCGTGCGGGCGCCGACCATCGCGGCCGAGTCGCCGTCGATCCCGTTCGAGGACGCGGGCAGCAGGTTCAGGTAGCCCTGTTTGGCCAGGTCGTACGCATGCCCGCGCGGGCAGCGGGCCGTACGGTCGGTCAGCGTGAGCCCGTCACCACAGACCGGGCAGCGCAGGGCGGCGACAAGATGGGCTTCCACCGCCTCAGGTTATGTCGCGACTCGTCAATCTCGCCCACGCCGCGGCATAGAAGACGACCAGATACCCGGCCTGGAGCAGCAGGTTGCGGCCGATGTCATGCCAGTACGGCGGGTCGCGGAGCAGGTCGGCGAAGGACTGCCAGCGGTACATCAGCAGCCACGGCTGGATCGCGTGCAGCTGCGGGATCGCGGTCATGATGCCGAGCACGATGAACGTGCCGAAGGTCGCGGCCATCGCGGCCAGTGGGGTTGAGGTCAGCGAGGACACGAAGAGCCCGATGCCGGCGAGGCCGAGCAGGGACAGGGCGATCACGATCGCGATGCCGAGGGCGCGGAGCAGGCCGTCGCCGAGCGAGACCGTGCTTCCGGAGAGGAGCAGGACGTCGCCGACGGGGAACAGGATGAAGCCGACGATCAAGCCGGAGATCCAGATCACCATCGTGGCGGCCAGGCAGAAGACCGCGAGCGCGACCATCTTGGCGGCGAGCAGGCGGGAGCGGCCGGCTGGTGCGGTCAGCATGCTGCGCAGGGTGCCGAGGCTCGCCTCGCCCGCCAGGGACTCGCCGGAAACCACGGTCACGGCTGTTGGCAGGAAGAAGGGCAGGGAGAGGCCGAGGCTAGCGACGATCAGGAACAGGCCGTTGCCGGCGATCTGGCCGATGAATCCTTCGGTACCGCCGCCGGAGCCGGTGATCTTGATCGCGATCCCAATCAGCAGTGGGACGGCGGCCAGTACGCCGAGACCCACCTGAGTGCGGGCTCGGCCGAAGACAAGCCGCAGCTCGGAACCGAACAACGCGAGCGTGTGCCGGCCGGCACTCGGCCGGACGGTCGCCACGGCCGTGGCGTCGGAGGCACTGGCCTGCGTTGGAACGGCGCCAGCGCGCGAGGCGTCGGTGGGGGCAGCGTCGGCGGGGGCAGCGTCGGCGGGGACGGGGTCATTCGGCGACATCGAAACCCTCCCCGGTGAGTGCTACGAAGGCGTCCTCCAGGCTTGGGCGTTCCAGCCCGAACCCGTGAATCCGCACGTCCGCCGCGACCAGCGCGGCCGCGAACTTCTCGATCGGGACCTCCCCCGGGTCACCCTCGACCGTCTCCTCGGTGGTCTTCAGCTCGGTCACACCGAGCCCCTGCAACGTCTCCGCCGCCGCCCCGAGATCAGGCGTACTCACCACCAATCGCGGCCGCAGCTCCGACCGGAGATCCGCGACCGTGGACTGGCGCAGCAGCTTGCCACGGCTCATCACGGCCGCATGCGTACAGACCTGCTCCACCTCGGCCAGCAAGTGCGTCGACGTGAACACCGTCGTACCGTCCCGGGCCAGCTCCCGGATCAGGTGCCGGACCTCGCGGGTGCCCTGCGGGTCGAGACCGTTGGTCGGCTCGTCCAGTACGAGCAACTCGCGCCGCTGCATCAACGCGACCGCGATCGCCAGCCGCTGCCGCATACCCAGCGAGTACGCGCGGACCTTCTTGCCGGCCGCGTTCGACAGGCCGACCCGTTCCAGCGCCTCCCCCGCGCGCGCCTTGCGGGTCTTCGGGTCGGCGGTGCGGTCGGCGGCGTCGAAGCGCAGCAGGTTCGCCTGGCCGGTCCAGAACGGGTAGAACGCCGGTCCTTCGACCAGGGCGCCGACCCGCGGCAGTACGCGCAGGTGCGCTTTCGGCATCGGCTCGCCGAGCAGCTCGACCGCGCCTGAGGTCGGCGCGATCAAGCCGAGCAGCATCCGGATGGTGGTGGTCTTGCCCGACCCGTTCGGCCCGAGGAAGCCGTACACGCTCCCGGCCGGGACCTCCAGGTCGACCGCGTCCACCGCGACCTGCCCGCTCCGGAACCGTTTGGTCAGGCCGTGGGTGACGACCGGCGCGCTCACGGTCAGCGCGGGGCCTTCGCCGCGGCGGCCTGCAGGGTGTCCGGGGTGACCAGACCGGCGAAGATCCGCCCGTCGTTGGTGATCAGCGCACTGATCATCTTGCTGGTGACGATCTTGCCCGAGCCCCACGAGCCCTGCACCGTCGGCGCCTTGGCCAGCAGCTGGCCGAGCTGACCGCCGAGCTTGCCGTTGCCGGTCAGGTCCGCCGTCTGGGCGCCGCGGATCATCACCACGCTGTCCCAGCCGGTACCGATCACGGTCGGCTTGTTCGCGTTCGCGTTCGGGACTGGCTTGCGCGGCAGCAGCTTCGGCGTGGTCTTCGGGTTGACCTGCTTCGGCAGCTCGGTCTTCGCGGGCGCCTTCTGCTCGGTCACCTTCACCCCGGCCGGCGGCGTGAACGCGAAGCTGCTCGCCGACGGTACGTCGAACGACACCGAGGTGAAGCCGAGCTCGACCGCCGGGCTGCCACCGGACCGCGGCATCACCGTCACGTCCAGCGGGACCCAGGTCTTGGAGTCGACTGCCACCGTCACCGAACCGACCGTCGTCTTGTCGGTCTTCGGCACCAGCTTCAGCTTGTACGCGTCCCGGCCGGCCACCTTCTCGGTGCCGCTGACCTGCACCTGAGTGCTCGGGTCGATCGCGGCCAGGAACTGCTTCGCGACTGCCTGCGGGTTGTAGTTCTGCTGCGGCTGGGTCTTCTCCGGCTTGCTCGCCGAGTGCGCCGGCAGGGTCAGCTTCGTGGCTTCACGCTTGGACGAGTCGTAGGCCCAGGCGGACTTGCCGTCTGTGGTCCAGAGCTGCTCGGACTGGTTGTCAAGCAGCGAGACCCGCGCCTTGTCCGGAGTCGCGAACGCGACCCGCGCGGTGTGCTGGCCGCTCAGCAGGTCGGTGATCTGGCTGTTGGCGCCGCGCATCCCGGGGATCGCGGGCAGGCCGAGGTCGGCGCTCGACTGCACGGTGCCGCTCAGGCCGTCGACCTTCGCCGACTGCACCTTCGTGAGCAGATCCTGCGCGGAGATGTTCGGCAGCTTCGGCGAGGCGTCTGCCATCACCGGGCCGATTGCCCCCACTCCTGCCACCACGGCGACTGCCGCGACCGGAACCAACCACCGTCGACTTCGCTGCGCTACGCCCATGAATACAGCCTCGCACCGCGTCCGGGCGGAACCAAGGGTCCTCGGGGTAGGTTCACCCGAAAGAGTGAGACCGGCGTACGACCGTGGTCGTACGCCGAACACTCAGCGTGACTGAAGTGCATCCAGCGCGACCGTCATCGCCGCCGCGACGCGAAAGTCCAGGCGCTGGTCCTGGACCTCGATGCGGTACCGGTCGCGGACCGAGACCTTGCGCTCCACCGACAGCACCGGCCGGCCGGAGGCGCGATCGGTGAAGTCGAAGTGGAAGATGAACGGCAGCGGGATCTCGCCGACGAACGGGACGAACTCCCAGACCCGGCGGACGATCGCGACCGTCGCGTTCCGCTCGGTACCGTCCGCCTCCACCCCGGCCGCGCTGAGCTGCCAGCTGGACCGGAGCAGGCTCTTCCCGAACTCCTTCTTGAACCAGCCGATCGGCTGACCGTTCGCGTCGTACACGTCGTACCCCGACCCGAGGTCGATCGTCTTCCGCGCCTTGAACGAGAACACCGGCTGCGTCTTGGTGTCGTCGGTGTAGAACGTCACCTGCTCCTTGAACGCCATCCGCTTCTGCTGCGCGAACGCGAGCAACGCACCGTCGCTACCGTCCGGGTTGGTGGCGATCAACTCGTACTTGTTCGCCATCAGGGTGATCCGCTGCTTCATCGAGAACTTGGGCACGTACATGGGGGACGGCTCTGTCATGCGGGTGAGTGTGTCAGACCGGAGGCCGACGCGCCGGTGGCGATTCCCCGGGCGAAGGCTTCGGCCTGCTCGGTGCGGTCGGTGACGCGTACGCGGAGGTGGGCGATGCCCTGCAGAGCGAGATCCCGGGCCAGCTCGATGCCGAACTCCGTGGCTTCGTGGTTTGTGCGCGCGTGACGCCAGACAATGCCGAAGTCGGACGGTGGTTTGACGGCGCCCAACTGAACGACCAGATCCTCAGGGTTCCGCAAGCTGGTTGCGTCGCCGCCGATGATCACGTTGACCGTCTGACCGGATGCCTGGGAGATGTCGTGCGCGGGTGTCGCTTGTAGCGCCTCTTCGTGGATGGAGATGTCGCGGTGGCCCCAGGTTTCGTGGTGTACGGCCCAGGTGAGCGGGCGGCGTTTTGCCCAACCCGAGCGGACGAGTTCCGGCGCGGAAGCGAACTCGTCGACGTGCCCCACGCACAGGTACCCGACCAGCTCGATGTGCGCGGGCAGACCGAGAACCCCCGCGACCTCTTCCGGCGTGAAGAACGAGACCCAGCCGACACCCAGCCCTTCGGCGCGAGCAGCAAGCCACAGGTTCTGGATCGCGATCGCGGCCGAGAACCAGGTCGTCCGCGGATCAGCATGCCGCCCGAGCACATGCCGGCCGCCGCGACCGGGATCGCAGGTCACCGCGATGTTCACCGGCGCGTCGAGAATCGCCTCGATCTTCAGCCCATCGAACGCGGCACGACGCTCATCCGGAAGCGAAGCAGCAAAGGCATCCCGCTGGACGGTCGCCAGCTCGTGCACCTTCCGCCGGGTAGCGAGGTCGCGAATCACCAAGAAGTCCCACGGCTGACTGAGCCCGACGCTGGGCGCCCGATGCGCAGCCTCCAGAACTCTGGTCAGCAAGCGATCATCAACCGAAAGGTCAAGAAACCCTCGCCGTACGTCCCGCCGCTCCGCGATAACCCGATGCACAGTTGCCCGGGCCGCCGCGTCGTACCCGGGCGCTGGTAGGTGGCCGATGGCGATTGTCGCGTTGGGGGTTTGTTGTTTGGTGACTACGAGGTGCGCCCCGGCGGCTAGTACTGCGGCTTCGGCGACGCTGGGGGTGCCGGTGTGGTGCTGGACCTTTTCGCTGGGGGTCGGTGGTGATTGGGCGGCGAGTTCATGCGTCTCGAAGGTGCGGAAGTCGGCGTTCAGGTCCTGGGCCAGGCGTTGGAGGGCAGGTTCTTGCTCGCGTCCGGTGCGGGTGGCGATCAGGTCGACGTCGCCGGTGACGTCACGAAGGGCGTGGCGTACGAGGGCGGTCAGCTCTTCGTACGAGGTGCCGCCGCGAAGGCCGATGCCTATGACGAGCTTCATCGGTTTCGGGCGGCCGCGACGAAGCGAGCCGGGACGTCGGGCGTGGCGGTCCAATGGACGTGCAGATAGGACGCGTGTACGTGCGGAAGCGTGATGCCCTCCGGACCGGACGGCAGGTACCAGGCGGGTGCGAGTTCTTTGGTACTCGGCGTGATCGTGGTGCGGTGGAATTCGTGACCCCGGACGCGACGTCCTTCGTCGTAGAACGCGGTGCTTGTGGCGGCGACGGCGGTGCGATAGCCGAGGGTCAGGCGGGAGGTCATCTGCGCGGTCGCAGGGAGGACGGCGGTCATCGGGTGACCGTCGAGTTCGCGGCAGAGGTAGAGGAGGCCGGCGCATTCGGCGATCACCGGGAGGCCGGAGGCGATCTCGGCGGCGACCTGATCGCGCAGCTCGACGTTCGCCGACAGGGCCTCGGCATGCAGCTCCGGGAAACCACCACCGAGGTAAAGCCCAGCAGTTGCCTCAGGCAACCGATCGGCCAGCGGATCGAACGTCACCACCTCCGCCCCGGCCGCCTCAAGCAACTCCACGGTCTCGGTGTACCGAAACGAAAACACCGGTCCCCCGGCAACCGCAATCACCGGTCGCACACCGCGTACCTCAGTAGGTGAGCTGGGGGTCCATGCGGCTGAGGTGTGGTGGGGGGCGGAGTGGGCGGCGGTGATGATGGCGTCGAGGTCTACGCCTTGGTGGACCAGTTCGGCGGCTGCGGTTACTGCTTGTTCAGCTTGGGATTGTTGTTCGGGCGCCGGGATCAGGCCGAGGTGGCGGCTGGGGACCGTCAGTCGCGCGTCGCGGCGCAGTACGCCGAGCACAGGTACGCCGGTCGGCGCGACACCGGCGCGTACTTCGGTCTCGTGCCGGTCGGAGCCGACCTTGTTCAGGATCACGCCGACGATTCGTACCTCCGGGTCGTACGCGACGAACCCCTGCACCACTGCTCCGACACTGCGGCCGGCGGCGGACGCGTCCACCACGAGTACGACCGGCGCGCGGAGCAGCTTCGCGACATGTGCTGTCGAGGAGAAACCTTCGGTGCCGAGTGCGCCGTCGTACAGGCCCATCACGCCTTCCACGATCGCGACATCCGCACCGGCCGCGCCGTGCTGGAACAGCGGCGCGATCCGCTCCTCCCCCGACAGCATCGGATCGAGGTTCCGCCCGGGGCGCCCGGTCGCGAGCGCGTGGAACCCGGGGTCGATGTAGTCCGGCCCGACCTTGAACCCGGCCACCACATGCCCGGCCTTGCGCAGCGCCGCCATCAACCCAACCGCAACCGTCGTCTTCCCCGCCCCCGAAGCCGGCGCCGCCACCACCACCCGCGAAACCAACCGACCTTTCGGCGCGGGGTTCGGAGCCGTCACCACTCGATGCCCTTCTGACCCTTCTGGCCGGTGTCCATCGGGTGTTTCAGCTTCGTCATCTCGGTGGCCAGATCAGCCGCCGCGAGCAGCTTGGGATGCGCATCCCGCCCGGTGATCACCACGTACTGATGCCCCGGCCGGCTGCTGAGCGTCTCGACCACCTCGTCCACGTCGACCCAGCCCCACTTCATCGGGTACGTGAACTCGTCCAGCACATACAGATCGTGCGCCTCGGCAGAAATCCGCCGCTGGATCTCCCGCCACCCCTCCAACGCATCGGCCGCGTGATCGGCGTCAGTACCGGGCTTGCGCGACCAGCTCCACCCCTCGCCCATCTTGTGCCACTCGACCGGACCGCCCTCGCCGGTCTCGTCGTGCAGCCGCCCGAGCGCCTTGAACGCGTTCTCCTCGCCGACCTTCCACTTCGCGCTCTTCACGAACTGGAAGACCCCGATCCGCCACCCCTGGTTCCAGCCCCGCAACGCCAGTCCGAACGCGGCGGTCGACTTCCCCTTCATCTCCCCGGTGTGCACCATCAGCAACGGCCGGTTTCGCCGCTGCCGCGTGGTCAGGCCGTCATCCGGTACGGCGACCGGCTGCCCTTTCGGCATCAGGCCACCTTCCGTTCGCTGACCGTCCGCACAAGGTTGCCGGCCGCAACATCTCCGAGATCGAGGTACTCCGCGCCGAGATCACCCGCCAGCTCCGCGGCCAGCCCGAGCCGTACGCCGCGCCGTGCTTCGCAATCCACCACCACGGTCGCGATCCCTTGCTCGGCCAGCCATCCGGCCGCCTGCCGGGCGCGGGCGAACGCGTTCTCGCCGTACGTCGCGCGGCCGTCGGTGACGAGGACGAGCAACGGGCGGCGGCGCGGGTCGCGGATCGCGGCGATCCGGAGCAGTTCGGCCGTCTGCAACAGACCTTCGGCGAGCGGCGTACGTCCGCCGGTGGGCAGCGATTCGAGCCGTCGGACCGCCGTTTCCACGCTGCCCGTCGGCGGCAGCGCGACCGTCGCGGCGGCACCCGCGAAGGTGACCAGGCCGACGGTGTCGCGGCGCTGGTACGCGTCGAGGAGAAGCGAAACGATCGCCGTTTTCACCTCGCTCATCCGCTTCTTGGTACCCATCGATCCGGAGGCGTCGACGCAGAACAGTACGAGGTTTCCTTCGCGGCCTTCGCGTACGGCGAGCCGCACGTCCGCCGCCCGCACCAGCAGCCCCGGACCGCTCCGCCCGCGCACGTGCTGATGCGGCGCCGCGCTCCTGATCGTGCTGAGCAAATGCGGCCGCCCGGCCTCCCGTCCGACCCGAGCCCGGTCCCCCACCACCCGACCCACCTCGGTAACCGCCCGCGACCGCCGCCCAGCCACGCCCACCCCAGCAGTCTTCACACTCAAAAGCCGCGCTTTGTACGGCTCCGAGCTTCCGGCGACGCTTGGAGCGGAACCCGCAGGTATTTGCTCATCACCATCAGTTGAATTGGAAGGGTTCGCTTCCCCTTCACCTTCACTTGAAGGATCTACTCCCCCGCCCGGTCCGCCGTTCGGGTCATCCGGATCGTCGTCGGGGTCTTCTGGTGGGGTGGTGTTGTTGATGGCGTCTTCGAGTTGCTGGTCGTCCAGGCCTGGGGCGTCGAAGGGGTTTCGCCTGCGCCGGTGCGGCAGGGCGAGCTTGGCGGCGGCGCGTACGTCCTCGACTTCGACGACCGTACGTCCGCACCAAGCCGCATGCGCGACCGCCGTACGCGCCGTCACCAAGTCCGCGCGCATCCCGTCCACGTCGAACGATGCGCAAATCTCCGCGATCTGCCGGAGCGCCGCGTCGGTCAGGATCACGTCCGGCAGCAGACCCTGCGCCTTCACGATCCGCTCGGCCAGCTCGCGTTGCGCCCCGTCGTACCGCTCTGCAAACTCCGCCGGCCCCGCTTCGTACGTGAGCCGCGCGCGCATCACCTCGACCCGCACCGCCGGGTCCCGGCTGGCGACGACATCAACCGTCAGACCGAACCGGTCGAGCAACTGCGGCCGCAGCTCCCCTTCCTCGGGGTTCATCGTCCCGACGAGTACGAACCGCGCCGGGTGCGTCACCGAAACCCCATCGCGCTCGACCGTCGCCCGACCCATCGCGGCGGCATCCAGCAGTACGTCGACCAGGTGATCGTGCAGGAGGTTCACTTCATCCACGTACAACAGCCCACGATGCGCCGCCGCCAGCAACCCCGGCTCGTACGCGGTGACGCCCTCCGCCAGCGCCTTCTCCAGGTGCAGCGAACCGAGCACGCGATCCTCAGTCGCCCCCACCGGCAACTCCACCAACCGAGCCCCCCGCCGCACCCCACCGTTCGCCGCAGCGCCGGCTGAGGTGCTGTGCGGGGCGTTCGCGGAGATGCCGCGCGCGCCGTCGGTGGGGGTGGTGTGGGGGGCGTCGGGGCAGGTTGGGTCGGGGTGGTCAGGGTCGCAGGAGAAGCGGCAGCCGGCGATGACGTCCACTGGGGGGAGGATCTCGGTCAGGGCGCGGACGGCGGTCGACTTCGCCGTACCCTTCTCGCCCCGGATCAGCACCCCGCCGATCGCCGGCGACACTGCCGCCAGAATCAGCGCGAGCTGGAGATCGTCCATCCCGACGATCGCTGTGAACGGAAACCCGGCATCAGATCGCGCAGCCCGCATCGGCGGAAGTCCCTTTCGTCGAGCGGGTGTCCACGCCCGCTACGGCACTGGTACGCCGGCGAACCGGCGGACGGCCATAGATGTCCTGGCTTCCGGACCCCGAAGGTTCCGGTCACAGTGGCGGGACCGCCCCGGACTCCCAGCAAGCTGGTCACCGGTGTTCCTCCACAACCGTCGCCCCGATCATGGCACACCCGACGCGGTACCGAACAACGGGTAGTGGTCCCCCGAACCAGGCCCATACGAGCCACCCTCAGGCGTGCCCGCCCGCCCCACCACCAACCACCACCCGTCCTTCGGTACCGATCAACGGGTGAGCTGATCAACGGGTCAGCGGATCAACAGGTGAGCCGCTCAGCGCACGAGGCGGGTCAACAGGTGAGCCGCTCAGCGCACGAGGCGGGTCAACCGGTGTGTCGGTCAGCACGTGAGGCGGGGCAACGGGTGGGCTAATCAGCGGGTCAGGCGTTTGGCCAGGGTGTTGGCGGCGGTGTCGTCGGGGAGGGCGCGGAGGCCTACGAGCGGGGTGACTGTGACGAAACCGGCAGTGAGGAGGGCCTCGTCGGTGTTCGGGACCGGGTCCGGGCGGGGTGCTTCCAGGTTGATCATCGGTTCACCGGTAGGTGCGGTCGCACCGATGATGCGGGAGCGCTCGATCGGCGCCAGCGAGGCGTGCCGGACCCCGGCCAGCTCGGCCAACGGACGGTCCGGGACGTTGATTGTCAGGACCGTCCCGGCGGGTTCGGGGGCGATCCAGCCGAGCGCCTCGCCGGCGACCGTTGCCGCGGTCTCCCAATGCCCAGGGTCTTCGGAGTCGATACTGACCGCGACCGCCGACGTGTTCTGCCCGGCCGCAGTCACGGCGGCCGCGACAGTCCCGGAGTGGAAGATCGGCACGCCGATGTTGGCGCCCCGGTTGATCCCCGACAGCACCAGATCCGGCGCCCGCCCGAACGCGCCAACCGTCGCCAGCGTCACCGCCAGCGCCGGCGTCCCGTCGATCCCGGTGTACGTCACGCCGTTCTCCGAGTCGGATTCGCTCCGGATCGGCCGGTCGAGCATGCCGGCCCGGGCCGATCCGACACCGCTCTCGTCGTTCAGCGGCGCGACCACAAGCACCTCGTACCCGAGCCCGGCGATCACCGGTGCGAGCGCCCGGATTCCCGGCGCTAGGTACCCGTCGTCGTTGGTGATCAGGACTCGGAGCGGCTCTGGCGGCATGACTCCACCCAATCAGCCGCGGTCTTCGATGTCACCCTCCGTCTCAAGGACCGCGCTCCGCAGCGTCTCGAGCGCCTCGTCGGACGGCTCCGCCCAGAGCCCCCGCTGGGCCGCCTCGAGCAGGCGTTCGGCGATGCCGTGCCGGGCCCACGGGTTCGACTTCCGGAAGAACTCGGCCATCTCCGGGTTCGCCACGTACTCGGTGGTCAGCGTCTCGTACATCCAGTCGTCCACCACGCCCGCGGTCGCGTCGTACCCGAACAGGTAGTCGACCGTCGCCGCCATCTCGAACGCGCCCTTGTACCCGTGCCGCCGCATCGCCGCCATCCACCGCGGGTTCACCACCCGGGCCCGGAAGACGCGCTTCGCCTCCTCGTCCAGCGTCCGCGTCTTCACCTGCGCGGGCACGGCCGAGTCGCCTACGTACGCCTTCGGGTTGGCGCCGGTCAGGTGCCGCACCATCGCGATCATGCCGCCGTGGTACTGGAAGTAGTCGTCGGAGTCCATGATGTCGTGCTCACGGGTGTCCGCGTTCTTCGCCGCGACCTGGATCCGGGCGTACGCGCGTTCCATCGAGCCACGCGCTTCGGCACCGTCGAGGCCCTTGCCGTAGGCGTAGCCGCCCCAGACCGCGTACACCTCGGCGAGTTCCGCGTCGGTACGCCAGTTTCGCGCATCCACCAACGGCAGCAGTCCGGCGCCGTACGATCCAGGCTTCGACCCGAACACCCGGGCCGTCGCCGACCGGAGATCATTGCCCTCCGCAACATCGGCGTCGACGTGCGCGCGCAGATAGTTGTCCTCGGCAAGTTCATCCAGCGCGGCGACCGTACGGACCGCCTCGTCGAGCAGCGCGACCACGTGCGGGAACGCGTCCCGGAAGAACCCGGAGATCCGGATCGTGACGTCGATCCGCGGCCGGCCGAGCTCCTCCAGACCGACCACCTCGAAGCCGGTCACGCGGCGCGACGCCTCGTCCCAGACCGGGCGGCAGCCGAGCAGCCAGAGCACTTCGGCAAGATCATCGCCCTGGGTGCGCATTGCCGACGTACCCCAGATCGTCAAGCCGACCGAGCGCGGCCACTCCCCTGTCTCGGTGCGGTGCCGGGCGAGCAGGGAGTCGGCGAGCGCGACGCCGACGTCCCAGGCGTTGCGGCTCGGGATCGCCTTCGGGTCGACCGCGTAGAAGTTGCGGCCGGTCGGCAGTACGTTCACCAGCCCGCGCGTCGGCGACCCGGACGGACCGGCCTCGACGAAGCGGCCGTCGAGAGCGCGGAGTACGTTCGCCAGTTCGTCGCCGGTTCGCGCCAGCCGCGGCACAACCTCGGTCGCGGCGAAGGTGAGCGACGACTCGACGCCCACGGACTGCTTGCCCAGCACCTCGCTGACGACGACCGGTACCTTCGCCGCGTCCCAGCCGAGCGTTTCCATCCCGACCACGAGCTTCCGCGCCACCGCCTCCAGCAGGTCGACGCCGTCCGCGCCGCTCACCGCAGGCAGGTCCGCGAGCGTCGCAAGCTCCGCCAACTCCGGAACGACCCGGCCGGGGTCCGCGAGCAACGCCGCCTCGTCCACGCCGAACGTCTCGCCCAGCGCGGTCCGCAGGCCGAGGATCGAGTACGACCCGCCCCAGAGCTGCTTCGCCCGCAGTACCGCGAGCACCAGGTTGATCCGCGCCTCGCCCTCCGGCGCACCACCGAGTACGTGCAACCCGTCCCGGATCTGCACGTCCTTGATCTCGCACAGGTACCCGTCCAGGTGCAGCACGAACTCGTCGAAGTCGTCGTCCTCCGGCCGCTCGTCCGTGTGCAGGTCGTGGTGCAGTTGCGCCGCCTGGATCAACGTCCAGATCTGCGCGCGGAGCGTCGGTACCTTCTCCGGATCCAGCGCGGACACGGTCGCGTACTCGTCGAGCAGGTACTCCAGTTTCGCCATGTCGCCGTACGTCTCCGCCCGCGCCATCGGCGGGACGAGATGGTCGACCACGGTCGCGTGCGCGCGGCGCTTGGCCTGCGTACCTTCGCCGGGATCGTTGACGATGAACGGGTACACCATCGGCAGGTTCCCGAGCACCGCGTCCGGCGCGCAATCCGCCGCCAGCCCGATGCCCTTGCCGGGCAGCCACTCCAGCGTGCCGTGCTTCCCGAGGTGGACGACGGCCTGCGCGCCGAAACCGCCTTCGTCGGGAGACATCTCCAGCCAGCGGTATGCGGCGAGGTAGTGGTGTGACGGCGCCAGGTCCGGGTCGTGGTAGATCGCGACCGGGTTCTCGCCGAAACCGCGCGGCGGCTGGATCATCAGCACGACGTTCCCGAACCGCAGCGCGGCCAGTGCGATCGCGGGCTCGTCGCCGGAGGTGTCGACATACAGTTCGCCGGGCGGTGCGCCCCACGCGTCGGTCATTGCCGTACGCAACGAATCCGGAACGCGCGCGAACCAGGTCGCGTACCTGGCCAACGGGATCTTCGCGACCGCGGCCGCCAGCTGCTCGTCGGTCAGCCAGTCGACGTCGTGCCCGCCCGCGGCGATCAGCCGGTGGATCAGCCCGTCGGCGCCGTCCGCGCCCTGCAGCTCGCTCAGGTCCAGGCCGCCGAGGTCGTACCCGGCCGCTTCCAGCTGCCCGAGCAGGACGACGGCCGACGCCGGGGTGTCCAGACCGACCGCGTTCCCGATCCGCGCATGCTTGGTCGGGTACGAGGACAGTACGAGCGCGATCCGCTTCTCCGCGGGCGGGATGTGCCGCAAGCGCGCGTGCGCGACCGCGATGCCGGCCAGCCGCGTACACCGCTCGAGGTCCGGCGCGTACCGGGCCAGGCCGTCCTGGTCGTACGCCTTGAACGAGAACGGGATCGTGATCAGCCGGCCGTCGAACTCCGGGATCGCGACCTGGGTCGCCGCGTCCAGCGGACTGACCGCCGCGTCGCTGTCCACCCATTGTTCGCGGGTGGAGGTCAGCGCGAGGCCCTGGATCAGCGGGATGTCGAGCGAGGCGAGCGCGCCCGCGTCCCAGGCGTCGTCCGCACCGCCCGCGCTGGCATCGGCGGCTACTGATCCGCCAGCCGCGAGCAGGGTGGTGACTAGGACGTCGCACTTCCGGAGTAGGTCGAATAGGCCGGTGTTGTCGGCGCTGGTCGGGTCTAGTCCGCGGAGCGTTCCGCAGTACACCGGCAGTGGTTGCGCGCCTGCCTCCTCGACGGCGGCGGCGAGTGCGTCGACGAAGGCGGTGTTGCCGGAGATCTCGTGGGCGCGGTAGTACACGATGCCGACGACGGGGCGGTCGTCCGGGGTGTATGTGCCGCGGAGGCCGTACGCCGGGAGTGCACGCGGCGGGTCGAATGCGTCGCCGGTGAGCAGGAGGGTGTCGCGGAGGAAGCCGGCCAGGTTTCGGAGGTTGTCCGCGCCGCCCTCTCTCAGGTACGCGAGTGCTTCGGTGACTGCGCCGGCCGGGACCGTCGACAGTGACATCAGCTCGGCATCAGGCGCCGCTTCACCGCTGACGACAACAGTCGGCTTCCCGGCCGCTAGTACGGCGTCCAGCCCTTCCTCCCACGCCCGCCGACCACCAAGCAGGCGTACGACTACCACCTTGGCATCAGCGAGGAGCTCGTCTAGTCCGCTCAACTCCAGCCGGGCCGGGTTGGCGACCTTCCACCCGGCCTCAGCCTGAGCGGCCGCGAGTAGATCGGTGTCAGCAGTCGAGAGGAGTAAAAGGTCCTCAGGTTGGCTCTCGGAGACAGGCATGGGCGACCGTTCCTTTCCGGGGTGTCCACGCCCCGATTCCAGGTACGACGGCGGCAGTTCCTGACTCACTCCCCAAGGAGCTCACAGTGGCGGGACCGCCCCGGACTCACACCGGGTTCCTGCTGATGCCGTCGGTTGACTGGGTCGACTCTAGCGGTGCATTGCGTAGTGGGCTGCTAGGAGGTCGGTGCCCCAGTCGTTGCGGGTGTCTCGCCAGACTGAGTGGATGTGGTTGGCGTTGTCTTGGGTGTTGTCGTATTCGGCGAGGAAGGTGGGGCCGGCTATGGAGTAGTAGTGGCGGTGGCCGGTGCCTGGAGTGGTTTCGCCGGCCCAGGCGAACGTGAGCCGTTCGATGCCCTGGTCGGTGATGTCGTGCCACGTCTGCAGACCGATCGGGCCGGCGGCGCGGCCTACGTACTGGCCGATCAGCAGGCTGAAGAGCTGGCGCTGGTCCGCGGACATGTCGCCGTACGCCAGACCGCGATGCAACAGCGACGCATCGGCAACCGGATCGTGCCGGGTGAGGATGTCATCAGGTGCATCGGGTGAAACGACCGCGACCTCGAGCTGACCAGGCTCCAGCGCATGCAGCAGCTGGAAGCCGAGGTCCTGCTCGGCGGCAAGGAACCGCCGGCCGGCCTTCGGGCCAGTACGAACCTCCGCCGGGTTCGACCCGAGGAACTGCGGTGTGAACGCGACAGCACCCTCCACTACGGTGACATGCAGCGCCAGGTGGTGACCGTTCAACCGCCACGCCCACGGCTCAGTACCGTTCGGGTCGCCCAGTACGCGGAGGAAGTACCGATCGCCGACGATCGACCCCTCCCACTCCCCCGACTCCGGAAGCTCAGGCAGTCCGCGTACGACGACCTCCGCATCCAGTACGGCCCACACATCCGCCGTACCGCGTTCACTGCAACCAGTCGCGACCAACCGCTCCACCAGCTGCTGCTGCACCGGTGTGAGCTCCGTCAGCGCCAGACCGGGAACAGGACCCGGCAGGTACGTCCACTGCTGGTGGCCCGGCGTGTCAAAGGGTGCACGGATCTTCTCCGTCTGTGCCGGGGTCAGACTCGCCAGCAGCTCGAGCACCGTGTCCCGCGTCTGCGCTACAACCATGCTGATCGCTCCCGCTCCGTTGGCTCATAGGGTGTCCACTGCTCGAACGGCCGGTCCAGCTTGTACCGGAAATCGGGTTGCCGCAGCAGGACGCGTGTTTCCGCGTTGTCCGGGTTGCGCAGCGACTCGAAGAACCGGACCGACCAGTGGAACCAGCGCGTGCAGAACAGCCGCATGGTCAGTCCGTGCGAAACCAGCAGGACGTTCCGCGGCGCGTCCGGGCTGTCGAAGTCACGATGCATCGTCTCCAAGAACGTCGACACCCGGTCGTACACGTCCGCGCCCGACTCACCGTGCGTGAACCGGTAGAAGAAGTGCCCGAACTCGTCGCGCAGCTGTCGTTGCCGCTCGATGTCAGCGGTGTCCTGGAAGTTCGCCCAGTCCTGCTCGCGCAGCCGGGGTTCCTCGCGGGCCAGTCCGATCAGGTCGTCCAGTCCGAGCGAGTCGAGTGTCTGCAGGGCGCGGAGGTACGGCGACACGTACACGCGGACCGGCTCGTCCTCGAACAGCTCGCGCAGCTGCTTGCCCGTCTTCGCCGCCTGCTCGTGCCCGTGCGCGGTGAGCGGGATCGCGTGGTCGGGCACCCGCTCGAACACCGACTTGTCCAGGTTCGCCTCGGACTCCCCGTGCCGCAACAGCACGATCCGCAACGGACGCTGACTCAATCCCATCTCCGCCCCCTCCG
Source organism: Kribbella hippodromi (assembly GCF_039531045.1). Classification (NCBI taxonomy): domain Bacteria; kingdom Bacillati; phylum Actinomycetota; class Actinomycetes; order Propionibacteriales; family Kribbellaceae; genus Kribbella; species Kribbella hippodromi. The sequence goes on along the minus strand of NZ_BAAAPH010000002.1, from coordinate 424,957 downwards.
AGCACCGACCACAGCCGCGAGCACAGCCGCTGCCACACCGACCCGGCGGGCGAGCGCGGCCGTTCGGCGTACGTCCGCGACCGTCGGCGCCGGCCCATCACCGAGCGTGCCGCGATCCTCCGCGTACGTCCCGTAGTCGTTCGTCCCACCAAGCGTCAGGCCAAGCGCACCCGCGTACGCCGCCTCGACCGGACCCGCGTTCGGGCTCGGATGCTTGCCCGCGTCGCGCCGCCACACGCGTACGCTCTCCCGCGCCCGTCCGGCCGCGACACCGGTCAGCACCGCGCAGACCCGAGCCGGTACGAGATTCACCGCATCGTCCAGCCGCGCCGACGCCCAGCCGAAGTTCACGTACTTGGGCGACCGGTACCCGACCATCGCATCCAGTGTGTTCACGGCCCGGTACGCCAGCAACCCGGGTACGCCGAACGCACCGCCCCACAGCAGCGGCGCCACGCACGCATCCGACGTGTTCTCCGCGACCGACTCCACTGTTGCTCGCGCCAGCTCATCCGCCTCCAGCACACTGGCGTCCCGCGCGCACAGGTGGCTCAGCCGCTCCCGAGCCGCCGGGATGTCCTTGTCCTCCAGTAGCCCGGCCATGGCTTCCGCCTCGCGCTCAAGGCTCCGAGCGCCCAGCACCGTCCAGGTAGCCGCAGCGGTCGCTACCGTGTGCAGAACCGGGTGCTGCCGCGTGACCCGCTCGGCCAACAGACCGGCCGCGGCCGTAGTGCCTACGAGCACGGTCGTGTACGCGGCGCCGTTCGCGCGCGAGTCTGCGTACACGGACCGCTCCAACCGCCCGGCAGCCTGGCCGAAGCCGGCGACCGGGTGGAACCGCTGCGGGTCGCCCAGCACACGATCGGCGGCGAAACCGAGCAAGAGACCGAGTGCCCGGGTCAGGCCGAGACCGGCCCAGGTACGGCGCGACGGACCGCGTCTCCGGCGAGGATTCGTCAGGCGCACCCTCAGCAGTCTGCCAGGTGCCCGGCTGTGATTGGGTGAGCGGCATGGGAATCGCGGAGCTGCTGAAGCAGGTCGACGGGAGCGGGGAATTCGGCGTCTGGCTGGGCCGCCTGGACGGCACGCCGGTGTTCGAGTACGAGGCGGAGCGGCCGCACTACTCAGCGAGCACGATGAAGCTGCCGGTGGCGATGGCGATGATGCGCAAGGTCGAAGCGGGTGAGCTGGCGCTGGAGCAGCCGGTGACCGTACACAACGACTTCGCGTCCGCGGGCAGCGGCCGGTTCGGCGTGAACCCGGACGAAGACGAGGCGCCCGCGACCTGGGAAGCGATGGGTACGCCCGTGCCGCTGACCTGGCTGGCGACCGAGATGATCACTCGATCCAGCAACCTCGCCACCAATCTCGTCCTCGAGCAGGTCGGCGTACCGGCGGCGCACGCCGCGCTGACCGAGGCGACACTGCCGACCTCGTCCTCCCCCGCGTCCAAGATCGAGCGCGGCATCGACGATCTGCCGGCGCGGGCGGCCGGGATCAGCAACCTGATGAGCCCGGCCGGACTGGCCGGCGTGCTCGTTGCGGTAGGCAACCAGGCGGGTCCGTCCGGTGCGTACCTGCGCGATCTGCTGGCCGGCAATCAGTGGAACGGCGAGATCCCCGCGCTGCTGCCGCCCGGCACGCGGGTCGAGCACAAGAACGGCTGGGACACCCGGATCCGGCATGACGGCGGCATCGTCCGCGCGGCCGACGCTGACCCGTTCGTCCTGGTGGTGTGTACGACGTCCGACCTGCCGGACCCGGAAGCGCAGAAGCTGATCGCGTCCATCGCGCTGGAGGCGTGGAACCACCGGCACGACTTGGAGGCAGTGCGGTGAAGCTCACCACTCACCTCGTCTCGGCGCCGCTGCACACACCGTTCATCACGGCCTTGCGGACGGCCACCCATGCCGAATCTTTGCTGGTCGAGCTCAGCGACGGCGACCAGAGCGGTTGGGGCGAGGCGCCGCAGGTGCTGAAGGTGACCGGCGACTCATTGGCCGGTTCGCAGGCGTGCATCGAAGGTCCGATCGCCGCCGCGCTGGATGGGCTCGGGCCGGACGATCTGACCGAGGCGCTGCGCCGCGTACAGGGTGCGGTCGTCGGGAACTTCGGCGCGAAGGACGCTGTCGATGTCGCGTTGCATGATCTTGCGGCGCGCCGGCGCGGTCAGACGTTGCACGGTTTCCTCGGGTCGAGCGTCGATGTGGTTCGTACGGACATGACGTTGTCGGTCGGGGACGCGTCGGCGCTCGCTCAGGCGGCGCGGGACCGGATCGCGGACGGGTTCGACGTACTCAAGATCAAGGTCGGTACAGACGCGGCCGGCGACATCGAGCGGGTCAAGCGGGTCCGCGCGACGATCGGGCCTGAGCCCCTGCTGCGGCTGGACGCGAACCAGGGCTGGACGCGGCGCGACGCGGTCACCGTGATCCGCGCGCTGGAGGACGCGGGGTGTGCGATCGAGCTGGTCGAGCAGCCGGTCGCCGCGGCCGATCTGGAGGGGATGGCGTGGGTGACCGACCGGGTCAGCACGCCGATTCTCGCCGACGAGTCCGTGTTCGGCCTCCGCGACCTGGTGAACGTGATCCGGCACGGCGCCGCCGATCTGGTCAACGTGAAACTGGCAAAGTGCGGCGGCCTCGCACCGGCCCGTACGCTGCTCGAACTCGCCCAGGCGCACGGCATCGGCGCGATCGTCGGCTGCATGATGGAAGGTCACGTCGGCGTCGGCGCGGCGGCCGCGCTGGTGTCTGCGTACCCGACGACCGCGGTGAACGACCTGGATGCGGCCTGGTGGCTGCGCGCGGCAGCGGTGACCGGCGGGATTCGGTACGAAGGGTCACTGATCCACCTGCCTTCTGCTCCCGGGCTCGGCGTGACAGGCTTGGCCGCATGAAGTTAGCTGCCACGAAGGTCCCGGTCAGTACGGTCTGGACCTCCCCCGATGCTCCCCGTGACATCGACGCGCCGGCCACCGCCGCGCAACCCGATGTCGCTGCCTGGGCCAAGTCGATGGATACCGAGACCCGCCTCGGCCTGCACGGCCGCACGCTGACCCAACTGCTGTTCGCCGAGCCGGTACTGGTCCGCTCGGAGCGCGACGGCTGGTCGGAGATCGTCGCGCCGTGGCAGCCGTCGTCGCAGGACGAGCTCGGGTACCCGGGATGGGTGCCGTCGAGTCACCTCGGTGAGCTGCCGGAGAGCGCTACCGATCCGGTGGCCATTGACGTACCGAGCGCATCCTTGCTGGCTGAGCCGGACGGGCCCGAGATGGCGGAGCTGTCCTTTGCGACGGTGCTTGCGTCGATTGAGCATGCTGATGGGTACACGCGGGTGGCCACGCCGGACGGCGGGTCCGGGTGGTTGGCTGACGCCGCGCTGCGCGCTGTGGTCGAGCCATCGGCTGCGGATGATCGACTGCGGCTGGGTGAGTTGTTCCTGGGGCTGGAGTACCTGTGGGGCGGCACTTGTGCGTACGGGCTCGACTGTTCTGGGCTGATTCACACGGTCGGCCGGGTGCTGGGGCTGCGTACGCCGCGGGATGCGCATGATCAGGCGGCGGCGCTGGCGAACATTCCGCTGGACGAGGCGCGGCCGGGTGACCTGTACTTCTTTGCTCAGGACGGGAAGCCGATCCACCACGTGGGGTTCGTGTCGGCGGAGGGCATGTTGCACGCGTCCGAGACCGGTAAGCGGCTGGAGAACGGGCCGCTGACCGACGAGCGGCGGGCGACGCTGGTCGCCGCCGCCCGCTTCTGACCTTCTTGTTTACTGGCCGCTGGGACCTTGCTGGTTGGCAGGTCCCAGCGGCGGCGGGTCAGGACTCCTTCGGGTGCAGCTCCGGCTGCTCCTGCTCCTGCTCGACCTCAGCCTCGGCCGATCGCGTCGAGCGGGACTTCAGCAGGCTCAGGATGGTGGTGACGCCGAGCGTGATCACGATGAAGCCGAGCGAGAACCAGATCGGGATCTCCGGCGCCCAGTCGATGTGGTGCCCGCCGTTGATGAACGGCAGCTCGTTCACGTGCATCGCGTGCAGGACCAGCTTCACGCCGATGAACACCAGGATCACGGACAGGCCGAGCGACAGGTACACCAGGCGGCGCAGCAGGTCGCCGAGCAGGAAGTACAGCTGGCGCAGGCCCATCAGCGCGAACACGTTCGCGGTGAAGACCAGGAACGGCTCCTGGGTCAGCCCGTAGATCGCGGGAATCGAGTCGAGCGCGAACAGCAGGTCCGTCGTACCGAGAGCGATGATGACCAGCGCCATCGGGGTGACCAGGCGCTTGCCGTTCTGCTTCACGGTCAGCTTGACGCCGTTGTACTCGTCGGTCGCGTTCAGCCGCTTCTTCGCGAACCGGATCATCGCGTTCTCTTTGAAGTCGTCGTCGTCGTTCATGCCTTCCTTGGCCATGTGCACCGCGGTGTAGACCAGGAACGCGCCGAAGATGTAGAAGATCCAGGAGAACTCGTTGATCGCGGCCGCGCCGACCGCGATGAAGACGCCGCGGAACACGAGCGCCAGGATGATGCCGACCAGCAGCGCGGTCTGCTGGTACTTCCGCGGCACCCCGAACCTGCTCATGATGATCAGGAAGATGAACAGGTTGTCGACGCTCAGGCTGTACTCGGTCAGCCAGCCGGCGAAGAACTGCCCGGCGTACTCGCCGCCGGAGAACCACCAGACGCCGAGGCCGAACACCACGGCCAGCCCGACGTAGAACGCGATCGCGGTGGCCGATTCCCGCGTACTCGGCTCGTGCGGCCGACGGCCGATCACAAAGACGTCGAAGGCCAGCAGCGCGAGCAACAGCCCGACGGTGATGTACCAAACGTAGTCAGCAACGTGCACAGAATCCTCCGGAGCTCAGACGAAATCCACTCCGAAGGTCTCTTCCATCTCACCCTGAGTAACTGTGAGACCGGCGCACCGGGTCGATATCGCTGACCGTGATGACGATGCCACCGCGAGGGAATACTCCCCTTCCGTACACCCATTCTGACGGCTCAATGTCCACAACTCCAAATCCACACCCCGCCGCACCCATCACAACCCCGTGATGACGGCATCACAACCGGTACCCCCTCCCCGCTCCCCCAAGCACCCCCTTGAGAAGCCGCGAAGGAAAGGCCGGCTGTCACGTCACTCGGGACGCGAACGCCGCGGCAACTTGGAGACGACCGTGGCGTACGACGCGTCGACCAGCTCCAGGATCTCGTCGTCCGGTACGTCCCCGGCGAGCTGCACGGTGTTCCAGCCGGCGCGTCCGATGTACGCCATCTTGCTGACGTCATCGGGGTACGACGCGACGAGCTCGTCGGCCTCGTCGCGGTTGGCGCCGCACTTGAGGCCGACGCTGCCGGCGCCGAGGAACGCGAAGATCTTCTCGCCCACCTTCGCGACCGTGTCGCCGTCCCATGGTTCGTCCGGCCAGGCTCCCGGTTTGGCCAGGCAGTACTCGCGCAGGGCCTCGCCGGTCAGCCGGGCGGGTTCAGGCATGGGTGACGACCTCGACGTTGTTGCCGTCGGGGTCGCGGACGAAGACGGCGTAGTAGCCCGGGTGGTACTCCGGCCATTCCTTCGGTGCATGCAGTACCTCGGCGCCGAGCGCGGTCACGGCCTCGTGCACCGTTTCGACCGTGGCGCGGTCCGGGGCAGTGAAGGCGAGGTGGATCTCGCGCTGGGTCCCACCGGTGGTCTGCTTGCCGAGCCAGAACTTCGGGTTGCCGTCCGGACCGGCCAGCCCGAGCACGTCACCGAAGTCCATCGACACGGTGACGTCCAGCGGGCCGAGCACCGCTTCGTAGAAGCGCCGGCTGGCGGCCAGGTCGTCGCATTGCAAGGACACGTGATCGATCACCGGGTCATCTTAGAGCCATCATGTATAGTCATAATATGACTATTTCTAATGAGACTACTGAGGTGCTGGTGGTCGGCGGCGGGCTCGTCGGGCTGGCGACCGCGGTCTTTCTGGGTGAGCTCGGCGTCCGGACGGTCCTGGTCGACCGGCACGCCGGCGCCTCGATCCAGGGCCGGGCCCGGGGCATCAACCAGCGGACGATGGAGCTCTACCGGGCCGTCGGGCTCGAGCCCGAGATCCGCGCCGCGGGCCGGCCGTTCGCGGACGACTGGGGCGTGGCGCGCTGTGAGACGCTCGCCGGTGAGTGGCACTGGCTGTTCGCGGACGACGCCCCGAAGGCGTGGCCGGACCTGAGCCCGTCCGAGTTCTGCCAGGCCGACCAGAGCGCGATCGAGCCGATCCTGATCGCGGCAGGCCGCGACCGCGGTACCTCGTACCGCTTCGGCACCGAGCTGACGTCGCTGACCCAGGACGAGGACCGTGCGACCGCGGTGTTGCGCGACCTGGCAACCGGAGCGACTTCCACGGTCGAGGCCCAGCACGTGGTGGCAGCCGACGGCCATCGCAGCCCGATCCGCGAGCAGCTGGGCATCCCGCGGACCGGGCCCGGCGTCGTCCAGCACTCGGCGAGCATCGTGTTCCGGGCCGACCTCTCGGCGTACGTACCCCGCCGGGCACTGTTCTGGATCATCGCAAACGACGCTGTCGGCGCCGGGCTGGTGACGACCGCGGATCCCGGCCGCTGGAGTCTCAATGTGGCCTACGATCCGGCGGCCGGTCAGTCACTCGAGGACTTCACGACCGAACGGGCGATCGCCGCAGTCCGTGCGGCGGTCGGCGTACCGGACCTGTCGGTGGAGATCGAGGACGTTGCCGGCTGGCAACAGACGATCGGCCTGGCCGACCGGTATCGCGACGGTCGTGTCTTCCTGGCCGGCGACGCCGCGCACACCTGGCCGCCGGCCGGTGCGATGGGCGCCAACACCGGCGTCCAGGACGGGCACAACCTCGCCTGGAAGCTGGCCGGAGTGCTGCGCGGGTGGGCCGGTGCGCGGCTGCTCGACAGCTACGAGACGGAACGTCGTACGGTCGCGGCTGAGCTGTCGGACCTGATCGTGAACCGCCAGCTGAAACGCATCGGTGCGACGGTCGAGGACGACACGACCGACGACCAGCTCTGGACCCTCGGCCAGCGCTACCGGTCCGACGCCGTCGCGGGCGCCGACCACACCACCGTCTTCGGCGACACCCTCGACCGGACCGTCCGCCCCGGTTGCCGCGCCGCACGTCTGGATCGACGACCGGACGTCGACGCACGACCTCTTCGGTCGCAGCTACGTGCTGTTCGCTCCGGCGGACCCACAGCCCTGGCTCGACGCCATCCACCGGGTGCAGCCGAACCTGCCCGTCGCGGGGTACCGGATCGGTATTGAGCCCGCGTGGAGCAGCTACGGCCCCAGCCTGATCCGGCCTGACGGCTACGTCGCCTGGACGGGAACCGATCCGGACGATCTCGCCGCCGCCGTGCCGTCGTTGCTGGCGCTCGACAAGTAGAGAGGGACTCGATGGCAGGATGACGTCATGGCACGAGCGGCGAGCGGCGACCGGCAGACAGCGGACGGCGAGCAGGACACGACCGTACGCCGCTCCCCGCTCGCGATGGCGGTGCTGGTACTGCTGACCGAGCACCCGCAGCACCCGTACGGGCTGCGGCAGCGGATCCGGGAGTGGCAGAAGGACCAGGTCGTCAACGTCACCCAGGCGAACGCGATCTACCAGACGATCAGCCGGCTCGAACGCCACGGGCTGATCGAGGCGGTCGAGACCGCTCGAGAGGAACGCCGGCCGGAGCGCACCCTCTACCTGACCACCGGCCGCGGGCGGCAGCTGTCCCAGCGATGGGTGCGGGACCTGCTCAGTACGCCGGTCGACGAATACCCGAGCTTTTCGGCCGCACTCTCCTTCGCGTCCGCGCTCCCGCACGCCGAAGTGGTCGCCGCGCTCACCGAACGGCTGGCAACCGCCGAACGGCAACTCGCGGACTTCGACGCCGCCACCGAGGAAGGACTGGCCACGGCCGGCCAGCCGCCGACCCTCCTGGACCTGGCGGACCACGAGTACCGGCGGGCGATGGCCGAAGCCGAATTGACCTGGCTCCGCGGATTCCTGGACCGCATCACCCGCTGAGGTGAGGCAGTCACTCGCCCAGCAACCCGCGCGGCCGGACCGGCATCCCGTGCGGCCCGGCGGCCCGCCGGACCGGCGTCCGTTCCGGCGGCCGGCCGGGTGCTACTTCGCGCCGGCGTTGGTCATCTGGCGGAGCTCCTTCTTCAGCTCCGAGATCTCGTCCCGGAACCGGGCCGCGACCTCGAACTGGAGCTCCGCGGCCGCGTTGTGCATCTGGTCGGTCAGCTGCTGGATCAGATCGGCCAGATCGGACGACGGCAGGCCACCGGCGAGCTCCTTCGCCTTCTCACCGGCCCGTGCCTTGCCACCACCCGGCACCGGCGCCTTGCCGCGCGACTGCGTCCGGCCGGAGCCGAGCAGCTCGGCGGTGTCCGCGTCCTCGCGGGCCAGCATGTCGGTGATGTCGGCGATCTTCTTCCGCAGCGGCTGCGGGTCGACCCCGTTCGCTTCGTTGTACGCGTTCTGCTTCGCGCGCCGCCGGTTCGTCTCGTCGATCGCCTGTTCCATCGACGGCGTGATCTTGTCCGCGTACATGAACACCTGACCGGACACGTTTCGCGCCGCCCGCCCGATGGTCTGGATCAGCGACCGCCCGGACCGCAGGAAGCCTTCCTTGTCCGCGTCCAGGATCGCGACCAGCGACACCTCCGGCAGGTCCAGACCTTCCCGCAGCAGGTTGATCCCGACCAGCACGTCGTACTCGCCCATCCGCAGCTCGCGGAGCAGCTCCACCCGGCGAAGGGTGTCCACCTCGCTGTGCAGGTACCTGGTCCGGATACCCATCTCCAGCAGGTAGTCGGTCAGGTCCTCGGACATCTTCTTGGTCAGCGTGGTGACCAGGACCCGCTCGTCCTTCTCCACCCGGAGCCGGATCTCGTGGATCAGGTCGTCGATCTGGCCCTTGGTCGGCTTCACGATCACCTCGGGGTCGACCAGACCGGTCGGCCGGATGATCTGCTCCACGAACCCGTCGGACTTGTCCTGCTCGTACTGCCCCGGCGTCGCGGACAGGTACACGGTCTGGCCGATCCGCTCCAGGAACTCCTCCCAGCGCAGCGGCCGGTTGTCCATCGCGGACGGCAGCCGGAACCCGTGCTCGACCAGGGTCCGCTTCCGGGACATGTCGCCCTCGTACATGCCGCCGATCTGCGGGACGGTCACGTGCGACTCGTCGATGACCAGCAGGAAGTCCTCGGGGAAGTAGTCCAGCAGACAGTGCGGCGCGGTCCCGGGCTCGCGGCCGTCGGTGTGCCGGGAGTAGTTCTCGATCCCGGAACAGGTCCCGATCTGGCGCATCATCTCGATGTCGTACGTGGTCCGCATCCGCAGCCGCTGTGCCTCCAGCAGCTGCCCGTTGCGCTCCAGCTCGGCCAGCCGTTGTTCCAGCTCGGCCTCGATCGAGGTGATCGCCTTCTCCATCCGCTCCGGCGCGGTCACGTAGTGCGTGGCGGCGCCGATGTAGACCTCGTCCTCCTCGCTCAGCACCTCGCCGGTCAACGGGTGCATCGTCATCACCCGTTCGATCTCGTCACCGAAGAACTCCACCCGGACGGCGAGCTCCTGGTACACCGGGAACACCTCGAGCGTGTCGCCACGGACCCGGAAGGTGCCGCGGGTGCCGGCCAGATCGTTGCGCGCATACTGCACGCCGACCAGCTTCCGGAGCAGACCGTCGCGGTCCATCTCGGTGCCGACCTTCACGTGAATCATCCGGTTCAGGTACTCGTCCGCGGAGCCCAGGCCGTAGATGCAGGACACGGTCGCCACCACGACCACGTCCCGGCGGGTCAGCAGCGACCAGGTGGCGGAGTGCCGGAGCCGCTCCACCTCCTCGTTGATCGAGGAGTCCTTCTCGATGTACGTGTCCGTCTGCGGCACGTACGCCTCGGGCTGGTAGTAGTCGTAGTACGAGACGAAGTACTCGACCGCGTTCTCCGGGAAGAAGTTGCGCAGCTCGTTCGCGAACTGGGCGGCGAGGGTCTTGTTCGGCTGCAGGATGAGCATCGGGCGCTGGATCCGCTCGGCCAGCCACGCGATCGTCGCGGTCTTGCCGGTACCGGTCGCGCCGAGCAGGACCACGTCCTGCTCGCCCGCGTTGATCCGTCGTTCCAGGTCCGCGATCGCGGTGGGCTGGTCACCGGCCGGATCGAAGTCCGACACCACCTTCAGCGGGGCGACCATCCGCTGCAGCTCAGACACCTGTCTCATGTCCCCCACCGTACGACCCGCCACGGACAATTTTCCTGGCCCGCCCCTCCGCCCCGGTCAGGCAGTTTGTGAAACCCCAGGTCAGAAGCTCTTCACGACCGAATTGTTCATGTACTTCAGCTCGTTCACCCGCCGGTCGTACACCCGCGCCTCGAGCGCCGCGTCGGTCGCCGTCACCCGGTCGAACTGGTCCTGGTACGCGGTCACGAACCCGCGCATCTTGATCTTGATCGCCTTGTTCTTCGGTGACACCCAGAGACCGTCGTACGACACCGCGTAACAGGACTTGATCTTCGGGTTGTCCGGCTTGCACTCGATCGTCTTGCCGATCCGGACCCCCTCGTAACTGGACGTCTCGATGTCGGCCAAGTGCTCCGCGAAGCCCTTCGCGTCGTACAGCGTGGTCTGCCGCACCCAGTAGTACCCGTCGATCAGGCCGCGGGAGCTGAACTGCTGCAGGATGTAGTTCTGTCCGGAGATCTTCTTGTCCGGCGACTTCAGCCAGCCCTTCGACGGCGTGAACCAGATCCCGTAGCCGACCTCGACCCCGACATCGTTCGGGCCCTTGGAATCGTCCGGCGAGGGAGTCGGCGACGGCGTGTACAGCGTGCCGACCGGGTCCGGCGTCTGCTCCGCCGCAGGCTTGCCGTCCTTCCCGGTCACCAGCAGCACCACACCGCCGGCTACGAGCAGCACCGCGACGATCGCGCCGGCCATGATGATCCAGGCCGTCCGGCTCGCCTTCTTCTGCTGCGGCTGGCTCGGCCGCATCGGACCCGGCCCCCAGCCACCGGGAGCACCTGGCCCACCCGGAGCGCCCCGTCCCGGAGCGCCCGGTCCACCGGGCGTGCCGGGAGCGGGGGCGGGCGGCGGGCCCGGCGCATGCGGACCGGGGCCGTACTGCTGGCTCATAGCTGTTCCTCGCGGTAGTTCCGGTGGTACGTCACAGACTGTCGATCACGGACTTCTTCATCGTCGCCGCGTCCGCCTCGGCCTTCTGGGCGAAGTCGGTGCGGGTCCGGAAGTCGAGCGCGGTGACCACGTTGTCCTTGCGCCGGTACGCCTCGACCGTGCCCCTGACCTTCACGTCCGCACCGGACTTGTCCTTGGTCGTGGAGGTGTAGTCGATCGCGACGCACTCCACCAAGACGTCCTTCGGGCACGGCAGGTTCCGTACGTTGCCGAGTTGCGCGACCTCTTCCGCGGTCTCACCCTCGACGATGCCGAGCAGGTACGCCTGCGCGGCCACGTTCTGCTTCTGCCGGACCCAGAAGAACGCCCGCGGCTCGCCGTTCGGCGCGTAGGTGGCGACCTGCTTGCCCTTGGTCTCGGCGGTCACCAGGCTCCAGCCCTCGACCGGGACCAGGGACACGCCGAAGCCGACCGCGACCGCGTTCGGCGGCGGCTGGTAGGAGGACTGCGGCGCGGTCGGCGTCGCCTGCGTACTCGGCGCCGGGTTCGGATCGGCCTTGTCGTCGCCACCGGACAGCAGGATCAGCGCGACCGCGACCAGCACCACGACGACCACGCCGGCGGCGATCGGGATCAGGATCGGCGGGAACCGCGGGCCCTTCTTCGCCGGCGGCGGCCGGCGCAGCGACGGCGGCCCGACCTTCTCACCCCAGGCGGAGCTGGTCTCGGTCGCCGGCCCCGGCTGCCCACCAGGACCAGGGCCAGGGCCCTGAGCAGGACCTTGGCCCGGCGTGTCTCCCCAGGGCGACGGCGGTGGCGGCACCTCGAGGTTCCAGGGTGACGGCGGCAGCTGTTCGGCCGGCTCGTTCGTCTCGGCCGGTTCCGGGCCGGACGGACTGACCCACGGGTTGCCGCCGCCGGTGCCCTTGTCGCGCTTTCCGCTCACTGACTCTTGACCACCGACTGCAGCATCGCCGACGAGTCCGGTTCGAGCGTCGCCATCTTGTCCTTGCGCCCGTACACCCGGACGACCGTGATGACGCCGTCGTTCCGCTCGACCACGGCCACGAAGCCGACCACGGCATAGCTGCCGTTCTGGCTCGTGGACACGGCGCTGTAGCTCTGGGTCATCAGGACCTTGACCGGTGTCTTGTCGTCCGGCCCCGGCGTGTTCGTCTTCGGCTGGTTCGCGTTCACCGAGGACAGGCCCTTGGTCTCCGCCTTGAACAGGTCCGGCAGCACCGACGCGGCGGTGTCACCCTGGCCCTTCGCGGTGGCCACCATGAAGTAGCCCTCGCCCTGCTTGAGCAGGTACACGCCGCTGAAGTTGTCCAGGCTCTTCCGTACGTAGCCCGGCCGCGGCTTCACGTAGACGCCCTCGGCGACCTCGATGCCCTCGTCGGTGTTCGTCGGCTCGCTACTGGGCTCGTTGCTGGGCTCGTTACTGGGCTCGTTGCTCGGCTGGGAGGTGGTCGGTGTGGGGTCCGGCTCGGCCTTCTTGTCGTCACCGCTGAACACCAGTGCCAGTACGACACCGATGACCGCGACCACGGCGAACGCACCGCCGGCGATCAGCAGGGTCTTGCTGCCACCGCCTTTGCGCGGCGGCTGCTGACCACCCCACTGCTGGCCCGGGTACTGCTGCTGACCCGGGTAACCCTGCTGGTACTGCTGCTGACCGGGGTACTGCTGGTGCTGGTACTGCTGCTGCCCCGGGAAGGTCTGCTGACCCTGCTGGGGGTACTGCTGCGGCTGCCCTTGCTGGGGCTGCCCTTGCTGCGGGTACTGCGGCTGCTGGCCGTACCCAGGCGGCGGCTGCTGCCCGTACCCCGGCTGCTGCCCATAACCAGGCTGCCCCTGCTGAGGCTGCTGCGGCCGTTGCTGTTGGGGCTGTTGGGGCTGCTGCTGTGGTTGCTGGCCCCAGCCCGGCTGGCCCTGCTGTCCCGGCTGGCCGCCGCCGTAGGGCGGTTGCTGGTTGCTCATGCCTGCGTCTCCCCAGTCGTCGCTTCGTATCCACTCGCGCCGGCCGCCGCGGTCACCCCGCGGGCGGACTTCGGTACTGAACGCACCGAGTTGCCGCAGGCGGAGCAGAAGTCGGACTGCGGAAGCAGCGGCATCTCACAGCGCGAGCAGAACGCCAGGTCGCCCGAAGCGTGGTTGGAACCACCACGCGCCGCGGACTCCAGCGCCGCCTCCAGCAGACCCTTGTGGAGCACGGTACGGACCCGGATGATCAGTGCGCCGAGCAGGAGCAGGCCCCAGACCACACCGAGGATCGATCCGATCGTCGAGCCGTGCCCGCCGACGAAACCGAGCAGGTACACGCCGCCCTGGAACAGTGCGTTCACCGCCATCGCCTGGATCAGGCCACCTACCCAGCGGGGCGTGAAGCCGTCATACCCCGCACCGAGGCCGGAGAACTCCGCACCGGCAAGTCCGGTCGCCGACCCGTACACCAGGGGCTTGATGAAACCGTGCAGCAGCACGATGGAGATCCACGTACCCGCGCTGCTGCCCGGACCGGCGAAGCCGCCGCTGATCCAGCCCCAGTGCAGGACGAGCGTCTCGAAGCAGGCGTACCCGACACCGGCGACGACACCGAACGTGAAACCGTCCATCAGGTCGTCGTACCGCGGGCGGGACGCCAGGTAGAGCGGACCGATCTGCCGGATCAGCTCCGACACCACCGGGACCAGCAGGAGCAGGATCAGCAGGTCGCGCCCGGACGGCCCGGCGCTGTTGTTGCCGATCGTGTCCAGGGACAGCGACAACTTGTCCTTCCACAACCAGGTGAAGACAGCCGCCAGTACGCCGGTCAGCACGAAGGCCGCGGCGACCACCGGGATCGGCTCGTCCTCCCAGAGGTTCACGTCGTACAAGTAGATGATGTAGACGATCGGGATGGCGAAGGCCGCGATCATGATGGCGACCGGCAGCGCGCCGAGCGCGGCGGTCAGGACGGTCAGCAGCAGGGCGATGCCGAGCGCGACCTTGTAGGTGTACGGCTGCTTGCCGGACCCCTGCGGCATGATCGTGGACACGAGTTTGAACGACGCCACGGGCTCATCGGGCCTGGCGGCGTACGCATTCTTTCGCTCGGCATCCCCGGTACGCAGGTCGTTGCCACAGTGATGGCAGAACTGCGAAACCTCGGGGACGTCAGAGCTGCAGCGCGGGCAAACCACGCCTTCCTCCCAACCTCGGACGTCCGGACCGGCGCGGGCCGCGCCGTCGGTGGCCGGCCCCACACAGCCCGGGCCGAACCGGGACAGATTCTCGTACAGCCGGTCCCAGATGCATCATTTCCCGCGCAAGGGTCACCTTTTCGTGTCCGGACCGTGCCCTGCGAGTTGTTCCCACTCGGTCCAGAGCGCATCGATTCGCCGGTCCAGGCCGGCGAGGCTGCCGGAGTTGTCCACCACCACGTCCGCGACCGCCAGCCGCTCCTCGCGGGACGCCTGGCTGGCGATCCGCCGCGTCGCCTCCGCCTCGGTCATCCCGCGCTGCGACGTCAGTCGCTCGACCTGCACCTCCACGGGTACGTCGACCACCAGTACCAGATCGAACTTGTCCGCCTGCCCGGTCTCGACCAGCAGCGGGATGTCATGTACGACGACCGCGTCCGCCGGGGCGTCCCGCTCGATCTCGGCGGCCCGGGCGCGTACTCGCGGGTGGATGATCCCTTCCAGCTTCCGCCGGGCCGCGTCGTCACCGAACACGATGCGCCCGACCGCGGGACGATCCAGCTCACCGTCGGCAGTCAGCACGCCCGTACCGAACGCGGCCACCACCTCCGCCAGCCCGTCGGTCCCGCGCGCAACCACCTCCCGCGCCAGCACGTCGGAGTCGATCAGCACCGCTCCCCGCGCCGCCAGCCGCGCCGACACCGCACTCTTCCCCGCACCGATCCCGCCAGTCAGTCCCACTCTCAACACACCGGCACCCTAACCCGTCCGCCCCACCCCACTTTGAGAAGCCACCATGCATTCTTCGTCGCGGAAAATACGCGGTGACTTCTCAAAGTACGGGTGTGGGGCGGACGTGCGAGACCCCCGCATCCGGGGGGATGCGGGGGTCTCGGGGAGTGCGGCTAGCCGAGCGAGGGGATCAGCCCTGGCCGGTCAGCTTTTCGCGGAGGGCCTGCAGCGCCTCGTCGGAAGCGAGCGCACCCTCGACCGGGGCGTCGTCCTTCGGGGCAGCGGCCGAGGAGTACGTCGACGCCTCGCCGGCTTCGACGTCCGCTGTCTTGGCGTCCTCGATCTGCTTCTTGTGGGCCTCCCAGCGCGTGTGGGCCTCGGCGTACTGCCGCTCCCACTCCTCGCGCTGCGCGTCGAAGCCCTCGAGCCACTCGCCCGTCTCCGGGTCGAAGCCCTCCGGGTAGATGTAGTTGCCCTGGTCGTCGTACGTCGCCGTCATGCCGTAGAGCGTCGGGTCGAAGTCGTCCGAGACCGGGTCGACACCCTCGTTGGCCTGCTTCAGCGACAGCGAGATCCGGCGCCGCTCCAGGTCGATGTCGATGATCTTGACCATCACGTCGTCGTTGACCTGGACAACCTGCTCCGGGATCTCGACGTGCCGCTCGGCCAGCTCGGAGATGTGCACCAGACCCTCGATGCCCTCCTCCACGCGGACGAACGCACCGAACGGAACCAGCTTGGTGACCTTGCCGGGCACGATCTGGCCCATCTGGTGGGTCCGGGCGAACTGCTGCCACGGGTCTTCCTGGGTCGCCTTCAGCGACAGCGAGACGCGCTCGCGGTCCATGTCGACGTCCAGCACCTCGACGGTGACCTCCTGGCCGACCTCGACCACCTCGGTCGGGTGGTCGATGTGCTTCCAGGACAGCTCCGAGACGTGCACCAGGCCGTCGACGCCGCCGAGGTCCACGAACGCACCGAAGTTGACGATCGAGGACACGACACCCTTGCGGATCTGGCCCTTCTGCAGCTGGGTGAGGAAGTTCATCCGCACCTCGGACTGGGTCTGCTCCAGCCAGGCCCGGCGGGACAGGACCACGTTGTTGCGGTTCTTGTCCAGCTCGATGATCTTCGCCTCGATCTCCTGGCCGACGTACGGCTGGAGGTCGCGGACCCGGCGCATCTCGACCAGCGAGGCGGGCAGGAAGCCGCGCAGGCCGATGTCCAGGATGAGGCCACCCTTGACGACCTCGATGACGGTGCCGGTGACGACGCCGTCCTCTTCCTTGATCTTCTCGATCGTGCCCCAGGCCTTCTCGTACTGGGCGCGCTTCTTCGAGAGGATCAGGCGGCCTTCCTTGTCCTCCTTCTGGAGAACCAGGGCCTCGACGTGATCGCCGACGTTGACGACCTCGTTCGGGTCGACGTCGTGCTTGATCGACAGCTCGCGGGAGGGGATCACGCCTTCGGTCTTGTAACCGATGTCGAGCAGGACCTCGTCCCGGTCGACCTTGACGATGGTGCCCTCGACGATGTCGCCGTCGTTGAAGTACTTGATGGTCTGATCGATCGCGGCGAGGAAGTCCGCCTCCGACCCGATGTCATTGACCGCTACCTGCGGGGTGGTGCGCACTGCGGGGTCGAGAGGTGCCTCGATGCTGGCCGTCATGTGGTGGGTTGCTCCGTGGACTGGTGGTGTCGTGCGGTTGCGCCATGTTCCTTTGGATCGCACCAAACCGCGGGATTGCCAGAAGACGACAGATTCACCACCGAGCTGCTGCGAGTCACGAGCCTGCTCCGTCCGAGGTCGCGCGGGCCCATAGCGCATCTCACAGAATACCGGGCTTGACGGAGGCAGCACAACCTGGGGCACCCGGTCGGCACCGGCCACCCGCCGGAGACTCCCGGCGCGCCATCGAACTCCGTTGTATTTACTGTACGACGCCGAGGTCCGGCCGGTCTCCGGCGAGCGTGCGGGTGTCGGCCATCCGGGTCACCAGGCGGTGCGCGGCGGCCGCGATTTCGTGCTCGTCCGCGCGCCCGGCGAGCTCCAGGAGCGCCCACAGATCCGCCGCCCGGCCGAGGTCGACCAGCGGCTCCCCCAGGTCCATCCCACTCCGCCGGAGCGCTTCGAGCGTCGCGCCGGCCAGGACCGGGTCGGTGCAGAACCGGAGCAGGTTCCCCAGATCGGTGTACGGCGACCCGGCGTGGGCGAACTCCCAGTCGATCAACCCGGTGATCCGGGCCGTCGCCGGGTCGACCAGCAGGTTCTTCGGGTTGAAGTCGCTGTGCACGAGACAGACCCGGTCCACGCCATCTGCCAGTACGTCCTCCGCTTCCGCCACCACATCGGCGAACCCGTCTTGCCGGCGCTCGTCGAACCCCAGCACCTGCCCGGCGGAGTACTCGGACAGGTCACCGAGGTCGAACGGCTCGATGCCCAGTTCCCCGTCCCGGAACATGCCGGTGCGGAGGAAGGGCATCCCGCTCAGCCGCGCCAGCAGCTCCCCCAACTGCGTTCCGACCGTACGCCGCTGGTCGTCCGGCGCCGACTCGAGGAACTGCTGCAGGTTCACGCCCGGCAGCCGCTCGGTCAGCAGGTACGGAGGGTCTTCGAACGAACCCTCCCGCTTCAGATCCAGCACCCGCGGCACCGGCAGCAACCCACGGACAAGCTGCAGCAACGCCGCGTCGACAGCAGCCCGCTCCGGGTCCTTGACGTAGAGCTTGATGACCGCGTCCTCACCACCCGCACTCACCGCGAACGTCTGCCCGCCATACCCACCAGCAAGCGGAACCGCGGTACTGCTGAAGTCGCTCATACCCAGATCCTGCCAAATCGGCTTGAAGTTGACGCAGCGGCAACATCTATCGTCGATCAGGTCGAGGGAAAGGAGCAGCCGGATGGCGTGGTCGATCGCGGAGGTGGCCCGGTTCTCCGGTGTCACGTCGCGCACGCTCCGGCACTACCACGCGATCGGTCTGCTGGAGCCGGCTCGGGTCGCGGCCAACGGCCGGCGGTACTACGAGCAGGAACACCTGTTGCGGTTGCAGCAGATCCTCCTGCTCCGGGACCTCGGGCTGAGCCTGGCCGTGGTGGGCGAGGTGCTCGCACAGCGCGGCGGGCAGGACGTGATCGAGGTACTGGCCAGGCACAAGGAATGGCTGGTGCGCGAGCAACTGCGCCTCGGCCGGCTGATCCGGACCGTCGAGACGACCATCACCAAGTTGCGGGAAGGAGGAGAGATGTCACCGGAGAAGGTGTTCGCAGGATTCGAGCACAACCAGTACGAGGCCGAGGCGCGGGAGCGCTGGGGCGATGCCGCGGTGGACGCGAGCTACGAGCGGATGCGCGGCTGGAGCGCGGCGGATGCCGAGCAGGCCCGCACCGGGTACCCGCGGGTCCACGAAGGACTTGCGGCGCTGAAGGCGAAAGGAGTCGCCGTGACCGAGCTGAGCGTGAAGGAGCTGATCCAGCTGCACTACGAGGTCACTTGCCTGTTCTGGACGCCGACACGTGCGGCGTACCAGGGTCTCGGGCAGTTGTACGTCGACGACGAGCGGTTTCGGCAGAGCATCGGCGACGAGCTGGTCACGTACCTGCGCGACGCGATGACCGTGTACGCCGACAACAACCTGGACAGCTGATCGAGACCTCGGAGGCTGCAGACTCCGAGGTCCCCCTAGTCTTGGTCCGTGAATGAGCCGGTACGGGTGGAGCTGACGGAGGCGCAGAGTTCTCGGGCCAGTCGGGCGTACTGGGATTCGGCGGCTGATGAGTATTTGGCCGAGCATGGGGAGTTTCTTGGGGATGATCGGTTCATCTGGTGTCCCGAAGGGGTTGATGAGGAGACGGCTCAGCTCCTTGGATCGGTACGCGGCAAACGGGTACTGGAGGTCGGCTGTGGTGCTGCGCAGTGCTCGCGCTGGCTGGTCGGTCAGGGGGCTGATGTGGTCGCGTTCGACATCTCCGTCGAGCAGCTCCGGGTCAGCAAGGCACTGGACGCTCGTACTGGTGCAGCTGTCCGCACCGTCGCCGCAGACGCTGTAGCGCTGCCGTACCGCGACAACACGTTCGACCTCGCCTGCTCGGCGTTCGGCGCACTGCCGTTCGTCGCAGAGGTGGGTACGGCGTTCAGCGAGCTGCGCCGAGTACTGAAGCCCGGTGGCCTACTGGTCTTCTCAGTGACCCATCCACTGCGCTGGGCGATGCCCGATGACCCGTCCGAAGCCGGTCTCCGCATCACGCAGTCCTACTTCGACCGGCGGCCGTACGTCGAGGTGGACCCAGCAGGCACACCCGTGTACGCCGAGCACCACCGCACACTCGGCGACTGGGTACGTGAGCTCACCAGCGCTGGTTTCGTGATCGACGACCTGCTGGAGCCCGAATGGCCGGCCGGGCACGACCTGGTCTGGGGCGGTTGGGGACCTGTCCGCGGCCGGGTAATCCCGGGAACAGCTATCTGGACCGCCCACAGCGGACCAACGTCATGACGCGCTTCCCGGCAGCTGATGGGCTGCGGGCACTAGCTGCTCTTGCCGTCGTCGTGTCGCAGGTCGGGCTGCACACCAACGCACCGTTCGCCGCAGCGGTCTCCCGGCTGGACGTCGGCTGGGCGGTGTTCTGCGCGCTCTCCGGCTTCCTTCTCTACCGCCCACACGTGCTGGCGTGGTTCTCCGGCACACTGCCGCCGCTTACGCTCCCCTACCTCCGCAACCGCGCTCTCCGCATCCTCCCCGCGCTTGTCCTCACGGTGGTCCTGTCGCTCGCGCTCGTCCCGCATCCGGCAACCACGTACCTCCAGTGGGCCGCCCAGACACCACTCCTGTTCTACCTACTCCTCCCTGGGCTCGGCAGGTTGCTGACTGGTTACGAGCGCCCTACCCGCCGCAGCGTCCGCTGGCGGCTGCTCGTACTGCTCGCACTGACTGTTGTCGGGCCAGTCTGGATGGCTGTAGTAACAGCAACCGACCAGCCGGCAGCAGGTCTCTGGCTGCCCGGGTACCTCGGGTGGTTCGCAGTTGGCATGGGTCTGGCGCTGTGGCAGGTCGCCCGCGCCACAGGTCGTCTCGGTGCATCCACCCTGGACACACTGACCCGGGTCCCCGGCACGCTCTGGGGCATCGCCGCAGCTCTCCTCCTGATCGCTGCCACCCCACTCGCCGGTCCGTACGACCACTCGACACCTACTCCGGCGCAGGCCCTTCTAAAGAACCTTCTGTACACCGCAGTGGTCGCTTGCGTGCTCTTCCCGGTACTGACGCCCACCGCGGCAACAGTCCGCGTACTAGGCGGCCGACCTGCCCAGTACGCGGCCAAGCTCTCGTACGGTGTGGTGGCGTACCAGTTCGTCGTACTAGGCGTCCTACGCGGACCGTTCGCCGTACAGCTCCCGGTGGCTCTTGTCGGATCGGTGGCGATCGCCGCGATCAGCTATCGCCTGATCGAACGACCGGCTCTACGCCTCGGCAAACGCCTTGAGAACGCGGCAGCGACGAAGACCGACACCAAAGTGATCAGTCCGAGCAGCAGCCCCGCCCGGTAGAACCGGTCGGGCATGAATGCCGCGGTGACCACCTGCTCCGGCCCGGCCGGGACGATCCACCCCTGCTGCCAGCCGCCGATCCGGACGGGCGTCAGCTTGTTGCCGGAGCTGTCGTACGCCTCCCAGCCCGCGTTGTAGTTCTGAGCGATCGCCAGCACCGACCGCTCACTCGCGGACGGCACCTCAGCAGTCAGCTGGGCCGGGCTCGTCCGCCACACCTCCACGCCCTGGACCGGCGCCGGAGCCACGTCACCGAACCCGGCCTTGGTCAACGTCGCCTGAATCGGTACAACACCGGCGTTCGGCTGGACAGCCACCTCGTGCCGCCCGGAGCGCAGCGGCATCGTCGCCGCCTGCCCACAGAGGCTGTACCGCACTGGCCGCCGTTGCAGCAGGTCCCCCACAGTCGCCGCCAGCTGGGTCCGCGCCCGCACCCCGTCGATCCGGACGTTCGGTCCATTACCGCAGTACGACGGGAGGCGCCGGTTCCGGTCCACCGCCTTGCGTAGGTCATCCGCTCCGAGTACCTCGACCTCGGTGACGCCGACCGGCGTACGCCGCGCGTCCTGCACCGGCTTCGTCGCGGTGAAATCGATCTGGATGGTCCGCGCCCGCCGCTGCGGGAACCGCACGTACCCGTCCGCATCGACTGTGCTCCGGGTCTGCACGCTGCCGTCGAAGTGCAGCAGCACCTCCGCAGGCCGCGATCCACCCAAGTAGGGCCCGGACTCGAAGCGCAGGCCGCGTACGTCCCTTGCTGCCGGCAACGTCAGCGTCAGGGTCGGCGTCAGGTCGTCCGGATCGGCGAGCCAGCCGGTGCCGCGATCCCGGTCGACGGCCGCGCCGGGCCGGGCGTCCGGTGCGCCGACGGCCCGCGACGAGGCGGTCGCGGTGATGGCGCCGGGCTGCAGCATCAGCCGTTCAAGCGCATCGCCGTCCTGCGGCAGTGCCATCCCGTGCAGTTGGTACGAGGCAGCAGGCAACTGCACCGTACGAGACAAACCGTCCTGCTCCCCCGCCGCCTCCGCCTGAGCCGAATCGCACACTGCCTGCGCACCGACGTGCAGGCACGCGGACCGCCCGATCCGGTTGTTCCGCAGGACCACCGCACTCGGCTGCTGCTCGACCGCCTGGTCCTGAGCGTCCGTCTGGTCCTGTGCGTCCGTCTGGACCAGAGGCAACCCATCGAACTTCCCCGCCGCGTCCGCGTCGAGCACCGCGTCCCCCGCGCCACCAAGCGCGGTCACCACGGCCGGTACGTCATCAGCCGTGCCTGCGACTGCTACCAGCCTCGACTGCGGGATCAGCCGCCCCGGAGTGGTTGCTCCGACATCGAAGATCTCCACACTCGGGTACGGCAAGCGCGTCTCCCCAGCCGGTCCGAAGTACGCCACCCGTCCGATCCCGGCGTCGGACAGGCTCTCGTGCAGCGCCAGCGTCGGCGTACCGTCCTCGCGGTCGTTGCGCACTACGACGTACCTGATGCCCTGCCGGTTGAGCTCCTGCCGCAGCGCCTGGTCGCCAACCCCTGAGTCGACCCGTCGCTTCACGTCCTCAGTCAGCGTGGCCATCGACCGCTTCACCAGTGCGGACAGCGGCTCGGTCGCGCTGGACAGCAGCAACACACTGCCCGGCGCCGACTGCTGGTCCAGCCAGCTCGCAGTCTGCTGCCAGTGGTCCGGGATCGCGGTGACCGCTCCGTCCTGCCGAGCCAACAGCACCGGAGCAGCAGCAACCACTGCCAGACAGGTTACGAGCACAGGTACGACGCGGCGGTGGATGCCGCGTGACACGGACAGACCGCTCAGCCGTCGCAGGTAGTGGGCTGCGACGAGGGCCAACGGCAGTCCGGCGACCACACCGACGACCGGTAGCCACCGTGGCCCAGGCGGCGCTCCGCCGTACCGGAGGAGTGAGGCGAGCGGGAGTAGCCACCAGAGCGATGCTGCGACGATGAAGCCGATCCAGCCGAGCAGGAGCTTCAGTCTGGCGCGGCTGACCAGCCACACGCCCGGTACGACCAGACACGCCGCAGCGGCAACCGGATTCGCTCCACCGATCAATGCGAACGCCACAGCCGACCAACTGATCCGCCACCAACCGGAGCGAACATGGGGTGAGACAAGCGGCAGCAGCACCCACGGAGCCATCGCCATCGGCCACACCTCGGTCGGGAGCTCCCCGAAGGTCCGTGGCAACAGCGCGTAGAGCAGCGCGACCGCGAACCGCGTCCACGGCACGCCGTACTGCAGCACGTTGCCGAGCTTCCAGACGCCGACAAACGCGACACACAGGACCAGGGACCACCACAGCCGCTGGCTGATCCAGTCCGGTACGGACAGCGCGTCCAGCAACCAGTGGAACGGACCGATCGGCAACAGGTAGCCGTAGACGTCGGTCTGCAACTGGCCGAACGCACTGTGCGGATCCCACAGGTGCAGTGCACGCGCCAGGAATCCACCGGGCTCAGCTGTCAGCTCCAGCTTGCCGTCCGGCAGGATCTTGCCCGGCGCCTGCTGAAGGCACAGCGCGACCAGAGCCAAGCATCCCAGCACGAGCCTTGCTCGCCAGACCACTTGCTCCGCACTGCCTGCCTTCAACCTCCTCACCGGCGGGACACTAACCGATCCGGCGGCTCCGGACCGGCAACGTTGCCGTACCGTGAGGTCCGGCAACGTCACACCACTGATCCGAGGCACGCAGCATGAGTTCTGGCACCACCCCGGCGCCGCATCCCCAGGCTCCCCGCCGGGCCTTCCTGCGCAGTGCCACGGTCGTTGCCGTCGCCATGGCGATCATGAACGTGGCCGCCTACGGCTTCACGCTGATCGGCTCCCGCCGGCTGCCGCAGGAGCAATTCGGCGCGATCACCGCGCTGCTGGGCCTGCTGCTGATCGGCAACGTCGCGTCACTCGGTCTGCAGGCCACCGCGGCGCGCCAGCTCGCCACCCACACCGGTAGCGGTGCGGCCACGTTGGCCGACGCGATGCTGAAGGCTGGTCGCCGGTCGGCTGCCGGGCTCACTGTGCTCTGTCTGGTGCTCACACCGGTGTTCATGTGGCTGCTGCACATCGACTCGGTCGTCGCCATCCTGCTGCTCGCACCCACTCTGGGCGGGCTCACCCTGATGGGCTCACAGCTCGGGGTCCTGCAAGGCAGCCAGCGGTGGACCGAGCTGGCCGCTGTCTACACCTCTGCCGGAGTCGGGCGGCTGCTGCTGGGCGGTGGCGCGCTGATCCTGCACCCGTCGCTGGACTGGGCAATGGCCGGTCTGGCCGTGGGCGCTGCTGTACCAGCCGTCCTCGGCCAGTTCTTCCTCCGCGGCTCCACCGGTGCGACCGGCAAGGACATCAAGGAAGTACTGCGGGAGACAGTGCACGGTACGCACACGCTGCTCGCCTTCTTCGCGCTGGCCAACGCGGACGTACTGTTCGCCCGCTCACTGCTCGACGAGAAAGACAGTGGGTACTACGCGGCCGGACTGATCATCGCGAAGGCCTGCCTGTTCTTGCCGCAGTTCGTCATCGTGCTGGTGTTCCCGTCGCTGGCCAACTCCCCCGGCGACACGGTCCGGCTGCGGCGGGCGATCATGGCGGTCGCGGGTCTCGGAGCATGTGCTGTCGCCGGTACGTTGATCCTGCCCTCCATCGTGGTCGAGGTGATCGGTGGCAAGGACAAGTACGCGCCACTCGGTCCGTACACGTGGCTGTTCGCGGTCGCCGGTTCCGCGTACGCGGTCCTGCAGCTCGTCGTGTACGCGGCGATCGCACAGCAAGAGAAGCGCGCCGCGCTGGCCATCTGGCTCGGTCTGGTCGTGCTGGCCGTAGCCGCCGCGATCATCCTCGGCACTGGTACCGCCGCCGGTCTGACAGGGGTGAAGGTGCTGGCCGCGATGACCAGCACCTGCGCCCTCCTCCTGTCAGCCGCCCTGGCCACCGGACTGCACCGCCAGTCGACCTGACCTCACCACAGACTCGACTTCGCGAAGCGGCGGGCAATGGTGTTCGCCAGCACCAGCAGCACCAGCCCGATCAGTGAGCGGAACAGCCCGATCGCGGCGGCGTAGCTGAACTGCGGCACTTGCGACGCGAAGCCCAGCTTGTACACGTAGGTGTCGATGACCTCCGACGTCTGCAGGTTGAGCGTGTTTTGCAGCAGCAGGACCTTCTCGAACCCGCCGGACATGATCGACCCGATGTTCAGGATCAGCAGGATCACCGCGACCGGCCGGATCGCCGGCAGGTCGATGTGCCAGATCCGCCGCAGCCTGGACGCGCCGTCCACGATCGCCGCCTCGTGCAGCTCCGGCGACACGCTGGTCAGCGCGGCCAGGTAGATGATCGCCGAGAACCCCATCGTCTGCCACGCGCCGGACCAGACGTACAGGTGCCGGAAGTAGCTCGGGTCGTTCAGTACGTCGAGCGGCCCGATGCCGAAGTGCCCGAGGAACTGGTTCAGCACGCCGGTGTTCGGGTCGACGAGCACCACGATCAGCCCGACCACGACCACGGTCGAGATGAAGTGCGGCGCGTACGTGATCAACTGCACCGAACGCCGGTACCAGCGCCGCCGGGCCATGTTCAGTCCGAGGGCGAGCAGGATCGGCGGCCAGAACGTCGCCAGCAGCTCGTACGTGTACAGCACCAGCGTGTTCTTCAGCAGCCGGCCGAACTGGTACGACTCCACGAACCGCTCGAAGTGCTTCAGCCCGACCCAACGGCTGCCGAAGATGCCGTCCACCACGTTGTAGTCCTTGAAGGCGATGATCGCGCCGTACATCGGCCAGTACGCGAAGATCGCCAGCCAGATCAGCGGCAGCGCGAGCATCGCGTACAGCTGCCAGTGCCGGCGGAGCCGGGCGCCCAATCCGAGCTGCTGTTTCGTCGGCCGGCTGGCGCTGTGCGCGGGCGTACGTCGTACCAGAGTGTCGATGGCCATGGCGTCAGCCCTTCAACGAGCCGACCATGGCCCCCTTGACGAAGTGCTTCTGCACGAAGGGGTAGATCAGCAGTGGCGGAATGGTGGCGATCACGATCAGCGAGTACTTCAGCTGCTGCTGGAGCTCGGTCATCCGGATCAGTTCGGCGGTGTCACGGACCTGCGACGGGTCGAAGTTGTTCTGGATCAGGATCTGCCGGAGCACCAGCTGGAGCGGGAACAGGTGCTCGTTGGTCAGATAGATCAGGGCGCTGAACCAGGAGTTCCATTGCGCGACCGCGTAGAACAGTAGGTTCACCGCGATGATCGGCTTGCTCAACGGCAGCACGATCCGCCAGAAGAACCCGAAGTCCGTACAGCCGTCCACCTTCGCCGCCTCGACCAGCTCCTCGGGAATCGTGGCCTGGAAGAACGTGCGGGTGATGATCATGTTCCAGACCGCGAGCGCGCCGGGCAGGATGATCGCCCACCGGCTGTTCATCAGCCCCAGCCGGTCCACCACCAGGTAGGTCGGGATCAGGCCGCCGCTGAACATCATCGTGAACACGAACAGCGCCATGATCACGCCCTTGCCCGGCAGCCCTTTCCGGGACAACGGGTACGCCGCGAGCAACGTCAGCGCGGTCGCCAGCAGTGCGCCCCCGATCGCGTACACGACCGAGTTGCCGAACCCGCTGACGATCGAGTCGTAGTCGAAGATCGCCTTGAACGCGTCCGTGCTGAGCCCGACCGGCCAGAGCCAGACCTTGCCGGAGACCACGTTCTTCGGGTCGCTGAAGGACGCGCTCAGTACGTAGATCAGTGGGTACAGCACCGCCAGCGTGAACAGGCCGAGCGCGGTGTAGTTGCAGATCATCACGATCCGGTCGGACCGGGTCTCGCGCACCGGAGCGGGCGTACCGGCCGCGACCGCGCGGTCCGAAGGTTTGATCGGTGTCACCGAAGCCACGGTCATCACCCCTGGTAGGTCTCGTAGGCGGCTTGCTGGATCTCCAGGTAGGGCTTGAGACCGATCTGGTTGATGCGGTCCTTGTAGTCGTTCCACTGCCCGTCGTCGGCCGGGTCGAGCTTCCCGGTGACGAACTTGGCCAGCGACGTGGTCACCTCGCCCTTCAGGTTCAGTCCGATCTCCGCGTCCTGCGCGGCCTGGTCGGCTTCCAGCGTCACCGGCGGGAACTGCTGCTCCACCGGCTGCCGGTGCGGGTACAGGTAGTCCCTGGTCTGCTCGTACAGCGGCGACTCGAACGTCGGCTGTTTCGGATCGACCCGCTGGGCCAGCCGGAAGTCACCGGAGCGGTACATCACCCCGTACTGGTCCCAGGTCTTGCCCTTGGTCGCGTCGGTGTTCCAGGAGTCGTACCCGTAGACGGCCTGCTTCCCGTTGATGCCCTTGTCACCCTTGGGCGACCAGCGGATGTCCGGACCGGCGTACGAGCGCAGCACCACCTCGAGGTCCATCTGGTAGTCGGCCCACCGCACCAGCAGGTCGGGCCGCTTGCACTTGCGGGTGACAACCAGCGTCGAGACCTCCAGACCGACGCGCAGGTAGTCCCACGGCGCGACCTGTACGCCATCCGGTCCCTTGAGCGGCTCCAGCGTCCGGTACTGGCGCCAGCGCGCTTTCGGGTCGACCAAGTCGAGCGTCATGAACGAGCCCCAGTAGTACGCCCGCGCACCGCCGAGGAGCGGTCCGCCCGGGTTGTCGCCGTACCGTTTGATCTGATCGGCCGTCGCGGTCAGCAGGTCCTTGCCGAGCAGACCGTCCTTGTACAGCCCGTTCAAGTACTGCAGCCCCTGCCGCCAACCGTCCTGCACGTACGTGACCCCGACCTTGCCGTCGTCGACGACCAGCCACGGATCACCCGGGTTGTAGAGGAAGGCATTCATGAAGTACGTGTCCAGCGGCGCGTCCTTGTACCCGCCGAACGGGATCGTACGGCCACCGCCCGCGGGGTCCGCCTTCTTGAACGCGGTCAGCACTTCGCGGAACTCGTCCGTCGTGGTCGGCATCTCCAGGCCGGCCTTCTGCACCCAGTCGGCGTTCAGCAGCGCCCGGCCGTTCGACGCGCGGCAGTGATAGCAGTCGTTGATGTCCGGGAAGCTGTAGACGCCCTTGTCCGGCGACACCATCAGCTTGCGCGCTTCCGGATAGTCGTGCATCGCCTCCTGCAGGTTCGGCGCGTACTTGTCCAGGTACGGGTTCAGGTCGACGAACAGGTTCTGCGCGCCGTACAAGTAGAGCTGCGAGCGGGTGAAGGTGATGCCGAGGAACGCGTCCGGTACGTCGCCGGCCGCGATCATCGCGTTCACCTTCGTCATCGTCTCGGCGTCGTTGCCCTTGCCGGCCACCTGGCGCCAGCGAATCCGGATGCCGGTCTGCTGCTCCATCCAGGCGGTGAACTCGTTCTTCGCCCAGTCGCCGACGGTCAGGCTCTGCGGTACGACGATGGTGAAGGTCTCCGGTTCGGTGACGATCGCGCGCCGTTCGCGGGCCCGCGGGCCGACGTACCCGGGCGGGTAGTTGATGCCGGTCTTGAGCCGGCCGAGCTCGGTCGGCGGTGCGCTCAGGCTGTTCGGCGCGGCGCCGGCCGCGGCCTCACCGGAGCTGCAGCCACTGAGCAGACCACTGCCGCCGGCCGCCGCGATCCCGAGCGCGCCGGCCACGACTGCTCGTCGTCGCACCGGCGTGGTCCTCAGGTCCTCACGCATCCCGCCTCCCGATAACAGATAGGGGATATCCAATAGGATCTCGGATCTTTTGCCCGGGAGGATGACACAGAAGCCGACCGCACGGAAGGGGTCGGGAGTCACCGCCCGCGCTCAGCCGGTCACTGTCAGGATTTTGCGTGCAAGCGATGGCCGCTGAACGTTTCACCGGCAGTTTCTTGCGGCGGAAACGGCGGCCCGGCGGCTTGTAGGGTTTCCGGTATGCCGACCCCGAAGTTCATCCTCGAGCTGCGCGAGAAGATCGGGCACGACCTGCTGTGGCTGACCGGGCTGACCGGGGTGGTGCTGAACGACACCGGTCAGGTGCTGCTGGTCCAGCGCGCCGACAACCACCGCTGGAGCCTGCCGGCCGGGATCCTGGAGCCGGGCGAGCAGCCCGCGATCGGGCTGGCCCGCGAGATCCAGGAGGAGACCGCGATCGAGGTCGAGGTCGACCGGCTGCTCAGCGTCGAGTCACTCCCACCGGCCGCCTATCCGAACGGCGACCAGGTCCAGTTCCTCGACCTCACCTTCCGCTGCCACCCACTGCACCAGTCCGGCGACCGCGCCGTGCCGCGGGTGAACGACGACGAGTCCCTGGACGTCCGCTGGTGGCCCCTCGCCACCATCACCGACCTACCCGACCTGACCGACCGAGAGCACACCAGCATCCGCCAAGCCCTCTCCCCCAACCCCCAACCGGCATACGCCACCAGCTGACCGCCGCGCCGTCCGCCACTAGCTGAGCCCGCCGAACGCCGGCACCGGGCCGCCCGCCGCGGCCACCCGAAGCGGTCCCCCGGACGTCTGAGAACACCGAGCCGCCCAGGGCATCGCCCCGGGCGGCTCGTCGGCTCGTGCGCGGTTAGTGCGCCGCTTCGTGCCAGGTGCGACCCACGCCGACCGACACATCCAGCGGCACGGTCATCTCGACCGCGTGGCCCATGTCGCGGCGCACCAGCTCCTCCAGCGCTTCCCGTTCACCGGGAGCGATCTCGAAGACCAGTTCGTCGTGGACCTGGAGCAGCATCCGCGACTTCAGACCGGACTCCCGCAGCGACGCGTCGACCTTGAGCATCGCCATCTTGATCACATCCGCCGCCGAACCCTGGATCGGCGCGTTCAGCGCCATCCGCTCAGCCATCTCGCGACGCTGGCGGTTGTCACTGGTCAGATCCGGCAAGTACCGCCGCCGGCCGAGGATCGTCTCCGTGTACCCGGTCTTGCCGGCGTCGATCACGATCGAGCGCAGGTAGTCACGCACCCCACCGAAGCCCTCGAAGTACTCGTCCATCAAGCCCTTGGCCTCGTCGACACCGATCTTCAGCTGCTGACTCAACCCGTACGCCGACAGCCCGTACGCGAGCCCGTAGTTCATCGCCTTGATCTTCGCCCGCTGCTCCTGGGTCACGTCACCGGGCTCGACCGAGAACACCCGGGACGCGGTCACCGAGTGGAAGTCCATCCCGGAGTTGAACGCGTCGATCAGGCCCTGGTCCTTGGACACGTGCGCCATGATCCGCATCTCGATCTGGCTGTAGTCCGCCGACATCAGCGACTCGTTGCCCGCGCCGACCACGAACGCCTGCCGGATCCGGCGGCCTTCCTCGGTCCGGATCGGGATGTTCTGCAGGTTCGGCTCGGTGGAGCTGAGCCGCCCGGTCGCGGCGATCGTCTGGTTGAACGTGGTGTGGATCCGGCCGTCCCGCGGGCTGATCGTCTTCAGCAACCCCTCGACGGTCTGCCGCAGCCTGGTCGCGTCGCGGTGCGCCAGCAAGTACGCGAGGAACGGATGCTCGGTCTTCTCGAACAGCGCCTGCAGCGAATCCGCGTCCGTCGTGTACCCGGTCTTGGTCCGCTTCGTCTTCGGCATCTGCAGCTCGTCGAACAGCACCACCTGCAACTGCTTCGGCGATCCGAGGTTGATTTCCTTCCCGATCACCTCGTACGCCGCCGTGGCTGCCTCGCGTACGCCGGTGGCGAACCGCTCTTCCAGCTCCTGCAGGTACGGCTGGTCGACCGCGATGCCGTCCCGCTCCATCGCGGCGATCACCTGGATCAGCGGCAGCTCGACATCGGCGAGCAGCGGGGTCCCGGCCTGCTTCTCGAGCTCGGCGTCCAGCGTGTCGGCCAGGTCCGCGATCGCGCGGGCGCGCAGCATCGTGTGATCCGCCGCCGGACCGCCCTCGACGTCGTCGAAGCTGAGCTGCCCGTTCTCGGCCTCTTCGTTGCGCAGCTCGCGCTTCAGGTACCGCACGGTCAGATCGGCCAGGTCGTACGCCCGCTGATCCGGGCGGACCAGGTACGCGCTGAGCTGCGTGTCCGAGCTGAGCCCACCGAGCGTCCAGCCGCGCTCCAGGAAGCCGAGCAGCGGACCCTTCGCGTCGTGCAGCGCCTTCGGCTGCTTCTCGTCCGCGAGCCACGCCTGCCAGGCCGCCTCGTCGTCCGGACTCATCGTGGTCGGGTCGAACCAGGCCGCCGCGCCGGTCGCGTTGGCCAGCGCCAGCCCGGTGATCTGACCGGTGCCGCCGCCCCAGCTCCCCTGCACCGCGACGCCGACCCGGTCGCCGGTGCTGACGTGCTCCTTCAGCCACGCGCCCAGCTCGCCCGGCTTCAGCTGCGCGCCGTCCAGCTCGAACCCGTGGTCGACGGTCGCGTCGACTTCCTCGTGCTCGGCGACCAGCCGCTCGCGCAGCACCCGGAACTCCAGGCTGTCGAACAGCGTGTGCACCTTGTCCCGGTCCCACGGCGTCCGGACCAGGTCGTCCACCGCGACGTCCAGGGTCAGGTCGCGGACCAGCTCGTTGATCTGCCGGTTCCGGATGACGTCGGCGAGGTGCTCGCGCAGCGACTCACCGGCCTTGCCCTTGATCTCGTTCACCCGGTCGACCACATCGTTCAGCGAGCCGAACTGGTTCAGCCACTTCGCCGCCGTCTTCGGCCCGACCCCGGGCACGCCCGGCAGGTTGTCGCTCTGCTCCCCCACCAGCGCGGCCAGATCCGGGTACAGCCGCGGGCCGACACCGTACTTCTCCTCGATCGCGGCCGGGTCCATCCGGGCGATCTCGGACACGCCGCGCTTCGGGTACAGCACCGTGACGTTCTCGTTGATCAGCTGGAACGAGTCCCGGTCACCGCTGCTGATCAGCACCTCGAAGCCCTGCTCGGAGGCCTGCGTGGCGAGGGTGGCGATGATGTCGTCGGCCTCCCACCCGTCGATCTCGGTGGTCGGAATCCGGAGCGCCGCCAGCACCTCCTTGACCAGCGAGATCTGCCCGCTGAACTCGTCCGGCGACTTCGACCGGCCGGCCTTGTACTCCGCGTACTGCTCGGTGCGGAAGGTCTTGCGAGACACGTCGAACGCGACGCAGATGTGCGTGGGCTGCTCGTCGCGGAGCATGTTGATCAGCATCGAGGTGAACCCGTACACCGCGTTGGTGTGCTGACCGGTGGTGGTGGAGAAGTTCTCCACCGGGAGCGCGTAGAACGCCCGGTAGGCCAGCGAGTGCCCGTCCAGCAGCAGGATCCGCGGCCGCCCGGTTTCCGGGGTCGCGGGGTCTCCTGTCGTTTGCGCAGTCATCGTCGTCGTATCCGTATCTCCAGCCACACACCGACTCTAGTGGTTCCCTGGGACAGTTCTCACACAGCCGCGTACTCTCTTGTCCGTGGCTGATGAATCGAACCTGGGACCCGGCATGAGCATGACGGGCACCCTGCTGGAGCTGATGGGAATCGGTGTCACGGAAGCGGCCGCGGAGCGGGTGGTCGCGACGATGCCGGTCAAGGGCAACACCCAGCCGTACGGGCTGCTGCACGGCGGCGCCTCCTGCGTACTGGCCGAGAGCCTCGGCTCGATCGGCTCGGCGCTGCACGCGGCGACGCACGGCAAGGTCGCCGTCGGGGTCGACATCAACGCCACCCACCACCGGGCGGTCCGCGACGGGGTCGTCACCGGGGTCGCGACGCCGATCTACCTCGGCCGGACCACCACGTCGTACGAAGTGGTGATCACCGACGAGCG
This sequence comes from Kribbella hippodromi, assembly GCF_039531045.1. Taxonomy (NCBI): domain Bacteria; kingdom Bacillati; phylum Actinomycetota; class Actinomycetes; order Propionibacteriales; family Kribbellaceae; genus Kribbella; species Kribbella hippodromi. The sequence continues at coordinate 392,658 of NZ_BAAAPH010000002.1, read as the reverse complement.
GGACAAGCGGGTCTGCACGGCGCGGATCACGTGCCAGCTGATTCAGGCTCCGCCGGGGAGCTGACCGGCGGAACCGGGCTGACCGGGCCGGAAGGGCTCAGCGGGGCATCACCACCACGTGAGGCAACACCGCGCGCCGCGACGCCGAGCGCGGCCCGGCGGGCGACCGCGGAGCGGCGGGACGAGAGCAGGGCGAGCAGGTTCGGCGCGTGCTCGGCGGCGAGCCGGCGGCGGACCGTGTGCGTGGTCGCGAACCGCAGCACCCCGGCCTGACCGAGCCCGAGCCGGGCCAGGAACCGGTTCGCCTCGCGGGCGATCGCGGGCGCGACCACGGCCAGATGCGCGCAGCTTTCGTGCTCGGCCCAGGTCACCGCCTCGGCGATCAGCGCCTTGCCCAGACCGTGCCGGCGGCTCGAGTCGCTGACATGCAGGTACTCGACCGTGATCGTGCTGTCGTCGTGCAGCGGGCTGATCGCGGTCCGGCGCAGGTACGCCATCCCGTGCACCGCGCCGTCCAGCTCGACCACCAGCAACCGGCCGGCCGGATCGGCCAGATGCTTGCTGACGGCAACCTCCGCGGCGGCGGCGGACGGCGGCGCCGGCAGCCTCGACGGCAGCCCGGCGGTGGTCAGCTCACGCCACAGCGCGACCAGCGCGCCGGCGTCACCCGGGCGTGCGTCCCGCACCTCGATGGCAGCCACGGCGACCTCCCGCTTCGGTCCACCCCCGAGGTGAACAGACGGGCCGATACGCTCGTCCTCGCGCAACAGTAGGCCCTCGGGGGTCACCTGCAAAGTCGAGTGGGAGACCAGTTTGTTCATCGGAATCGGGACCGCCGTGAACGTGGCGACGGTGCTCGTCGGTTCGGTACTCGGCGTACTCGTCGGCCACCGCCTCAGTCACCGGACCAGGGACTTGGTCACGGACGCGATCGGACTCGTCACGCTGCTGATCGCCATCTCCTCGGCGCTCACCGTCAGCGACAAGGCGCTCAGCGACGCGGTCGGCAGCAGCGCGCCGATCCTGCTCGTCCTGGGCGCGATGCTGATCGGCGGGATCATCGGCTCGCTGCTCCGGATCGAGCAGCGGCTGGAAGGGTTCGGCGGCTGGATGCAGCGCCGGTTCGACCGCGGCGAGGGCCGCAGTACGTTCGTCGAGGGGTTTGTGTCCGCATCGATGGTGTTCTGTGTCGGGCCGCTGACGTTCCTCGGCGCGCTGTCCGACGGTCTCGGCCGCGGCGCGGATCAGCTCTTCCTGAAGGCGGTGCTGGACGGTTTCACTTCGATCGCCTTCGCCGCGTCGTTCGGCTGGGGCGTGGCGGCATCCGCGCTGGTCGTACTGGTGGTCCAGGGTTTGATGACCGCGGTCGGCGCAGTGCTCGGCGACGTCCTGCCGGAGGCGCATGTGACCGCCTTGGGCGCGACCGGTGGCGTGATGCTGATCGGGGTCGCGCTGCGGCTGCTGAAGCTCAAGCAGGTAGCGGTCGCCGACCTGCTGCCGGCGCTGATCGTCGCGCCGCTGCTGGTTCAGTTGCTTGTGGTGATCCGCACCTGAACCAGCAGCGACCGCGTCAGTACCTAGTCCTCGCCCAGGTAGGCCTTGCGGACCGAGTCGTTCACCAGCAGGTCCTGCCCGGTGCCGGACAGCACGATCTTGCCGACCTCCAGCACGTACCCGTAGTCGGCGCGCTTCAACGCCGCCTGCGCGTTCTGCTCGACCAGCAGGATCGTCGTACCCTGCTTCTGCAGCTCGGACACCGTCGACATGATCCGCTTCATCATGATCGGCGACAGGCCCATCGACGGCTCGTCCAGCATCATCAGCTTCGGCCGGCTCATCATCGCCCGGCCCATCGCCAGCATCTGCTGCTCACCACCGGAGAACGTCCCGGCCGGCTGCTTGCGCCGCTCCCCCAGGACCGGGAACAGGTCGTACGCCGCCTGCAGATCGGAGCGTACGCCGGCCGTGTCCTTGCGGGAGAACGCACCGAGGTACAGGTTCTCCTCGACCGAGAGCCGCGGGAAGATCCGCCGCCCCTCCGGTGAATGCGCCAGGCCGCGGGTGACGATGTCGTGCGCGGCCAGCTGGTCGATCCGCTCACCCTGGAACCAGATCTCCCCACCGATCGGCCGGAGCAGCCCGGAGATCGTCTTCAGCGTGGTCGTCTTGCCGGCGCCGTTGGTGCCGATCAGCGACACCACCTGCCCCTGCTCGACACTGAAGCTGATCTTCTTCACCGCAAGGATCTTGCCGTAGGCAACTTCGAGGTCACGGACCTCCAGCATCGCGGTCATCGGTCCTCCCCTGCCACGGTGTCCTGCGGGCGGTCATCGTCGTCGTCCTCGCCGGTGCCGATGTACGCCTCGATCACCCGGTGGTCGGACTGCACCTCGGCCGGGGTGCCCTCGATCAGGGCCTGGCCCTGGACCAGGCAGAGCACCCGGTCGCAGAGGTTGAAGATGAACCGCATGTCGTGCTCGATCACCACCACCGACAGCCCGGCGTCCCGGATCTTGAAGATCAGGTCCATCGCCTGCCGGGTCTCCTGCGGGTTCATCCCGGCCGTCGGCTCGTCCAGCAGGATCAGCTTCGGGTCGGTGGCCAGCGCCCGGGCGATCTCCAGCCGGCGCTGGTCGCCGTACGGCATGTTCCGGGCCAGGTTCTCGGCGGACTTGCCGAGGCCGACGAAGTCGAGCAGTTCCTGCGCCCGCTTCCGGGTGGCCGCCTCCTCGTGCCGGAACTTCGGCCCGTGCAGCACCGAGGTGAGCGCGCCCGCGCTGGTCCGGCAGTACCGGCCGACCATCACGTTCTCCAGCGCGGTCATGTTCGCGAACAACCGGATGTTCTGGAACGTCCGCGCCATCCCGGCCCGGACCACCGCCCGCGGCTTCGGCGGCAGCGGCGCCAGTACACCCGGCGACGCCGCGAACCGGACCTGGCCGCTGGTCGGCTTGTACAGCCCGGTCAGGCAGTTGAAGAAGGTGGTCTTGCCGGCGCCGTTCGGCCCGATCAAACCGACGATCTCGCCTTCCCGTACGGTCAGGTCGACGCCGTTCACCGCCAGCAGACCACCGAACCGCATGGTCACGCCGGACGCTTCCAGCACCGGCGCGCCGATCGGCCGATCGACCCGGTCCTGAGTTTCGGTCACCGTCATTTCGCCTCCCCGACAGCCAGGCGTTCCTCTTCGATCTCGACCGCCAGCTCCTCGTCCTCTTCGTGGAACTCGAGCTGCCGCCGCTTGCTCGCCACCAGGCCCTCCGGCCGGAAGCGCATCATCAGCACCAGCAGCAAGCCGAACAGCAGCAGCCGGTACTCGTTGAAGAACCGCAGTTTCTCCGGCAGCAGCTTCAGGATCGTTGCGCCGAGCAACACACCGGCGATGGTGCCCATCCCGCCCAGCACGATCGCGGCGAGCAGGAACGCCGACTCCAGGAAGATGTACTGGTCCGGGCTGACCGCGCCGTCCTGATGCGCCTTGATGGTGCCGGCCAGACCGGCCAGGAACGCACCGATCGCGAACGCGAGCAGCTTCAGGCCGAACACGTTCACGCCCATCGCCTCGGCGGCCTTCTCATCCTCCCGGATCGCCACCCAGCCACGTCCGATCCGGCTGTCGTTCAGCCGGGAGAACGCCAGCACGACGCCGCCGACCAGGATCAGCAGCAGGAAGTAGTAGTTCGCGTACCGGCCGAGGTCGATCCCGGCGACCGTGTGCGCGCTACCGAAGTTGAAACCGAACAGCTCGAGGTCCGGAATCCCGGGGATACCGTTCGGGCCGTTGGTCAGGTTCGGTCCGTTGTTGCCGTCCAGGTTGAACATCGCGAACCGGAAGATCTCACCGAAGCCGAGCGTCACGATGGCCAGGTAGTCACCCGACACCCGCAGCGTCGGCGAACCGATGATCAGGCCCAGGACCGCCGCCACACAGGCGCCGAGCAGGACGACCAGCAGGAACGGCGGCTTCCAGCCGATGGTCGCGAACGCCGACGTCGACAAGGTCGCCGCCACGTACGCGCCGGAACCCAGGAACGCGATGTACCCGAGGTCCAGCAGGCCGGCCAGGCCGACCACGATGTTCAGCCCGATCGCGGTCGCGCTGAAGACCAGCACCGCACCCGCGATCGACATGTTCGCGTCCGACCCGTTCTGGGTGAACGGGAACAGGAACGCCGCCGCGAACGCACCGAGCGTCAGCACCTTGCGGTGCCGCTGCCCGACGTGGCCGACGAACGTCATCGCCCCGGACCGGAACAGTGCGGTCGCCGCGGTGGCGATGAACAGCAGGCACAGGATGAACGACCAGGCGTCGGACAGTCCCAACGCGTACGCGGCCAGGAACAGCAGCGCGGCCATCAGTACGCCGATGGTGAGGATCTCCGCCCAGGCGGGCAGTCTTGCCTGGCTCAGGTCCCGCAGTTGCCGCAACGGCGACATCCAGCCGGAGACCGCCAGCAGGACAGCACCGACAGTCGAGACGTACCCACCGGGGTTCACGTTGATCAGACCGTGCGCCTGCACGGTGATCGAGACCAGGACCAGCGCCATGTACAAGGTCAGACCGGTGCCCAGGGCCCGCAACCCGAGGGTCGCGTCCAGCCACGAGCCCAGCTTGGTCAGCGGGCCTTTCTCGGCGAGCAGCAGCACCAGGGACAGCAGCGCGACGATGATCGCGAGGATCTGCAGGCCGCCTGGGTTGAAGTTGAGCGACAGGTCGTTCAGGATCTGTCCGTTGTAGCTCCAGGACAGGAACGAACCCGCGATCACGAGCACCACGCCGGCGAGGCCCAGCGGCCACGCGAGCGGCTTGTCCGGCTTCGCCGCCGGAACCTTGGTTGCCGTTTCGGCAGTCTTCACGTCGCTCATGCCCGGTCCACCACCCTCGCGCCGAGCAGGCCCTGCGGCCTGAACACCAGAACCAGAATCAGAATGACGAACGCCCAGACGTCCTTCCAGGTGCTCCCGCCGAACTGACCGGGGATGTACTGCGTGGCCATCGCCTCGACCACACCGAGGACGAGACCTCCGACGACCGCGCCGTAGATGTTGCCGATGCCACCGAGTACGGCGGCGGTGAACGCCTTCAGACCGGCCAGGAAGCCCATCCGGAACTCGATGTTGGTGTTCTGCAGACCCTGCGACACACCGGCGATCGCGGCCAGGACCGCGCCGAGGGCGAACGCGACCACGATGATCCGGTCGACGTTGATACCCATCAGCCGGGCCGTGTCCGGGTCCTGGGAGACGGCCTGCATACCGCGGCCGATCCGGGTCCGGTTGATGAAGTACCAGAGCAGGACCGCACACACCGCCAGCGCCGCGATCGTGAAGATCGCGGACCGCTGGATCGTCACCCCACCGACCTGCAAGGCCTTCCCGGTCACCACATCGATCTGCGGGAACGGGATGCGCAGCTTGGCGCTCGGCCAGTCGACCTTGGTGATCAGCGACTTGAAGATCACCCAGCCGAGCTCGGCGACCACGGCACCACCAAGGGCGGCGGCCGCGACCGACTGCATCGACGGCGTGGTGCGGGCGTTCCGGCGTACGGCCAGGCTTGTCAGCCAGCCGATTCCGGTACCGACCAGCGCGCCGACCACGATCACGCCGATGATCAGCAGCGGGTTCAGCTCACGGTTGAGCAGCCGCGCGACGATCCACAGCGCGACGGCGCCACCGGCACCGCCGAGCAGCGGGCCACGGTCGTACCACTTGGAGATCGGATGATTCAGGTCGGTCTTGCCGACCAGCCGGCCGGCCAGGTAGCCGACGGCAACGGCCAGGCCGGCGAACACAACGACCGTCCAGGCGGGCTGCTCGTAGAACAGCCGGATGAACTCCTGCAGGAAAACGGAGATGCCGATCGCGGTGATCAGCGGTGCGAGCCGTGGCGCGTTCCGCAGGGGACGGTACGCGACACGTTCCATCAGCACCGCGGTGCCGACCGACGCGATCATCGCGCCGATGATCATCACCGGCAGGATCAGGATGCTGGTGTGACCGTTGAAGAACAACAGGTACGTCGACAACGCGCCGAACGCACCGATCATGAACACCTCGCCGTGCGCGAAGTTGATCAGCTGCACAATGCCGTACACGACCGTGTATCCGACCGCGATCAGGGCGTACAGCGAGCCCAAGGTCAGCCCGTTGACGAGTTGCTGGATGAACTGGTCCACGTCGACCTCCCATCTGCCTCGGTTGTGACACGCCTCGGGGGTGGGAGGATCGCTCCCACCCCCGAGACATGAGGTCGACTGCGGTTACTTGTCCTCGAACGCCTTGGTCTCGACGGTGGTCCACTTGCCACCGGCAACCTTGTAGACGGTCAGCACCTTGGAGGTGGTGTCACCGTACTGGTCGAACGCGACCTTGCCGGTGACGCCGTCGAAGGAAACCTTGCTCATGGCATCGACCGTCGCCTGCCGGGCGGACTCGACGTCCTTGGCGTCCTTCAGCGAGGTCTTCAGCGCCTCGATGATCGAGTTCGCGGCGTCGAACGAGTAGCCGCCGTACGCAGCGTACGGCTCCTTGTAGTTCTGCGCGTTGTAGTCGGCAACGAACTTCTTCGCCGACGCCAGCGTGTCGACCGGAGCACCGACCGAGGTGGCCAGGTCACCGTCGCTGGTCTTGCCGGCCAGGGTGATGTACTTCGGGTCGAAGATGCCGTCGCCGCCCATCAGCGGGACGTTCAGGCCGGCCGCCTTCATCTGCTGCGAGAGCGGACCGGCGTTCGGGTACTCACCGCCGTAGTAGACCGCCTGCGGCTTGGTCGGCTTGATCGCGGAGATCACTGCCTGGTAGTTCGAGTCGTCCGGGTTGATCGTCTGCTTCGAGTCGATCTTGCCGCCGAGCTTCTCGAACTCCGCGGTGAAGGTGCCGACCAGGCCCTGGCCGTACGCCTTCTTGTCGTGGATCGTGGCGACGTGGGTGATCTTCGCGGTCTCGTACAGGTAGCGGGCCGCGAACGGGCCCTGGACCGCGTCCGTGGTGCAGGTGCGGAAGTACGTCGGGTACGGCCGCTTCGGGGCGGTCTGCCAGTCCACGCCCTGGGTCAGGCCCGGACCGGTGTTGGCCGGCGAGACCTGGACGATGTTCTTCGGCGCGAGCACCGGCTGCACCTGCTGGCTGGTGCTGGTGTTCAGGGTGCCGACGACGCCGATCACGTCCGCGTCGCTGGCGAGCGCGGTGGCGGCGTTCTTGCCCGGCTCGGTCTTGCCCTCGTCGTCCTTCGCGTCGACCTCGAGCTTCCAGCCCGGGATCGCGTTCGAGTCGTTGGCCTGCTTCACCGCGAGTTCGACGGAGTGCTGGATACCCAGACCCAGAGCCGACAAGTCTCCGGACAGCGGCGCGATGACGCCGATCTTCGCGGTCTTGGTCGAGCCTCCGGAGCCCCCGCCAGAGTCGTTGCCACTGCGTGAGCCGCAGGCAGTCAGGGCCAACGACGCAACGATCAGCGACGCGCCGACCCGTACTACGGAACGCTGGTGCACTGTTCCTCCCATGTCTGGATAGCCCCAGCGAAGCCGGGACCCTCGCGCATTGCCGCGAGCACCGGCAGGTTAGACCCGCCGGGAGGCACAAGCGAACAGCCCACAGCCTGTGTTGTGAGGTCGTTACCGCGGTAAGTATCGTCCGATCACCTGGTTACTGACCCGTTGCCCAAATGGTGACGCTGCGTCAGTACGCGGTGGTTTTCGGTGAGAATCGCCGATGGGAGCGCTTCCCTCGGGTACGGGTTGTCACGAACGTACGCCGCGGTTCACCTCAGGGTCACCGCGCGGGCGCGATCAGGCGTCGCCGGCCTCGTTCACGACCAGCTCCGCGACCTGGCGCATCGACACCCGCTTGTCCATCGCGGTCTTCTGAATCCAGCGGAACGAGTCCGGCTCGGACAGCCCGAACTTGGTCTGCAGGATCGACTTCGCCCGGTCCACCAGCTTGCGGGTCTCCAGCCGCTCGGACAGGTCGGCGACCTCCCGCTCCAGCTCGGCCAGCTCCACGTACCGGGAGGCGGCGATCTCGATCGCGGGCAACAGGTCGGCCTTGGAGAACGGCTTCACCAGGTACGCCATCGCGCCGGCGTCCCGGGCCCGCTCGACCAGCTCCCGCTGCGAGAACGCGGTCAGCATCAGCACCGGCGCGATCCGCTCCCCCGCGATCTTCTCGGCCGCACTCAACCCGTCCAGCTTCGGCATCTTCACGTCGAGAATCACCAGATCCGGCCGCTGCTCGATCGCCAGCCGAATCGCCTCCTCGCCGTCCCCCGCCTGCCCGACGACGTCATACCCCTCTTCCGCGAGCATCTCCGCCAGATCCATCCGAATCAAAGCTTCGTCCTCAGCGATCACCACACGCTTAGCAGTCACACCCGACACCTTATCGACCCACGATCACGACTTCGGCCCGACAAACCCATCCAGCACCGCCACACCTTCCTTACGACTGACCGCGATGGTGTCTCGCCGCGACTGTCGCCAAGCAATCCCGAGCAGATCGAGCGCCTCCGTCAGAATCTTCCGGATGTCGTCCGACTGATTCGAGAACTGGTAGCGGACGTAGAAGTAACGCAGATGCTTCCGCCCCGCCCCATGCTGCGGAAATACACAAGGCCAGTGCTTCCATCGAGCCTCGACACGAATGGCCCCGTTCCCGCCACGCAGGCAGGGGCTCGCAGTCGGCTTCACCCGCCTGATCGTCTCCGCGATCTCCCGGTTGAGCTCGCCGTACCGCTCGTCGTTGACGATCTGCAGCGTGAAAACACCCCGCCGAGCCCGCGCGATCGACCCGTCCCCCAAGTACCACCCCAGCAACAACGCGTACGCCGCCTCATCCAGCTCCGCCCCATCACACCGCGGACACGGCGTCGCCGGCCGACTTCCCCCACGAGGCAGCCCTCGCCGCTGATACAACCGCCGCCACCGCCGGATCGTCTTGATCGCAACGCCGTGCATGTTGGCATTCGCCCGATCGCTGATCCCCTGATCGGACATCCGTAGCGCGGAATCCACCGTCTCCTGCGACCTGATGTGCGGCATGCCACATACTCGCCCGAGCCACGGACATTTTCGGATGCACCGGTTGGATGAGCTAAGATCGTCCAGCGCAGATGCCCTGGTATTCCAATTCGGCAGAGAAGATGGTCTCAAACACCATACAGTGTGGGTTCGAGTCCCACCCAGGGCACAGAAAGTTGTCGGAAGCGCCTGCGAAGCTCCGTTTGTGTATGACGAGCGGACGAGGACGATCGCGCTGGACGCGATCGGGTTCGGCGAGAGTCTGAGCTCGGTCAGCAAGCGGCTGGGGATCAGCCGGGCTGCACTTCGTGAGTGGCGCGATTGCGTGGGTCGTCCTGGTTACCCGAGCGTCTGTCCTCGTTGCGCGGGCGGTCCGCTTGACGGTGCTCAGTACGCGCATCTTCTTGGGCTGTATCTCGGAGATGGTTGCCTGTCGCGGCATCGGCGCGATGTGTACGCGTTGCGGATCGCCTGTGATGGCGTCTACCCGCGGCTGATCGATGAAGCCGAGCGGGCTGTCGCCGCCGTCAACCCGAGGCGGCCGGTGCATCGGGTTCGGGCGGTTGGTTACATCTCGGTGGTTTCGTACTGGAAGCACTGGCCGTGTCTGTTTCCACAGCACGGGCCGGGCCCGAAGCACCGTCGTACGATCACGCTCGCCGATTGGCAGCGCGAGCTCGTTGCCGAGTACCCCGAACGGTTCCTCCGCGGCCTCTTCAACTCCGACGGTTGCCGGGTCGCGAACTGGGTCACCCGAACGGTCGCCGGCCAGACCAAGCGCTACGAGTACCCGCGCTACATGTTCTCGAACGAGTCCCGCGACATCATGGCGCTCTGCCAATGGGCACTGGGTCTGCTCGACATCCCGTGGCGCATGCCCCGCCCCAACGCGCTCTCTGTCGCTCGTCGGGAAGCTGTTGGGCGGATGGACGGGTTTGTCGGGGCGAAGAGCTGACGGCCTGGGGTTCGGCAGCCGGACCGGGTACGTCTGTCAATCTTTGTTCTGGAAGTAGTTGAGGCGGGCGGTCAGGTGACCGTCCGCCTCAACTGATTGTGTGGCCTACGGGTTGGGGCTGCGGTAGGCCGGGGCGATGCCTTCGATGGCGTCGCCCATGCGGTGGACTCGGAGGGCGTTGGTGGAGCCGGGGATGCTGGGTGGGGAGCCGGCGACGATGACTACCAGGTCGCCCTTCTGGACCTTGCCGAGTTCCAGCAGGCGCTGGTCTACCTGGCGGACCATTTCGTCGGTGTGGTCGACGGTGGGGACGATGTGGGTTTCGATGCCCCAGACGACGCTCAGCCAGGAGCTGACCGACGGGACCGGGGTGAAGGCGAGCAGCGGGACCTCGGTGCGGTACCGAGCGAGACGCAGCGCGGTGTCGCCGGACTGGGTGAACGCGATCAGGTACTTCGCCTCCAGCCGCTCCGCCACGTCAGCGGCGGCCCGGGCGATCACGCCGCCCTTGGTCTTCGGCTCCCACTCGATCTCCTGGACGCGGCCGAGACCGTGCTCCTCGGTGGACTCCACGATCCGCGCCATCGTCTTGACGGTCTCGATCGGGAACCGGCCGACGCTGGTCTCACCGGACAGCATCACCGCGTCGGCGCCGTCGAGCACCGCGTTCGCGACGTCGGACGCCTCGGCCCGGGTCGGCCGTGGCGCGGAGATCATCGACTCGAGCATCTGGGTGGCGACGATGACCGGCTTCGCGTTCAGCCGGGCCTGGTCGATGATCAGCTTCTGGACCAGCGGGACCTCCTCCAGCGGGAGCTCCACGCCGAGGTCGCCACGGGCCACCATGAACCCGTCGAACGCCTCGATGATCTCGTCCAGGTTCGCGACCGCCTGCGGCTTCTCGATCTTGGCGACGACCGGGATCCGCAGCCCTTCCTCGTCCATGATCTTGTGCACGAGCTGGATGTCCGCGGCGTCCCGGACGAACGACAGCGCGATCATGTCGGCCGGCAGGTGCAGCGCCCAGCGCAGGTCCTCGGCGTCCTTCTCGGACAGCGCGGGCACGCTGACCGACACACCCGGCAGGTTGATGCCCTTGTGGTTGGACACCGGCCCGCCGACGGTGACCCGGCAGACCACGTCGGTCTCGGTCACCTCCTCGGCGACGAGCGCGATCCGGCCGTCGTCGATGAGCAGCTGGTCTCCCGGGTTCACGTCTCCCGGCAGGCCGTCGTACGTCGTACCGCAGATGGTCTGGTCACCCGGCACCTCCCGGGTGGTGATCGTGAAGCGCTCGCCGTAGGTCAGGGTGGCCTTGCCTTCGGCGAACTCCGCCAGCCGGATCTTCGGGCCCTGCAGGTCGACCAGGATGCCGACGTTGCTGCCGGTCTCCGCGGCGGCGGTCCGGATCCGCTGGTAGATGCGCTCGTGCTCGGCGTGGGCGCCGTGGCTCAGATTGAGCCTGGCGACATCCATACCGGCTTGGACAAGTTCCATGATGCGCTCCGGGGCGGCCGTAGCCGGGCCGAGCGTACAAACGATCTTAGCGCGACGCACGTCACACAACCCTACTCCTGCAAACCACTGGTCCCGCTGGTCCGCCCCCCTTACCGGCCGGTGAACACTCGGTGCCGGACCGCCGCGGCGGCCGAATCGTCAATTGGACAAGGGGGTGTAGGCCCCGACGGTGACGTCGCCGGTGAGCTCGGCGGTGACGGTCTGCAGGCCGACCGGCTGACCTTTCAGGTAAGTGATCAGGGTGACCTCACCCGGCCGGCGCAGGGTGTAGCCGAGCGCGAACGCGTACGCCGCTCCCCCGGTCGTCCCGTTCGTGTACGTGGTGACCGGCCGCCCGTCCACCACCTTGGTCTCCGGCCCCACCTGCCGGTGCAGGTGCCCGGACAGCAGCAGGGTCGCGCAGCCGCGTTCGGCGGTGGCGGCGAACGACGACGGGTCGTGGACGACCATGGTCGAGATCCGCTTGTTCTCGGGCTGGGAGCAGGCGATGTCGGCGAGCCGCTTGGACTGGTGGTCGACGGTCTCGTCACCGGGCTGATCGGCGCTGCCCAGGCCGGTCTTGGTCGGGTCGCTGTCGCCGAGGAAGCGAATCCCGTCCACCTCGACGGGTTTACTGTCGAGTACGGTGAACCCGCTCTTCCGCATCGCGTCCTTCACATGCCCACCGGCGTCGTGATTGCCGGCCACCGCGACCACCTTGAAGTCCTTGAAGTGCTGCCGCAGCGAGTTGATGCTGAACAGCTCCCACTCCTGCCCCGAGGACGTGTCGTCACCGGCGTCGATCAGCAGCTTCGCGCCGGCCGCCTTCGCCACCGCGGCGGCGAACGGGTCCATCCCGATGTTGTCGTGCCGGTCGTTGACCTGGATCGCGACGGTTTCGTCCTTGCTCGGTTGATGGATCTGGCTGCTGACGCCGCTGACCTTGTCCGTGAGCTGACCGTAGAACCGGGTGGATCGCTGGTACGTCTCGACCGCGGTCTTGATCACACCGACCCCGCCGGTGGTGGAGAAGCCGGAGGCAACCTCAACGCTCTGCAGCCGGGCGTCCAGATCGAGCTCGGGCAGCAGCTTGGCGAGCGGCGTCCACTCGGTCGGCGGCGCCTCGACCCGGCGCATCCGGCCCGGCCCGAAGATGGACGCGATCGTGATCAGCATCGCGACCAGTACGACGATCGCGCGGTGCTCCACGCGCCGCTCGTGCCGGTGCACGAGATGCCACAGTTCGCGGCGGCGCCGGTACCCGATCATCGCCCACACCGTCGCGACCACGACCGTGACGAGCAGACCGGAGCCCGCGCCGGCCAGCGCGTCGTCGACCGCCATCTCCTGGATGGCCTGCTGGATCCGCGCGATCTCACCCTCGGGCTGGGCGGCGATCAGGGCGTCCCGGTTGATCAGGTCGGTGAGGTTGCTGGCGTTGGTCTCCTGGACGTCGATGTTGACGCCCATCCCGAACGGAACGTTGCTGGCGAGCCGCAATCGAGGCAGCACCGCGCCGAGATCCACCGTCGCGTGCCCGTCGAACGTCGGCGAGACGGTCGCCGCGTGCGCACCGATTGTCACCCGCTGCGAGTCGTTCACGAACGCGAGCAGTCCGATCAGCACCGAAGTCGACACGAACACCACGCTCAGCGCGGCCCAGGGAGCAATCGCCCTGAGTCGCGCCTTAGTCACCAGCCGCTTAACCACCGTTCCACCGTATTGGGCCGATCAACCGCACGCACCTCGCACCGCCGACGACGTGCCCGTCCCCCACACCATTTCAGCGGTTAACGTGCGAAGGTGCCCGTTCACGCGTCGCATGCGGCGCGTGAACAGGCACTCTCGGGGGTTCACCACTGAAGTGGCGCAGGGCTCAGACGGCCAGGGGGCGGGCGGTGGGCGGGATGGGGGTGGGCAGTGTGGACGAGCCGGTGAGGAGGGTGTCCACGCCGTTGGCGCAGGAACGGCCTTCGGCGATGGCCCAGACGATCAGCGACTGACCGCGGCCGGCGTCACCGCAAGCGAAGACACCCTCGACCGAGGTCTGGTACTGGTTGTCCCGCCGCACGTTGCCGCGCTCGTCCAGCTCGACCCCGAGCTGCTCGAGGAAACCCTCGCGCTCCGGCCCGACAAAGCCCATCGCCAGCAGTACGAGCTGCGCCGGAATCGTCCGCTCGCTGCCTTCCACCGGGTTGAACTTGCCGTCCTTGAACTCGACCTCGACCAGGTTCAGTCCGGCAACGTTGCCGTCGGCATCGGCTTCGAAGTTCACGGTCGAGACGGCGTACACCCGCTCGCCGCCCTCTTCGTGCGCGGACGCGACCCGGTAGATCATCGGGTACGTCGGCCACGGCTGATTGCCCGGGCGGTCGTCACCCGGCCGCGGCATGATCTCCAGCTGGGTCACCGAACGGGCGCCCTGCCGGTGCGCCGTCCCGAGGCAGTCCGCGCCGGTGTCGCCGCCGCCGATGATCACCACGTCCTTGTCGGTGGCAACGATCTGGTCCTCGACGGTCCGGCCGAGCGCGGTCCGGTTCGCCTGCGGCAGGTACTCCATCGCCTGGTGGATTCCGCCGTACTCGCGACCCGGCACCGGTAGATCACGCGCCGCCGTCGAGCCGGTCGCGATCACCACCGCGTCGTACCGCTGCTTGAGCTGGGTACCGGTCACGTCCACGCCGACGTTGACGCCGGAACGGAAGACGGTGCCCTCCTCCTTCATCTGCTGGATCCGGCGGTCGACCTGTTCCTTTTCCATCTTGAACTCGGGGATGCCGTAGCGCAGCAGCCCGCCCGGGGCGTCGGCGCGCTCGTACACCGCGACCGTGTGACCCGCGCGGGTCAGCTGCTGCGCGGCGGCCAGGCCGGCCGGGCCGGAGCCGACGACGGCGATCGTCTTACCGGTCAGCCATTCCGGCGGCTGCGGCTTGACGTCACCGGTCTCCCAGGCCTTGTCGATGATCGCGACCTCGACGTTCTTGATCGTCACCGGGTCCTGGTTGATGCCGAGTACGCAGGCGGTCTCGCACGGCGCCGGGCAGAGCCGGCCGGTGAACTCCGGGAAGTTGTTGGTCGCGTGCAGCCGCTCGATCGCGCTGGACCAGTCGTCCCGCCAGACCAGGTCGTTCCACTCCGGGATCAGGTTGCCCAGCGGGCAGCCGTTGTGGCAGAACGGGATGCCGCAGTCCATACAGCGCCCGGCCTGCTTGGTGATGATCGGCAGCAGCGCCTTGCCCGGCCCGCCGGGGTAGACCTCTTTCCAGTCCTGGACGCGCTCGCCGACCGGCCGCCGCTCGGCGACCTCCCGGCCGGTGGTCAGGAATCCCTTCGGGTCAGCCATCAGATGGCCTCCATCATCGCTCGCGTGGTGGCGTCCTCGTCCAGCCCGTCGCGTTCGGCGGCCGCCTTGGCCGCCAGCACCCGGGCGTAGTCGCGGGGCATCACTGTCGTAAACCGCGAACCTGCCGCTTCCCAGTCGGCGAGCAGCTTGGCGGCCCGTTCCGATCCGGTCTCCTCGAAGTGCCTGCGGACCAGGTCGTGCAGCAGTTCGGACTCGTCGGTGGTGACCGCGTGCAGGTCCACCAGCTCGGGGTTCACCAACGCCGGGTCCAGGTCGATCACGTGGGCCACGCCGCCCGACATGCCGGCCGCGAAGTTCCGGCCGACGGCGCCGAGTACGACGACGCGCCCACCGGTCATGTACTCGCACGCGTGGTCGCCGACTGCTTCGACAACCGCGGTCGCGCCCGAGTTGCGTACGCAGAACCGCTGTCCCGCGCCGCCGGAGATGAACAGTTCGCCGGAGGTGGCGCCGTACGCGATCACGTTGCCGGCGATGATCTGGTCGGCCGCGTCGAACCGGGCGTGCCGGTCCGGACGGATCACCACCCGGCCACCGGACAGGCCCTTGCCGACGTAGTCGTTGGCGTCACCCTCGAGCCGGAGCGTGACTCCGCGCGGTACGAAAGCAGCGAACGAATTGCCCGCCGACCCGGTGAAGGTCAGGTCGATGGTGCCGTCGGCCAGCCCGGCCGCGCGGTACCGCTTGGTGATCTCGTGGCCGAGCATGGTGCCGACGGTCCGGTTGACGTTCCGGATCGCGAGCTGGGCCCGGACCGGTTCGCCGTTCTCCAGCGCGGGCGCGCAGATCCGGATCAGCTCGTTGTCGAGCGCCTTGTCCAGGCCGTGGTTCTGCTCGACGGTCTGGTGCCGGGACGCGCCCTCGGGCAGCGCCGGGACGTGCAGGATCGGCGTCAGGTCGAGACCGTCGGCCTTCCAGTGGTCGACCGCGCGCTCGATGTCCAGCACCTCGGCGTGCCCGATCGCCTCGTCCAGGGTCCGGAAACCGAGCTCCGCCAGGTACTCGCGGACCTCCTCGGCGATGAACTCGAAGAAGTTCACCACGAACTCCGGCTTCCCGCTGAACCGCTCACGGAGCACCGGGTTCTGGGTGGCGACGCCGACCGGGCAGGTGTCCAGGTGGCAGACCCGCATCATGATGCAGCCCGACACCACCAGCGGAGCGGTCGCGAAACCGTACTCCTCGGCGCCGAGCAGGGCGGCGATGACGACGTCCCGGCCGGTCTTCAGCTGGCCGTCGGTCTGGACGACGATCCGGTCCCGCAATCCGTTCAGCAGCAGGGTTTGCTGGGTTTCGGCCAGGCCGAGCTCCCACGGACCACCGGCGTGCTTCAGCGAGGTCAGCGGCGCCGCGCCGGTGCCGCCGTCGTGGCCGGAGATCAGTACGACGTCCGCGTGCGCCTTGGAGACCCCCGCGGCGATCGTCCCGACGCCGACCTCCGACACCAGCTTCACATGGATGCGAGCGGCAGGGTTGGCGTTCTTCAGGTCGTGGATCAGCTGCGCCAGGTCCTCGATCGAGTAGATGTCGTGGTGCGGCGGCGGCGAGATCAGGCCGACGCCGGGCGTCGAGTGCCGGGTGCTCGCCACCCACGGGTACACCTTCGGGCCGGGCAACTGCCCGCCCTCGCCGGGCTTCGCGCCCTGCGCCATCTTGATCTGGATGTCGTCGGAGTTCGTCAAGTACTCGGCGGTGACGCCGAAGCGCCCGGACGCGACCTGCTTGATCGAACTGCGCCGCTCCGGGTCGTACAGCCGGTCGGCGTCCTCGCCGCCCTCGCCGGTGTTCGACTTGCCGCCGAGCCGGTTCATCGCGATCGCCAGCGTGGTGTGCGCCTCGGCGCTGATCGAGCCGTAGCTCATCGCACCGGTGGAGAACCGCTTCACGATCGCGCTGACCGGCTCGACCTCGTCGATCGAGATCGGTGCCCGGTCGCTCTTGAACCCGAACAGGCCGCGGAGCGTCATCAGCCGCTCGGACTGCTCGTCGACCTTCGCCGTGTACTGCTTGAAGATGTCGTACCGCCCGGTGCGGGTGCTGTGCTGCAGCCGGAACACCGTGTCCGGGTCGAACAAGTGCGGCTCGCCCTCACGGCGCCACTGGTACTCGCCGCCGATCTCGAGCTTGCGGTGCGCCGGCAAGATGCCATCGGCCGGGTACGCGCGCAGGTGCCGCCGGCGGACCTCCTCGGCGAGGGTGTCCAGGCCGATCCCGCCGAGCTTCGACGACGTACCGGTGAAGTACTGCTCGACCAGCTCCGGGGCCAGCCCGTTCGCCTCGAAGATCTGGGCTCCCGTGTACGACGCGACCGTCGACACACCCATCTTCGACATCACCTTGAGGACGCCCTTGCCGAGCGACTTCACCACGTTGCGGACGGCCTGCTCCGGCTCGATGCCCGGCAGGTACGTGCCCTGACGGCACAGGTCCTCGACCGATTCCAGCGCCAGGTACGGGTTGATGGCTGCCGCGCCGTACCCCATCAGCAACGCGACATGGTGCACCTCGCGGACGTCACCGGCCTCGACCACCAGCCCGACCTGCGTCCGCGTCTTCTCGCGGACCAGGTGGTGGTGGATCGCGGCGGTCAGCAGCAGCGACGGAATCGGCGCGTGGTCCGCGTTCGAGTGCCGGTCGGACAGCACCAGGATGCGGGCACCGTCCTGGATCGCGGCGCTCGCCTCGGCGCACAGCTCGTCGAGCCGTGCCTTCAGCGCATCGCCACCGCCCTCGACGTCGTACACGCCGCGCAGGACCGTGGTGGCCAGGCCGGGCATGTCGCCGTCGAGGTTGATGTGCCGGAGCTTGGCCAGCTCGTCGTTGGTGATCACCGGGAACGGGATCACCACCTGGCGGCAGGACGCCGGGCTCGGGTTCAGCAGGTTCGACTCCGGGCCGAGGCTGGACGACAGCGAGGTCACCAGCTCCTCGCGGATCGCGTCCAGCGGCGGGTTCGTGACCTGGGCGAACAGCTGCGCGAAGTAGTCGAACAGCAGTCGCGGGCGATCGCTCAGCACGGCGATCGGCGTGTCCGTACCCATCGAACCGATCGGCTCCGCGGCGGACTTCGCCATCGGCGTGAGGATGACCCGAAGCTCCTCCTCCGTGTACCCGAAGACCTGCTGCCGGCGGGTCACGGACGCGTGGCTGTGCACCACGTGCTCCCGCTCGTGCAGGTCCTCGAAGCGGATCAGGCCGGCGTGCAGCCATTCGTCGTACGGGTGCTCGGTGGCGAGCGCGTTCTTCACCTCGGCATCGGTGATGATCCGGTGCGCGCCGGTGTCGACCAGGAAGATCCGGCCCGGCTCCAGGCGGCCCTTCTCGGTCACGGTCGCCGGGTCGATGTCGAGCACGCCGGCCTCGGAAGCCAGGACGACCAGGCCGTCGTCGGTGACCCAGTAGCGCGACGGGCGCAGGCCGTTGCGGTCCAGGACCGCGCCGACCTTGGTGCCGTCGGAGAACACGACCGACGCCGGGCCGTCCCACGGCTCCATCACCGTCGAGTGGAACTCGTAGAACGCACGCCGCTTCGGGTCCATCGTGGCGGCGTTCTCCCACGCCTCCGGGATCATCATCAGCATCGCGTGCGGCAGCGAACGGCCGCCGAGGTGCAGCAACTCCAGCACCTCGTCGAAGGACGCCGAGTCCGAAGCACCCGGCGTACAGATCGGGTAGAGCTGCTCCAGGTCACCCGGGATCACGTCACTGGCCAGCAGCGCCTCGCGGGCCCGCATCCAGTTCCGGTTGCCCTGGACGGTGTTGATCTCGCCGTTGTGCGCGATGTACCGGTACGGGTGCGCGAGCGGCCAGGACGGGAACGTGTTCGTCGAGAACCGGCTGTGCACGACGCCGATCGCCGAGGCGAGATCCGGGTCGGTCAGCTCGGGGAAGAACTTGTCCAGCTGGTCGGTGGTCAGCATCCCCTTGTAGGTGATGGTCCGGCTGGACAGCGACGGGAAGTACGTCGCCGTGTCCTTCTCGGCGCGCTTCCGCAGCCGGAAGGCCATCCGCTCCAAGGCCAGGCCGAGTACGCGACCCGACTTGGCGGCCACGAACAGCTGCTTGAAGGTCGGCATCACCGAACGCGCGGTCGAGCCGAGCAGCTCGGGGGTGGTCGGGACGTCCCGCCAGCCGACCACCGACAGCTGCTCCTCGGCGGCGAGCTCCTCGATCCGCTGCGTCGCCTTCGCGGCGTCGTCCGGGTCGGCCGGGAGGAACGCGATCCCGGTCGCGTAGCTGTGCGGCACCGGCAGCTCGAACTCGCACACCTTGCGGTAGTACGCGTCCGGGACCTGAATCAGGATGCCGGCACCGTCACCCGAATCGGGCTCGGCGCCGGACGCACCACGATGCTCGAGATTCCGCAGGGCGGTCAAAGCTTTGGCCACGATGTCGTGGCTCGGTTCACCGGTCAGGGTCGCAACGAAAGCCACACCGCACGCGTCGTGCTCGTGCTTTCCGTCGTACAAACCCTCGCTCGGGCGGTGCCGGCTGAAAAGAGGCGGGCTACCAAACATCCAGGAGCTCCCGTCGTCCTACGGTCAAATACAACTGGCCGCGGGACAACACTGGCCCAAGCCGGGTATCCCGAGACTACCTCATCACGCCCACCAACTGGACTTCCCGTCCACAGCGCAACGCCACCATGACGTTCAGTAAGCAAGCGCTCACTACCAGCCCTCATCTTCTCAGCCCGGTGGCGTCCGCGGCCACCAATCCACCGGAAATTCACCTGCGCCGGCGGGTGGGTTGCTGATAGTCCGATGCGATGAACTGGCAGCCCTCCCCCGCCTGGAAAGGGCTCACCAACGGCACCGGCCAGGCAAACGGCGGCGTGTGGCGTACGCCCGACGGCACGGTCGTGAAACGGCTGATTCCCGGCGTACGGGCGCCGCGGCACCACGCGTACTGGGAACGTCAGGCACTCGTCGCCGAGTCGGGCATCGTGGCGCGTACCCCTGGACTACATGCCCCCGAGTGCTTGGGCGTGGAGCGTGACGACGAGGGCATCACACTGCGGACCGCGTACACACCTCCTGCCGAGTGGTCCCCCGAAGCGCTGGCCGAAGCTCTGGGGCGGTTCGCGGCGTCGGGGCTGGTTGAGCCGTCGTGGGGTGCCCGAAACATTCTCCGAGACCGCCTACGCACCGTGGAGCAACGTGGCGGCTGGGCTCCCCTGATCCACGCCGGCCTGGCACCACCCGCCGTACCCGAACTCTGGCATCACCGCGAAGCCGCCCTCGCGACCCTGGACGCCCTCCCCAAGGTCCCAACCCACGGCGACGCCCACCCCGCCAACCTCCCCGGCCGCGACGGCGCCGACGTCATCGCCATCGACTGGGAACAGTTCGGCTTAGGTCCCACCGGCTTCGACCTCGCCTACCTGGCGCTGGCCGTCGACGTCCCCCTACAAGCCCTAGCCGCCGCCCACGGCGAGACCACCGCTACCGACATACGCGGGGCCACCTACGCCGACTCGGGCAACTCCGGCGACCTGCTCAGGGGCGCCACGCTGGTAGCCGCCTACACCGCGATCTCCCGCGCCGCCTGGTCCCTGACCCAACCCAACCCCGGCGACCACCTACACCGCCTCACCACCCTGTCCACCCTCATCGCCAACGCCCCCACCTACATCTAATCCAGGCACCGAACAACGGGTAGTGGTCCCGCTGCACGGGTCCGCCTCAAGCACACGACCACGACCGAGCCGGCCGCCAGCACCTACCACTACCCGTGCTTCGGTACCTGTTCCAGCCAGGCTTGGTGGAAGGCGCTGTAGTTCGGAAAGCGGGTTGTGGTGGCTTCGATCAGGACCTGGTGGACGGACGGTGGGGGTCTGGGGAGCAGGATCTGGGCGGCGCGGCGCGCCAGTCGTACACGAGGAGTGGGCCGGCTGGGGACTCGATCACGGCGTGGAGGGCTGGCAGCGCGTGGTGCTTGACCGATCGGGCGAGGGCGGCGGCGTTGCGCAGGAGGGCTACCCGGGCGTCGAAGTCGAGGTGTTCGGTGGTCGCGGTGGGGTTGCCGGCGGTTTCTACGAAGTAGCGCGTGGTGGGGGCCTGGACGCCGTACGAGACGTTTCCGGAGTCCTGGGTGGTGAAACGGGTGAAGATGGTTCCCAACCGGGTCAGGTACGCGGGCGGGCTGACGTCGATCTTGCCGGGGAACATCCTGCGGACTCTAGTGGAGGTTCTGATGGGGCTTGGGGACTTTGAGCGGTATCCGTTGTTGTTCGGGGTTAGTCCGGTGCATCCGTTGGAGCGGTTGTCGGGGTACTTGGGTGGGGCGAAGGTGTGGGCCAAGCGGGAGGACTGCAACTCGGGGCTCGCGTACGGCGGGAACAAGACGCGGAAGCTCGAGTACTTGATCCCGGACGCGCTCCGGCAAGGGGCCGACACGTTGGTTTCGATTGGCGGGTATCAGTCGAACCACACCCGTCAGGTCGCCGCCGTCGCCGCCAAAGTCGGGATGAAGGCGGTCCTGGTCCAGGAGAATTGGGTGAACTGGCCGGACGCGCTCAACGACCGGGTCGGGAACATCATGCTCAGCCGGATCATGGGTGCCGAGGTGCGGCTGGATCCGGCCGGGTTCGGGATCGGGTTCAAGGACAGCTGGAAACAGGCGCTCGCGGACGTGGAAGCGCGCGGCAGCACCCCGTACGCGATCCCGGCCGGTGCCTCGGACCACAAGCTCGGCGGGCTCGGGTTCGCCAACTGGGCGTACGAGGTCCAGCAGCAGGAACGCGAACTCGGGATCTTCTTCGACACCATCGTGGTCTGCTCCGTGACCGGCTCCACGCACGCCGGGATGATCGCCGGTTTCGCCGGCCAGGACCGGCTGCGCCGGGTGATCGGCATCGACGCCAGCGCCAAGCTCCAGGAAACTCGCGACCAGGTCGAACGCATCGCCCGCGCCACCGCCGCCCTGATCGGCCTCGGCCGCGACCTCCGCGCGGACGAAATCACCGTGCTCGAGGGCTGGGCCGGAGACGAGTACGGCGTACCCGTGCAATCCACCTTGGACGCGATCCACCTCACCGGCGCCCTCGAAGGCATGATCATCGACCCCGTGTACGAAGGAAAGTCCATGGCCGGCCTGATCGACCTGATCCGCACCGGCGAAATCCCCAAGGACTCCACCGTCCTGTACGCCCACCTCGGCGGCCAACCCGCCCTGAACGCCTACAGCAGCCTGTTCACCCAGCCGCGACCGCTCGCCGACTGATCACCAGCCTCCGTCGAAGAACGCTTCGAGGCCGGGTAGTTGATGCGCACAGGCTAGGCGAACCCACGCGGCGTATCACGCCGGCGCGTCCCCGCAGGTGGCGCGGGCGCTATCCGATGCCTGGGCCGACGAGGGTGCCAACGGAATAGGTGAGGGCGGCGGCTGCGGCGCCTAGGAGGAGTTGGCGTAGGCCCGAGTACCACCAGGAGCGGGAGGTTACGCGGGAGACTACGGCTCCGCAGGCGAAGAGGGCGGTTAGGGAGAGGATCAGGGACGGCAGGACGTTGCCGGCGCCGAAGAGGTACGGGGCCAGCGGGATGAAGGCGCCGATGGCGAAGCAGATGAAGGACGAGGCGGCGGCGACTACCGGGTTGGGGAGGTCGGTGGGGTCGATGCCGAGCTCTTCGCGGACGTGTTCTTCCAGGGCCTGGTCGGGGTCGGCGTGGAACTGTTTGGCGACCTTGCTGGCGAGATCCGGGTCCAGGCCTTTGGCGCGGTACGTTTCGGCGAGCTCGATCTCCTCGTCGAGGGGGTGTTTCTTGATCTCGCCGCGTTCGACCTCGATCTCGGCGTGGGCGAGCTCGCGCTGGGAGGCGACTGAGGTGTACTCGCCGGCGGCCATCGAGAACGCACCTGCTGCTAGACCTGCGAGGCCGGCGAGCACGATCAGTTTGGAGCCGGAGTTGGTGCCGCCGTCCATGCCGGCGATCAGGGCGAAGTTGGAGACGAGGCCGTCCATGGCGCCGAACACCGCCGGCCGGAGCCAGCCGCCGGTGACATCACGGTGCGTGTGATCCCCGTGATGCTCCGCCGACACCTGCGGAAACTCAGTCACGCGACCCGTTCGCCGAGGTGTCCACGCCGGAGCTGTCGCCGGTGGTTGCTGTTCGCGCCGGGGTCGCCTCGGCAGCCGGTCCTCCGGCCGGCTCTGCCGAGGCGGAGGTGCTAGTAGTCGGACTGTTGCCAGTGGTCGAGGCGGCGTTGTCCGATGTGCTGTCGGCAGCAGTGGGGTCGTCGGTTGATGGAGCGCCGTCGGTCGGGGCGGCGGTTCCGTCGGCGGGAGTTCCGTCCGCTGAGGTGGGGGTGGGTTTGCCGGCGGCTGGGCCGGTGGAGATGTCTTCTTGGCCGGGGTGTTTGCGGGCGCTGAGGATGAAGGCGGCTACC
Organism: Kribbella hippodromi; assembly: GCF_039531045.1. Classification (NCBI taxonomy): domain Bacteria; kingdom Bacillati; phylum Actinomycetota; class Actinomycetes; order Propionibacteriales; family Kribbellaceae; genus Kribbella; species Kribbella hippodromi. Next base: position 369,437 of record NZ_BAAAPH010000002.1, on the reverse strand, counting down.
GCGAGGACGAACAGGATGAGGGCTGTCCACACGTTCAGGCGGAGGCCGAAGATGTGGTTGACGGTGTCGATGCGGAGGTTCTCGATCCAAGCGCGGCCGGCCGTGTAGCCGGCTACGTACAGGAAGAACGCACGGCCGTGGCCCAGTTTGAAGCGGCGGTCGGCGAGGAGTACCAGACCGACCACACCCAGGTTCCAAACAGCCTCGTAAAGGAACGTCGGCTGGAAGGTGGCGAAGTTCGCGTACCCGTCCGGCCGGTGTTCGGGCGAGATCTCCAAGCCCCACGGCTTCGTCGTCGGACGGCCGAAGAGTTCCTGGTTGAAGTAGTTGCCGAACCGCCCGAAGATCTGCGCCAGCGCGATCCCGGGCGCGATCGCGTCCGCGACCGCCAGGAACGGCACCTTGGCCCGCCGGCAAGCGATCCAGGCGCCCAAAGCCCCGAAACCGACCGCACCCCAAATGCCCAGCCCGCCGTGCCAGATCTTCAGCGCGTCGATCGGGTTCCGGCCGTCGCCGAAGTACAGCTCGTTGTCGGTGACGACGTGGTAGATCCGCGCCCCGACCAGCCCGAACGGGATCGCCCAGAACATGATGTCGGCCAGTACGGGCGCCGAGCCGCCGCGCGCGATCCACCGGCGCCGGCCGAGCCAGTACCCGGCGAAGATGCCGGCCAGGATGCACAGCGCGTACGCGCGGATCGGCAGGCCGAGGACGTGCCAGACACCCTGGCTTGGGCTGGGAATGAACTCCGGAACCATCACGGCAGCAATCAAACTAGACATGGCAAGGGGGAACGCTACTCGACCCGGCAAGGCACGGCCAGAAACGGAGGGTCACGATGGGGACTCAGCTCGCGATCGCATCGACGGCCTGCTGCAGCCCGTCGGCGTTCAGCTGATCGGCCGGCAACTGCTTGCCGTTCACATAGACCGCCGGCGTACCCGTCACGCCCCGCTCGTCGGCCGCCTTGGAAACGGACTCCAGCCAGCCCGCGTACGTGTTGTTCTGGATCGCCTGCTGGAACTTGTCGTCGCCGACGCCGAGCTGGTTGCCCAGGTCGAGCAGCTGCCCGGTGGTCCAGGACTTGGAGAAGTCACCGTACAGCTGGTCGGCGAAGCTGAGCGCCTTCCCGTTCGCGGCCGCCGCGGCGAACGCGTTGGCCAGTCGCGGCGAGGCATCAGGGTTCACGAACTGCATCGGCCAGTACGTCAGCGTGGCCGTACCGTCCTGGACGAGCTTGTCGATCGTCGCGCCGGTCGCGTCCTCGAACTCGGCGCAGTGCGGGCAGCGGAAGTCCAGGTACAGGTCGATGTTCACCTTCGCACCGGACTTGCCGACCATGACGCCCTTGCCGGTCGTCCCCGGGCCGGTGATGACCGCGGGCTCCGGCCGCCCGTTCGCGCTGACCTCGACCTTCGAGTGACCGCGCCAGTACTGCACGCCCACCCCGGCGCCGAGCGCCAGCAGCAGGACGGCCACCACGATGATCCCGGGCGAGATCCGGCGCTTGTTCTGCTGCAGCAGCGGATTCGCGGGGGTTTTGTTGCTCACGACGCGGTGACTCCTGTCGGCGATGGGGTTTCGGATGCGACGGCGAACTTGCTGACCGGGAACCGCCACAGCCAGCCGGCCAGCGCCAGCAGCCCGATGTCCCGGAGGATTTCCTGCAGGTACTTGGTCTGGCCCGGCGCGACCTGACCGCCGCCGCCGAAGCAGCCGCAGTCGATCGACAGCCCGCGCGCCCAAGCGGACGCGACCGCGATGATGAACGCGAGCATGAAGACCCCCGCGGCGACGGCGGAGGCACGCACCCCGAACCCGACGATCAGCAACAGCCCGATCGCCACTTCCAGGAAGGGCAGTCCCCACCCGACCGGCGCAGCCAGCGACGACGGCAGCAGCTCGTACGCGCGAACCGCCTGCGCCGCGGTCTCCGGATCGGTCACTTTCAGCGCACCGGCGACCAGCATCACGCCGCCGAGCACCAGCCGGGCGACCAGCGACGCCCAGGCGAACCAAGGTCGGCGCTTCACTGGTTTTCCTCCACCAGCTTCCCGAAGTCGTGCGCCAGGTCGCCGATGGCGGCGTTCGACAGCCACAGTACGTGCGCCTTGTCGTCCTTGCCGAAGCCGATCACCTGCGCTCCGTGACCGACCTCGTACCCACCGGAGGGGAGTTTCTGCATGCCTTCGACCGGTACGCCGACGGCTTTCGCGACATTCTTGATCGTGGTCAGCGAACCGGTCAGGCCGGCGAACGACGGATCGAACCGGTCCAGGTACTTCCGCATCACCGGCCCGGTGTCCCGCGCCGGATCAGTCGTGATGAACAGCAGCTGCACCTGATCGCGGGTGTGCTGATCGACCTTGGTCAGCGCGGACGCCACGTCGGCCAGCACGGTCGGGCAGACATCGGGACAGTTCGTGTACCCGAAGAACACCAGCGTGACCGGCTTCTTGGTCGAGGTGACCAGGTTGAACGGGTTCCCGCTGGTGTCGGTCAGCGTGGTCGCGGGCATCGAGTACGGCCGGTCGAGTGTCGCGCCACGCAACCCGTTCGGGTCCTGGCTGCTGCGGATGATCGCGCCGCCGGGATTGTCCGCCTTCTGTTCCTTGCCGCTGCAGCCCACGAGGGCGAGCAGAGCCACCGCCGCGAGCAGAACAGCGGCGTTCCTGGTTCGACTCACGGCCGTACTAACGATCGGCGGCCGCGCCGGGTTCCCGGCGCACGCCCGCTGACAGGTCCTCCGCGAGCGTACGAACCCCGGCCGGGCCGCCGTCGCCGAGCGCCTTGACCAGCGCCGCGCCGACGATCACCGCGTCCGCGAACGCCGCCACCCCGGCCGCCTGGTCCCCGTTCGAGATCCCGAGGCCGACACCGACCGGCAGACCGGTCACCGCGTGCGTACGAGCAACCAGCGGCGCCGCCAGCTCGGACGGAGTGTCCCGCGCGCCCGTGACGCCCATCACCGCGGTCGCGTAGACGAAGCCGCGACAGGCCGCGGTCGTCATCTTGATCCGGGCGTCGGTCGACGACGGCGAGACCAGGAACACCTTGTCCAGGTCGTGCTTGTCGGCAGCCGCGATCCACTCGGCGCCCTCGTCCGGGATCAGGTCCGGCGTGATCAAGCCCGCTCCCCCGGCACCGGCGAAGTCCGCCGCGAAGCGATCCACGCCGTACCGCTCGATCGGGTTCCAGTACGTCATCACCAGCACCGGTACGTCCGAGTACGCCGCGATCTTCTCGACCGTACTGAGGACGTCGCGGGTGCGCAGCCCACCGGCGAGCGCGGTTTCGGTCGCGCGCTGGATGGTGATGCCGTCCATCACCGGGTCGCTGTACGGCAGGCCGAGCTCGACCACATCGGCGCCGCCGTCGACGAGCGCCTTGACGCCGTCGATCGCGCCATCGTACGTCGGGTAGCCGGCCGGCAGGTACCCGATGAAGGCCTTCCGGCCCTCGCTGTTGGCCTTCCGGATCGCGGCGCCGGCGTTGCCCAGGGCAACTTCAGTCATCGGTCCGATCCCTTCTCGTTCAGACCGAACCAGGTCGCGGCGGTGTCCATGTCCTTGTCGCCCCGGCCGGACAGGTTCACCAGAATCGTTGCCTCCGGCCCCAACTCGCGGGCGATGTCGAGCGCGCCGGCGACCGCGTGCGCGGACTCGATCGCCGGGATGATGCCCTCGGTCCGGGACAGCTGCCGGAACGCCTCCATCGCCTCGGCGTCGGTGATCGGCCGGTACGTCGCCCGGCCGGTCTCGGCCAGCCACGCGTGCTCCGGCCCGACGCCCGGGTAGTCCAGCCCGGCGGAGATCGAGTGCGACTCGATCGTCTGCCCGTCCTCGTCCTGCAGCAGGAACGACCGGGCACCGTGCAGTACGCCGACCTGGCCCGCGCTGATTGTCGCCGCGTGCCGCCCGGTCTCGAATCCGTCGCCGCCCGGCTCGATCCCGTATAGCTTGACGTCCTCGTCGCCGATGAACGCCGTGAACAGGCCGATCGCGTTCGACCCACCGCCGACCGACGCGACCGCGGCGTCCGGCAGTTTGCCGAGCAGCGCCAGGGACTGCTCACGGGCCTCGTCGCCGATACCGCGGACGAAGTCACGGACCATCGCCGGGAACGGGTGCGAGCCGGCCGCCGTACCGAGGATGTAGTGGGTCTTGTCGACGCTCGCGACCCAGTCCCGCAGGGCCTCGTTGATCGCGTCCTTGAGCGTACGGCTGCCGGTCTTGACCGAGATCACCTCGGCGCCGAGCAACTTCATCCGGGCCACGTTCAGGGCCTGGCGTTCGGTGTCGACCTCGCCCATGTAGACCACGCACTCGAGGCCGAGGTACGCGCACGCGGTGGCCGTCGCGACGCCGTGCTGGCCGGCGCCGGTCTCGGCGATCACCCGTGGCTTGCCCATCCGCTTGGTCAGCAGGGCCTGCCCGATGGCGTTGCGGATCTTGTGCGCGCCGGTGTGGTTCAGGTCCTCGCGCTTCAGCAGGATCCGTGCGCCGGCCAGGTCCGACAGCCGGGTCGCGTCGTACAGCAGGCTCGGAGCGCCGATGTACTCGCGCAGCATCCGCTCGAACTCGTCGGTGAACTCCCGGTCGGCCATGGCGTCCCGCCAGGCCTGGGTGAGTTCGTCGAGCGGCGCGATCAGCGCCTCCGGCATGAACCTGCCGCCGAAACGGCCGAAGTGCCCAAACTGGTCGGGCAGCACAGTACTCATCCGACAAAACCTTCCGGCCCGGCCCTACGGCGCGGGAGAGTTACGGCCCCGCACCGTTTGGACCGGGCGGGAGTGTCAGTGCCGCTGCTGGATGGCGGGATGCGATCCGGCGGCGACGAGGTCGGCGACCGAGGCGCGAGGATCGCGGCCGGTCACCAGGGTTTCACCGACGAGGACGACATCGGCCCCGGCGCGCGCGAATTCGATTACATCATGCGGGCCCCGGACGCCCGACTCCGCCACCCGGACCAGCTCGGTCGGGATCGTCGGCGCGACCCGGGCGAAGGTGTCCCGGTCGACCTCGAGGGTCTTCAGGTTCCGGTTGTTCACGCCGATCAGCTGAGCTCCGGCGTCCACCGCACGCCGGGTCTCCTCCTCGTCGTGCACCTCGACCAGCGGGCACAGGCCGATCGACTGGGCCCGCTCGATCAGCGAGACCAGCGCCTCCTGCTCCAGCGCGGCGGCGATCAGCAGCACCATGTCGGCACCGGCGGCGCGCGCCTCCCATAGCTGGTACGACGAGACCACGAAGTCCTTGCGCAGCACCGGGACGTCGACCCGGCCACGGACCGCGCGCAGATCGTCCAGGCTGCCGTTGAACCGGCGCTCCTCGGTCAGCACCGAGATCGCCGCGGCACCGCCCAGCTCGTACTCCCCGGCCAGCGCGGCCGGATCGGTGATCTCGGCCAGCTCGCCCTTGGACGGGCTGGACCGCTTCACCTCGGCGATCACCGCGATCCCGTCGCCGCGGAACACCGGCATCGGGTCCTTGGCGTCCGGCTTCCGCTGGGCCTCCAGCTTCAGATCGTCCAGGCTGACCCGCGCCTGGCGCTCCGCGAGGTCCTCCCGGACCCCGGCGAGAATGTCGTCAAGCACAGTCATGTCAGTCCGCTCCTCAGTGCTCGCCGTCGGCCGGAACCCCGAAGCCCAGCAGCGCCAGCACTTTGCCGGCCAGCGCACCCAGCACGGCGATGCCGACGGAGATCCAGAACAGCACCCAGTTCGGGCCGAGCACCATCGCGATGGCTCCGACCGTGAACGCGAGCAGCACGATCGCCACCGCGGTCCAGGCCGCCGGGCTGTTGCCGTGCAGGTCGTGCGGGACCTCCTCGTCGATCCGGTCCGCCCCTTGATTCGCCACCGTATTGTTCATATGGCGCCACTCCTCCTCGTCGTCCCGTCCTATTGTGGCGGTAGCCCGCCGCGATCAGAGAGTCGGGTCCTCTCCGGCGTCGATCGCCTTCCACTGATCAGCCGGCGCGGCGGCCGGATCCCGCTCGTACCGGGCGGTGGCACGCCGCCAGCGATGCGCCGTCAGCAAGGTGATCAGCCCCGCTCCGGCCAGCGCCAGCCCACCGGCCAGCGCGAACCACGGCGCCGGACCGGTCGTTTGGGTCACCTGGTCGGCGACCACGTCACTCAGCGCGGGCCGCAGCCGGCTGAGCTCGGGACCACCGGGGCGTACCGTCAGCGCCACCACGACCGCACCGGCGCCGAGAAGTGCGACCAGACCGCCCAGTACGCGGCGCAACGCCGTACCGGCGAGTTTGGTCACCACGATCGCGACCACCCCGGCGAGCGCGAACGTGACCGGCGCCTTGGTGATCGTGTAGCCGTTGAAGGTGATCGCCGGGCGGCCGTTGCCCGGGTCCGCCGAGACCCACGTGAGATACCCGGACAGGCCGAGCAGCACCAGCGCCACCAGGGCGAGCAGGTCCACTATCCGTTGGGGTTTCATACGTCCCTCATATGTCGCTGAAGGTTCCCGCGACCGCGATCGCGTTCAGTACGGCGGCCGCCTTGGTCCGGCACTCGGCGTCCTCCGCAGCCGGATCCGAGTCCGCGACGATCCCGGCCCCGGCCTGCACGTACGCCGTGCCGCCGCGCAGCACCGCGGTCCGGATCGCGATCGCGGTGTCGGCGTCACCGGCGAAGTCCAGGTAGCCGACCACGCCGCCGTACACGCCGCGCCGGGTGATCTCGAGCTTGTCGATGATCTCCATCGCCCGCGGTTTCGGTGCCCCGGACAACGTTCCGGCCGGGAACGCGGCGGTGAGCGCGTCGAACGCGGTCCGGCCGGCCGCCAGCTGACCGGTGACCGTCGACTCCAGGTGCATCACGTGGCTGTAGCGGCGGACGTCCATGAAGTCGATCACCTCGACGGTGCCGGGCGCGCAGACCTTGCCGACGTCGTTGCGGCCGAGGTCGACCAGCATCAGGTGCTCGGCCCGCTCCTTCACGTCCGCGCGCAGCTCCACCTCGAGCGCGTGGTCCTCCTCAGGTGTCGCGCCGCGGCGGCGGGTGCCGGCGATCGGGTGCAGGATCACCTTGTTCTCGGTGACCTTGACCAGCGCCTCCGGGCTGGAACCGACGATGTCGAACCCGTCCAGGCGGACCAGATACATGTACGGGCTGGGGTTCGACCGGCGGAGCACCCGGTAGATGTCGAGCGCCGACGCGGTCGTCTGCAGCTCGAACCGCTGCGAAACGACGATTTGGAACGCCTCGCCCGCCCGGATCTCCTCCTTGGCGTGCTCGACCGCCTCCCGGTACTCGGCGCTGGAGCGCTGCCGATGTGGGTCCGGCTCGGCCAAGCGGTCGGCCCGAACCACGTAAGACGGCGTCGGCTGGGCCAGGTCGCGCTCCATCGCGTCCAGGCGGCGGACGGCATCCGCGTACGCCTCGTCGACGCGTTCGTCGGAGTCGTCCCAGTTCACCGCGTTCGCGATCAGCCAGATCTCGCCGGTCTCGTGGTCGAGCGCGGCCAGGTCGGTGGCGAACAGGAACGTCAGCTCGGGCAGGCCCAGATCGTCGGTGGTTGTGTCCGGCAACCGTTCGATCCGGCGCACGGCGTCGTACCCGAGGAAGCCGACCATGCCGCCGGTCAGCGGGGGCAGGTCCGGCAGCCGGGGGGTGTGCAGGATCTCCAGCGTCTCGCGGAGCACCTGCAGTGGGTCACCGCTCTGCGGCAGGCCGACCGGTGGGTTGCCGGTCCAGATCGCCTCGCCGTTCCGCTCGGTCAGCGTCGCGGCGGAGCGTACGCCGATGAACGAGTACCGCGACCAGACGCCACCGTTCTCCGCCGACTCCAGCAAGAACGTGCCTGCACGCTCGGCGGCCAGCTTCCCGTACACGCCGATCGGGGTCTCGGCGTCGCCCAGCACGCGCCGGGTGACCGGGATGACCCGCCGGTCCTTGGCGTACTCGCGGAAGGTCTCGAGGTCCGGTGTGTTCACGCCTTCACCTCGAACTCGCCGTGCTCGAAGCAGCTGCGGGTACCCGTGTGACAGGCCGGGCCTTCCTGGTCGACGAGCAGCAGCAGGGTGTCGGCGTCGCAGTCGACGAGGATCTGCTTGACGTGCTGACGATGGCCGCTGGTCTCACCCTTGACCCAGTACTGCTGCCGGCTCCGCGACCAGAACGTGCCCCGCCCGGTCGCCGCCGTCCGGCGCACCGCCTCGGCGTCCATCCAAGCCATCATCAGGACCTCGCGGGTGTCGTACTGCTGCACCACGGCCGGGATCAGCCCGGCCGCATCGAACGTCAGCTCGTCGATAGTCACCCACCCATTGTCGCCGATCCGGGGCAGCGGTCCGACCACGGTCCCGACCACTGTCTCGAACGCGGTCTCGAACTGCGAAGATGACCGGATGACGCGGAGCGAGGAAGTCTTGCGGGAGTATCCGGTGATCGACGGGCACAACGACCTGCCGATCGCGTTCTACGAGCTCTGCCAGTACGACCTGGACGCGCATGATCTGGCCGGGCCGGTGCCGACGCTGAACACCGACCTGCCGCGGCTGCGGGCCGGGCAGGTCGGCGGCCAGTTCTGGTCGTTGTGGGTGCCGCAGGACGAGCACGCCGTCCGCCGTACGTTCGAGCAGCTCGACTTCGTCCGGCGGCTGGTCGAGCGGTTCCCCGCGGATCTGGAGCTGGCCTCCACAGCCGACCAGGTGGAGGCCGCGATGAAGGCCGGCCGCGTCGCGTCGCTGATGGGTATGGAGGGCGGCCATTCGATCGGCGAGTCCCTCGGCGTACTGCGGGTGATGCGCGCGCTCGGCGTCCGGTACATGACGCTGACGCACAACCACAACGTGTCCTGGGCGGACTCGGCGACCGATGAGCCGGTGCTCGGCGGGCTGAACTCGTTCGGTGAGGACGTGGTCCGGGAGATGAATCGGATCGGCATGCTGGTCGATCTTTCGCACGTCTCCGCGGACACGATGCGGCACGCGCTGCGCGTCACCAGTACGCCGGTGATCTTCAGTCATTCGTCGGCGCGAGCGGTGTGTGACGTACCGCGGAATGCGCCGGATGACGTGCTTGAGACGCTCGCTCGGAACGACGGCGTATGCATGGTCACGTTCGTACCGGCGTTCGTTTCGGTCGCGTACGCCGAGTGGGTGGACGAGGCGGTGGCCAAGGCTAAGGAGGCCGGGCTGCTGCTGCACGGTCCGGAGAATCGGGCCGAGGTGGAAGCGCTGGTCGGGCGGCCGCGGCCGGAGGCGACGCTCGCGGACGTGGTCGAACACGTCGAACACGTCCGCGAGGTGGCCGGGATCGATCACGTCGGGATCGGCGGGGATTACGACGGCTGCCCGGAGTTCCCGGTCGAGCTGCCGGACGTGGCGTCGTACCCGGTGCTGTTCCAGGCCCTGGCCGACCGCGGCTGGAGCCGGACCGACCTCGGAAAACTTGCCAACGGCAACATCCTGCGCGTCCTCCGGGCCGCCGACGAGGCGGCGAGCTAGCCGGCCCGGCGCACGCGTCGCGAGGCCGGACGGTTCCGGCGCGCCGGTTCAGGCGCGCCGGCTCGTGCACGTCGGTTCAGGCGCTGCGGTACTGGGCGCGGATTTCCGGTAGTTGCGTCATCCCGCCGGCCTCGTACGTGGCGATCGCGCCGTCGTTGAACGCCGGCGTACACGTGTACACACTCGACGCGCCCAGCTCCCGCAGCGCCACTGCGCACGCCCGCACCATCGCGGTCCCGTACCCGCGCCCGCGGTGCATCCGGTGCACCCCCATCGGCTCGATGTACCCCGGCCGCCCCGCGCCCGCCGACCACACCGTTGCGGCCGCAACCGACTCTCCGAGCTCGTTCCGCACCACGAGACACCGCGCGTCCTCGTACGGCAAACCGTCCGCCATCGCGAACCAGCGATCGTTCGTGAACGTCGACCCGTCGAACGACGCCCGCTGCACGCCGGCCCGCTCGTGCGCTTCCTCCGCCCCGATCACATCCACGCGTACGCCCGGGTCCGGCACCGGATCGGTCAGGTCCCGACGGAGCGGAATCCACGGCTGATCGGCGTTCCACCCCTCCTTGAAGAGCAGCTCCTGAACCAGCGCCCCCATCGGCGTCTCGACGAAAACCTTCCCCTCGATCAGTACGCCCTTCGCCGGATCCGCCACATCAGCGGCAATCCGCTCCGCGAGCTCTTCATCACGCTGCGCATCCGGCGCGATCGCCATCCGTACCCAGTCCGGCTCGTCCAGCATCCCGACCGCGACAATCTCCCCGCCCCGCCGCCAAACCCGCGTCGCCGCCGCCGTCCGCTCACCCCCGAACCGCCAGAACCACCCCAAATCCCCCGGATGCAACTGCAACGGCAACCCCTCGGCCTGCCACCCCCGCAACACCTCGACAACCTCACCCAACTCCCCCACACCCACCACACTCATCCCAATCACCATCCCCCCATCCCACACCATCCATCCCCCAGTTTCCGGGACCACTGGGAAGTGGCGGGGATGGGTGGGGTTTGGGGTTTGGGGAGGGGGGCACGGGGCGGGGGCTAGTGATAACCGACGGATGGAGTGGGCTGTGTTGACCCTGACTGAGAACGCGACGCTGGTGATCAAGAGCATCACCGGGGTCGAGGGTGCGCCGGAGGGGGCCGGGGTACGGATCTCGCAGGAGAATCCGGCGGATCCGGCGCTCGCGGTGACCACGACCGAGGCACCGCAACCGGGTGACCAGGTGGTCGAGGAGGCCGGCGCGCGGGTGTTCCTCGAGCACAACGCCGCGAACGCCCTGGATGACAAGATCCTGGACGCCGCGGTCGACGACAAGGGCGGTGTCGAGTTCCTGCTGGTACCCCAGCCGGGTGCCGGTCACGAGAACGGCGCCGCCCCGACCCCGTAACACCCCGGAGCTGGGGCGAACTGGGGAGGCCTGCAACCCGCTACCGGGGTGCAGGCCTCCCCACTTTCATGACCAACCCGCTGGCACAGTCAGAGCGCAGCGCGTGGTCAGGGCGGTGCCGTGGTCAGGGCGGTGCGGTGGTCAGAGGGCGGAGCGTTGGGCGATCCAGCTGTCGTGCAGGCGGGTGTAGACGCCGCCGGCACCGACCAGCTCGGCGTGCGGGCCGCGCTCGACCACCTCGCCGTCGTCGAAGACCAGCACCTCGTCAGCCGCCTCCGCGGTCGAAAGGCGGTGCGCGATCGTCACCGACGTACGCCCGGCCATCAACCGTTCAAGCGCCGCGTTGACGCGTACTTCGGTACCGGGGTCGACCGCCGAAGTCGCCTCGTCCAGGACCAGCAGATCCGGGTCCGCGATGTTCGCGCGGACGAGTGCGACCAGCTGCCGCTCCCCCGCCGACAACGACTCGCCCCGCTGGCCGACCGGCGAGTTCAACCCGTCAGGCAATGACTCCAGCCAGTCGGTCAGACCGAGCGAGTCGAAGGCCGTGACCAGCTCCGCGTCCGTCACCTCGGGCCGGCCGAAGCGTACGTTCTCGGCCAGCGACGCGTCGAACAAGTACCCGTCCTGCGGCACCATCACGACCCGCTCGCGCAGCGAGCCGAACGAGATCTCCCGGGCGTCCACTCCGTCCAGCCGGACCGCGCCGGACGTCGGGTCCATCAACCGCGTCAACAACTTCGCGAAGGTCGTCTTCCCCGACCCGGTCTCGCCGACGACCGCGACCCGCCGGTGCGGTTCGATCCGTACGTCGACGTCCCGCAGGACCAGATCCCCTTCCGGATAAGCGAAATCCACGTCCGCGAACTCGACCGTGATCGGCCCCCGAGCCTGCTTCACACCCGTCTCGCCCGGGTCCACCACGTCCGCCGGAGTCGCGATCACGCCGAGTACGCGCCGCCAACCGGCAAACGCGCTCTGCGCATCCGTCAGCACCTGTGTCGCGATCTGCACCGGGTCCGAGAACAGTGCGACCAGGAACATGAACGCGAGCAGCTCACCGAGCGTCGCCTGCTTGTCCACACCGAGCAACACGCCGACGGTCAGCACGCCCGCGTTCGCGAGACCGGCCGCCAGGCCACCGATCGAGAACGTCACGCCGGTCAGCGCCTGCGCCTTCGTCGACGTCTTCCGGTACGCCTCGATCGACCCGTCGATCCGGTCCTGCGTACGCTGCTCGATCGCGTACGAGCGGACCACCTGCGCCCCGACCACCGGCTCCGCGATCGCGGACAGCATCTCGCCGACCTTCGCCCGGACGGTCCCGTACGCCGCCGACATCGCCCGCTGCAGGTACTTCAAACTGCCGAACAGCGGCAAGAAGCAGATCAGTACGACCAGGGCGAGCTGCCACGAGTAGAAGAACATCACGATCGTCGCGAGCAGCATCTGCCCAAGACTGACCAGGAAGATGAACCCACCGAACTGAAGGAACTGCGACACCGTGTCCACATCGGACGTGACCCGGCTGACCAGTGCGCCACGCCGCTCGGTGCTCTGCGTCAGCACCGGCAGGTCGTGGACGTGGCGGAACGCCTTGATCCGCATCGTCGCCAGCCCGTACTCGGAGTTGATCGCCAGCCGCACAGTGGTCAGGTACGACGCTCCGGCCGTCAGGATCACGCCGACCGCGCAGACCAGGCACATCCAGGCGACGTACGACATGTTCGGACCGCCCGGCCCGGACAGGCCCTTGTCGATCGTCTGCTGCACCGCGATCGGGACGACGATCCGCCCGGCGGTCATGGTCAGCGCGAGGATGCCGGTCAGCCACCACCCGCGCGCGAGCTCCGGCGAGACCTTCAGCCCGTCCTTGAGCGTCTGCAGACCACCCGCGTTGTCACCGTGGTCCAGCCGGCTTGCCTCCGCGGCGCTCACGCCGTCGCCCCTTCCGCGTCCAGATCCCGCTCTTCAGCCGCTTCTTCTTCACGCCGCTCGGCGTCCTGCTCGTACGCGTCGACCAGATCCCGGTACGCGGGCGTGGCCGCCTGCAGCTCGGCGTGCGTACCGTGCGCCTGAATCCGCCCTTCGTCGAGGAACAGCACCTCGTCCGCGAGCGAGATCGTCGCCTTCCGGTACGCGATCACCAGCACTGTCGTCGCGGCACCGGAATCGTCCTGAACGGCGGTCCGCAGCCCGGCCAGGATCCGCGCCTCGACCTGCGGATCGACCGCACTGGTCGCGTCGTCCAGGATCAGCAGCCGCGGCTTGCGCACCAGCGCCCGCGCGAGCGCGATCCGCTGTCGTTGCCCGCCGGACAGCGTCGTACCCCGCTCACCGACCTTCGTGTCCAGGCCCTCCGGCAGCGCCCGCACGAACGACTCGCCCTGCGCGATCCGCAACGCGGCCCAGACCTCGTCGTCGGTGTACGAACCGCCGAGCGTGATGTTGCCGCGGATCGTGTCGTCGAACAGGAACGCGGTCTGCGCCACCAGCGCGACCGAACCGGCCAGCTCGTCGCGGGCCAGCTCCCGCAGGTCGATGCCGTCGATCTTCACCGCGCCCTGCTCCGGGTCGACCAGCCGGGTCAGCATCGTGGTCAGCGTGGACTTGCCCGCGCCGGTCGGACCGACCACCGCGACCGTCCGGCCGGGCTCGATCGCGAAGTCGACGCCGGCCAGTACGTCGCGGTCGGGCAAGTACCCGAAGCGGACGCCCGCGACCTGCAGCCGGGCCGCCTTCGCCGAGGTCAGCCGCGCCTCGCCGTACTCCATCCCGCCCTTCGCGGTCAGCACCCGCTGCACCCGGTCCCAGCCGACGACGGATCGGGGCAGTTCACCGAGCACCCAGCCGAGGGCCCGGATCGGGAAGCCGATCAGCGTGAACAGGAACGCCACCTGGACCACGTCGCCCGCGTCCGCGCCGCCGGACCGGACCCGGCCGACGCCGACCAGCAGCACCGCCAGCACCCCGAGTCGCGGCAGGCCGTCGATCACCGGGTCGAACAGGCCGCGGGCCTTGTTCACCGCGATGTTCGCGTCCCGGAGCGCGTACGTCGGCGCGCGGAACCGCTCTGTCTCGGCGGCCTCCCGGCCGAGTGTCTTCACCACCAGCGCGCCGTCGAACGACTCGTGCGCCACCTCGGACACGTCCGCCCGCAGCTGCTGCGCCCGGGTCGCGAGCGGCTGCAGGTAGCGCTGGAAGATCACGTTCACGATGAAGACCAGCGGGAACACCAGGCAGCCGACCAGCGCCAGCCAGACGTCGGCCGCGAACATCGCGATCGTCGCGAACACCAGCATCGCGACCACGCCGATCGCCATCGGCAGCGGCGCGATCACGAACCAGGTCGACTCGACGTCGGCGTTCGCATTCGACAGCAGCATCCCGGTCGAGTGCTGGTGGTGCCACTCGAGCGGGAGTTTCAGGTACTGCCGGGTGACCCGCTGCCGGTACGTCGCCTGCAACCGGAACTGCATGATGCCGGCACCGAGCCGCCGCCCGACCACGCCGATCGCGTTCAGGATCGCGATCCCCATGAAGAGCGAGATCAGCCCGATCAGCGCGCCGGTGGTGGTCTCGCCGCGCTCGAACGCGGGCCGGATCAGGTGGTCGGTGGACCAGCCGAGCGCCCAGCCGCCGGCCACCGTCATCGCGCCGTACAGCATGCTGGCGAGCGCGGCCAGCGCGAAGATGCCCGGCTCCTCCCAGATCGCGACCCGCAGCACCCCGAACCCCCGCCGGGTGACGCTGCCCTTGTCGGGGACTTTCGGGACAGGCAAGACACACTCCAGGCAGGTCAGGTGCATACGTGGGACACAGGCATGACAACGATTGACATTCTGCCATTCCCCTCCGACAACTACGATCGAGAATGTGACCGACTACAGCCGGGTAGAGCGACTCGCACTGTGTGACTTGTTTGACGAGGTCGGGCCCGCGGCGCCGACGCTCTGTGATGGCTGGGACGCCTACGACCTGGCGGTTCATCTGTACGTACGCGAGGCCGACCCAGTCGCCGGGCCGGGGATCATGATTCCGGCGCTCGCGGACACCACCGAGCGGCGGATGAAGCGGATCAAGGAACGGTTCAGCTACGCCGAGGTGGTGGACAAAGTGCGCAACGGTCCCCCGCCGGTCTCGATCTACGCGCTGCCGAAGCTCGGTCACCAACTGAACACGACCGAGTACTTCGTTCACCACGAGGACGTACGGCGCGCCCAGCCCACGTACGACGTCCGGACCCTGCCCGATGAGCAGCAGGACGGCCTGTGGAAAGCGATCCGGCTGGCCGCGAAGACGATGACCCGCAAGTCACCGACCGGCCTGGTCGTCGCGCGCCCGGACGGCACCGCGGCCGTCGCGAAGCGGCCGAATGAGAACGGCTCCGTCACCGTGGTCGGCGAACCGGCTGAGCTGGTGCTGTTCTGCTTCGGCCGGCAGCAGGTCGCCGACGTACAACTGGAAGGCGAGGCAGAGGCAGTCGAGCTCCTCCGCAACGCACCATTCGGCGTGTGACTCCGCGGCTTACTCGGCGTGTGACTCCGCGGCTGCCCGCGCCTCGGATCGCTTGCGGCGGGCGCGCTGGATCAGCGAGCTGACCGCGGTGGTCAGGATGACCAGCACGATCGCCGCCACCACGCCCTGCCACGGCTCGTCGAACAGCGCGTAGCCGAGTAGACCGATCGCCATGTAGACACCCGCCCACAACGACGACGCGGCGAGGTCGACCAGCGCGAACCGCTCCCACCGGTACCCGGCCAGGCCGGCGGCCAGCAAGACCGGCACCCGGCCACCGGGGATCAACCGGGAGGTCAGCAGCACGGTGATTTCATGTTCGGCCAGTCGGACCCGGAGCGCGTCAAGCGAGGCGTTGTCACGCAACCACCCGATCCGCTGGGCCAGTCGCTCCCCGCCGAAACGGCATCCGGCGTACACGATCAGATCACCGACGTACGCCCCGGCCGCGCCCGCGATCAGCACGCCGACCAGCCCGATCGGATTGCTGTGCGATGCGAGCACCGCCCCCGCGGAAACGGCCGCGCCGGTCGGCAGCACCGGAAGCACGGCCCCGATCAACACCGCCCCGGCCAACGCGAACAAGTACCACAGATCGAATTTTGCGTCGCCGCTCACGCAGCCACCTCGATCGACTCGCCGGGTGTCAAAAGTTCCACCTTCACCGCCGGGTCCACCTCGGCCATCGCGGTCCGGAACCTGTCCCCCGGTGGCAGGAACAACTCCGGTTTGAGCCAGTCGCAACCGATCGGCCAGAACGTCCCGAAGTGCACCGGCACCGCGGTCGACGCGCCCACCCGGCGTACGGCTTCCGCCGCGCGCACGGGATCCAGATGACCGGGACCGAGCGACGGCCCCCAGCCACCCACTGGCACGAGCGCGAGGTCGACCGCACCGGCCTCCGCGGCCAGCCCGTCGTACAGATCCGTGTCTCCGGCGAACCACACGCTCGGCGCACCGTCGACCCGATACCCCACCGCCGGACCTTCGTACGCCGACCACGGCAGCCGCCGCCCGTCGTGGTGCGCCGTGACGACGGTGATGTCCAGCGAGCCGATCCGAAGCTGGTTGCCCGGAGCAACTTCGATGCAGCGGTCCGAGTACTGCGATCCACTGTCGGCGTGGATCAGCTTCGCGGCGCCACGCGGCACGACCAGCGCGGCCTCCGGCGAGATGAACGGCAGCGAGGACAAGTGCAGATGATCGGCATGCAAATGCGAAACCAGCACCGCGTCGCAGTCACCCGCCTCCGGCCGGGGCGCCGGGCCGCGGCGCCGGCGCAGGTGCGCGATCCGCGAGGTCAGCACCGGGTCGGTGAGGAGCCGCGTACCGTCCGCCTCGATTGTGGAGGTGGCGTGCCCCCACCAGGTGACTCGCACGCGTCAGACCTCCACTTTCTCGACCGGATCCTGCAGGCCCTTGCGGTGGCCGAGCTTCTCCAGCCAGCCGATCAGCACTTGGTGGACCGCGTCGGAGCCTACGGGAGCCTCGTTCAGCACCCAACGGCTCGGGTGCACCAGGACCGCATCGGTCTGCCAGCCGCCGATGCCGCCGTGGCACCCGACCAGCTCCTCGAACGCCGCCACCTCATGCGTGTACTCGTCCAGCCGGCTGACCACGACCAGGTCCCCGTTGTGCGGCATCTGCGCCTGCCGGAGCATCGATGCGGTCGCATGCTCGCCGTACGGCGTGAGCGGGTCCTCACCTTCCACCCGGCCGGTCCGCAAGACGTGTACGCCGGCCCGCCCAATTGCCACGGGTCCTTCGGCCAGCGAGTCGACCACGACGAAACCGATCCCGGGATGGGTCGCCAGGCCCGGGATGAGCTTCGGGTGCATCGACTCGATCTCTTCCAGCGGCACCCGGCCGGGCGTCGTCGCGAGGTAGATCAGCGCCAGGTTGCCGGACGAGGTGACGACCATTTGCTCGTCGGGCGCGACCGTCGGCTCGCAGTCCTTCGGTCCGAGCTCGACCTCGCCGTCGCGCGCCTTGCCGTGCAGCGCCTTCCGGGTGACCGAGCCGGCCACGCTGCGGCGCATGCTCAGCTCGGTCAGGAACGCGTTCACCGGTCCCCAGCCCTCCGACTTGCCGACCGCCTGTACCGGCTCCTTGGTGGTGTCGACCAGGTCGTCGACCACCTCGGCGAGCGTCCGCCCGTACCGCTGCAGGAACGTCGATCCCTGGCTCTGGCCGTGGTCGGACAGCACGACGATCTCGTACGAGTGCGGGAGGATGTCGATGATCCGCTGCAACGCGCCGAGGACGCGATCCAGCCCCTCGAGCGTCTGCAGTGACTCGGCGCGGGTCGGCCCGGCATGGTGCGCGACCTCGTCGTAGTCCACGAAGTCGCAGTAGATCACCGGCGTGCCCTTCACCAGCTCGTCGGTGATCAGCGAGACGTTCAGGTCGCGGAGCAGGACGTTGGTGATCGCGCGCAGGAAGATGTACGCGCCGCCGCGCTTCACCCGCGGTACCAGGTGCCGGACGCGCTGCCGACGGGCCTGGTGCAGTTCCTTGATCATCTCCGCGACGCACAGCACCAGCCCGCGCGCGGCACCTTGCGGGCTGGAGAAGAACCGGACGTACCCACGGCTGCGACTGTTCGGCAGGGACGCCCGGCTGAAGACCAGCTCGCACTTGTCGGCGTCGCCGGACCAGTTGTTGCTGATGCTGACGCCGCCGTCCGCGAGCAGACCGCGGCCGGTCGACATCCGCGCCTCGATCTCCGCGGCGTCGCGGCCCCGGTTCGTCACCATCACCCGGCCGGTCGATTTCTCGTACCACCGGAAGGCCGGAATGTGCTTCGAGCCGCCGTGCAGGATGCCTGCCTGGCTGGCCGGGGTCGTGGCCGGCACGCCGGTGTGCCAGGACAGCATCGAGTGCTTGCCGTCACGGATCCAGCCGCCGAGATTGGGCAGGTTGCCGGCCAGGACCATCCAGTTCAGCAGCGGAGCGGACAGGCCGTCGATCTGGATGATCAGCATCCCGGTCTTCGGCGCCGCCTGGATCCGGCGGGCCCGGCGGTGCACCACGCGCATCACCTCGGCCACGTACGCATCGTCACTGCCCGCGTACGCGATCCAGCCGACGAAGGCGCTGACCGACGACATCACGATCGAGACCAGCAAGGGCGTCTCGACCCCGCCGTGCAGCCGGACGCCCGGATCGACGGTGATGCCCAGGTAGACGACCGCGAACTGGGAGAGCAGCCCGCCGACCAGTACGCCGACCGAACCGATCAGCACCGCGACGCCGGCCAGCACCCAGCGCATCAGCACCGAGAACACCGCGAGCAGGACGACCAGCCGGAAGATCGGCAGCCGGCCGTCACTGCTGACCTGCGGGAGCAGCCAGAACGTCACCACGAGCGAGATCAGCGACGCGAGACCGCCGTACAGCATCGCCTGCAGGCCGCGACCGGTACGGCGCAGGTCCAGCCACACCGGTCGTCGCCGCCGGTCGCCGGATATCTGTTCTGGTGGTTTCGCCATTGCCTGTTTCGTGCTCCCCGTCCGTCCTGCTGGTGCAGTACGAGAGTACGGGGTCGTGCGGACAGTTCCCCGGCTATTCCGGGCTACTGCAGTTCGAGGTAGTCGACCTCCGCGTACAAGGTGCCCTTTGTCAGCCGGATCGTGTTCCAGCCGGCGTTGAGCGTGACCGGTACGGAACTCTCATGCCAGTTGTCCCAGCCGGTGACCGGGTAGCTGACCGAGCCGGCGTTGTTGCCGTTGACAACTAGACCGTGGCTGGCGGTCGACGCCGACCCGTTGGCGTACCCGACGTGCAGCGTGTAACCGCCCGCGACCGGTGCGTACACCGAGCTTTGCACCCAGGAGTCGGCGTAGTCGATGTACGCGACCACCTTGCCGTCCGAAGCACCGGCGGCGTTGGCGCGTACGACGCAGTGGTTGAGCGTCCCGCGCTCAGCTTCGGTGCGGACCCGGCTGCCACGGACGACCGGATAATCGTTGGCCCAGCCGACATCCGCGACGTACAAGTGCCGCGAACCGTTGACCCAGCCGTGCACAAACACCTTGTCACCAACGAAGTCCGCGCCACCAGGTCCGCAGACGTGGTTGTCAAAGGTCGCGGTTGTCATCAACGGCCGGTATGCGGTCGTCCAGGGCCCGGTCAGGCTCTTAGAGGTGGCGTACGACGTGAGGTAGTTGCAGTCGTTGTACCCGCCACCGGAGAAGAACAGCACGTACCGACTCCCCCGCTGGACCAGATCCGGCGCCTCGATGATGCCGCTCGACGTGAGCATCGCGGTGTTGCCGCCGACCAGCGTCTTGCCGTTGTTCGTGGTCTGGGTGAGCCACAGCGTGGACGGTTTGCTGACCGCGTTGCCGTCGTTCTTCCAGACCAGGTACCGGGTGCCGTCGTTCGCGACGAACGTGTTCGGGTCGATCGCGCCGCCCTGATCGAGCGGGCAGATCAGTGGCGCCGTACCGACCGGCTGGAACGGACCGAGCGGCGAGGTTGCGGTCGCGACGCCGATGCACTGCCGGCCGGACGCCTTGTGCCAGGCGGTGTAAGTGAGCGTGTACGTGCCGTCGGAGTTCGGGTAGACGTCCGGCGCCCAGGTGCGGCCCGGCTGCGCCCACGCCGCGGACGGACCGCCCGGCATCGCGTCACCGCGGATCGTCCACGGGCCGTTGGCACTCGGGGCAGTCGCGACCGGTACGGTGCCGCGGCCGTTGTTGGTCGAGTACGCGTACCAGGTGCCGTTCTGCTGGAAGACATCCGGATCGGGGAAGTCCTCGCCGATGATCTCGCTCGGGAAGACCGCTCCGGCGGCCGCGGCGTGTGCCGGTACGGACAGGACGGTTGCGAGGCTGAGTACGGCCGTAATGGCCGCTAGCAGGCGTCGGATCACTAGGACTCCTCAGGTCGGGGCGGTACCTGTTCGACCAACTTTTCCATCGATTCACCTGAAACGCGAGAGTTCGATCGCGCCAATCCCTGGACCGGCGGCGCCTGGAGGTGGAGACTCCCGCTAGTTGTTTTCCGCCTGGATTGAGGGAGTGTCTCGTGAGTCATTTACCGAGAGTGTCGGGGCGCGGGATGATCGCCGCCGTGACCGCGGTCGCGGCCGTGGCCGGTGGCGTGGTCGGTCAGTCGGTCGCCGCCCCGACCGCCGTTAAGCAGACCGCCGTCAAGCAGACCGCCGCCGCACAGACCGCTTTGCAGCAACGCCTGGACGGGTTGCTGAACGACCGCCGGTACGACGGCTCGCAGGTCGCCCTCGTGGTCCGGGACGCGACCACCGGCGAGACCCTGTACGACCGGAACGGCGGCGAACGCCTGCTGCCCGCGTCGAACACCAAGCTCTTCACGTCGACAGCCGCGATGCACACGCTCGGCCCGTCGTACCGGTTCCACACCGACGTACTCGCCACCGCACCCGTCCGCGGTGGGAAGCTGCGCGGTGACCTCTACCTGAAGGGGTACGGCGACCCGACCGCTCTCGAATCGGACTACATCGGCCTGGCCAGGCAGCTCAAGGCCGCGGGCGTACGCCGCGTCGACGGCAACCTGATCGCGGACGATACGTACTTCGACCACGTACGCCTCGGCGACACCTGGTCCTGGGACGACGAGACGTACTACTACAGCGCGCAGATCTCCGCGCTGACGCTCGCGCCGAACACCGACTACGACTCCGGTACGGCAATCGTCGAAAGCCGCCCCGGAGCCGCCGCCGGCGCACCGCTCAAGCTCAACCTGGTCCCGGCGACCGGCGCGCTGAAGCTCGTCAACACCGCGACCACCGGCGCGGCCGGATCGTCCAACACCCTGAGCGTCGAGCGCGATCACGGCACGAACGTCGTCCGGGTGAGCGGCTCGCTGCCGCTCGGCGCATCGGTCGACCAGGAATGGGTGACGGTCTGGGAGCCCGAGCTGTACGCCGCCGATGTGTTCCGCCGCGCGCTGGCCGCGCAGGGCATCTCGGTCAGCGGCCGAATCCGGAACGCGGGCACCCCGGCCGGCGCGACCCGGCTGGCCCGGGACGAGTCGATGACCGTCGGCGAACTGATGACACCGTTCCTGAAACTGTCGAACAACATGCACGCCGAGACCCTGGTCAAGACGATGGGCGCGGTCGCCGAAGCCGACGGCAGCTGGCCGGCGGGGCTGGACGTGGTGACGAACTACGCGAAGAGCCTCGGCGTCGACACCGACCGCATCCGCCTCTCCGACGGCTCCGGCCTGTCCCGCAAGGTGAATGTCACCGCTGACTCGATCACGGACATCCTGATCGGAGCGCAGAAGGAGTCCTGGTGGAAGCAGTGGTACGACGCGCTGCCGATCGCCGGCAACCCGAACCGCATGGTCGGCGGCTCGCTGCGCAGCCGGATGCTGAACACACCGGCCGTGAACAACCTGCACGCCAAGACCGGCTCGCTCACCGGCGTCACGTCGCTGTCCGGTTACGTCAGCACGAAGGACGGCCGCAAGCTGGTGTTCTCGATGATCAGCAACAACTACCTGGACAGCCCACGCTCGGTCGAGGACGCCGTCGGCATCACCCTCGCGTCCTGGTCCGACCAGGCGCCGCCGGCCGCCGTCACCACGCTCCGGCAGGCCGCGCCCGCGTGTGAATCGGAGTGGGACAAGGCCTGTTGATCGGCCGGCTCGTGCGGCTTGGCCGGTTGGCTGGTGGGCGTTAATCAGTTGGCCCGTGCGGCGGTTGTCCAGGACGATGCGTGGATGACCGCCGTACTGCCTGAAGGCCTGACCGTCCGGCCGCCGACCAAGGAGGACGCGCAGGCGATCCTCGATCTCGCGTCGGCGTACAACATCTCCGTGATCGGCATCGCCGACTGGACCCTCGACGACGTCACGGACGCCTTGACCGACCCGGACTTCGATCCGGCGCAGGACGGCTGGCTCGTACACGCGGGCGACCGCCTGGTTGGATTCGGCTGGCTGTTCGGCAAGGGCGATCGCCGGCAGCTGGAGCTGGACGTACTCACCGATGATGTGGCCGTCGAGCGCTGGCTGCTGGACCGGCTCGTCGAGCGTTCGGGCGAGCTCGGGCGTACGTACGGCCAGGCGTCGGTGCAGTTGGACGTCGTCGTGTACCAGGCCGACGCGCCGCGGCAGGATCGGTTCGCGGGGTACGGGTTCGTGCGCGGGACGGTCTTCCACCGGATGCGGATCGACCATGCCGGCGCGGTCGCGGCACCGGAGGTTCCGGCCGGGATCACGGTACGGCGCGGCGCTCCGGACGAGGCGAGTCAGCGGGTCGGGCATGCCGTACTGAATGCTGCCTTCGACGGGCAGTTCGGGTTCACGCCGCGACCGTTCGAGGAATGGCAGGCGGCGCAGGAGAACTTCTCGGCGTTCGACTGGTCCCAGCTGACCATCCTGGAGCAAGACGGCGAGCCCGTTGCGATGCGGACCGTCACGGATCAGTTCGTCGAGGACGAGAACTGTGGGTACATCGGTCGGCTCGCCGTACTGGAGAAGGCTCGCGGGAAGGGGCTCGCCAAGTACCTGCTCCGCGACCAGTTCGCCCTGGACGCGGCGGCCGGGCGTACCGGCACCATCCTCCACGTGGACACCAACAACCCCACCCCGGCCCTCGGCGTCTACACCTCCGTCGGCATGCAGCCCGTCCTGGTCATGGAAGTCTGGCGCCGCGAACTGCCCGTCGGATGAGGTTGGTCGTCGGATGACGCTGGTGGTCGGATGAAGCTGCCGGACGGGTACACCGCGCGACCGATGCGGCTGACGGATGCAGCGCTGGTCGCGGAGCGGTCCGCCGCGTACACCACCGCCCTGCTCGGTTTCGCCAAGCACAGCGCGGAGGACGTCGCGAACTACCTCCGCGACCCCGCCATCAACCTCGCCACCGACGGCTGGGTCGTCCTCGACGCGGCGGGCGAGTTCGCCGGATCGGCTACTGCGGTCGCCAACTCCGACGCGTCCCTCATCAACGTCGACATCCTGAGCGACACCCCTCTCATCCTCAACTGGCTACTCCACCAAGCCGAACAAAAGGCAGGTCGTGGGCGGGGTGTTGTGGTTCGGGTTGGCGTGGTGCAGGAGGACGAGCGGCTGGCGGAAGTGGTTGCTGGGCGGGGGTATGCGGTCGACACCGCGGTGCAGCGGATGCGGATCACCTTCGAGGGCGCGGTGCCGGCACCTGCCGCGCCGGACGAGGTCGTCGTACGGCGCGGCGCTCTCGATGAAGCGAGTCGCCGGGCAGCACACGCCGTACTGATGGAAGCCTTCGCGGAACAACCGACCGCGCTGCCGCGACAGTACGAAGAATGGGTGGCGTCGCGGGAGAGCCGCTCGACCTTCGACTGGTCGCAGGTGACGATCGCCGAGCTCGACGGGCAACCGGTCGGCGTCACCGAGTGCAACGACAACTTCGTCAGCACCGACAACTGCGGGTATGTCGGCCGCCTCGCCGTCGTACCGTCCGCCCGCGGCCGCGGCCTGGCCAAGTTCCTCCTCCGCACCGCCTTCGCCACCGACGCCACCGCCGGCCGCGCCGGCACCATCCTCCACGTCGACACCCACAACCCGACACCAGCACTGGCCCTCTACACCGCCGTCGGCATGCACCCGGACCTGACCACCAACATCTGGCTCCGCACCGTCTGAACCCTCCACCCCCACACCGGTGGATATCCACTGCTGTTGTGGGTCCTCCACCGGTACGCGGGTGGAGAACCCACAACGCGAGCAGATATCCCCGCACCGCTTACCCCACGCAGCACCTATGCCGCGCAGCGCACACCTAGCGACGTCCCTCGGGCTGGCGGTGTGCCGGGGATGGCGGGAGCGGGTTGAGCGCTCCGTGTCCAACCGGCCGCGCGGCCGCTCAGCCACGCCGAACCCACCCACGGATCAGTCACAAGCACCGGACGCCCCCAAAACCGGTTTGGGGCGCCTAACCGCCTATCCCGGGAGTACAACCCGCCCCACTCCACGTACACAACCAGCCCCAAACCGGTTTGGGGCACCCCAACATCCGCTTGACCAAACCCACGGGGACGCCCCCGGGCACCGAGCGGCCTATTCGGTACCCAGAGCTTGCTGTTCGGAGATCTGAGAGATTACTCTCGAAACATGTCTCTCAGGAATCCGTACGGTGATTTCGAGGTCACCGATCCGCAGGCGATGCGGGCGTTGGCGCATCCGGTGCGGTTGGCCGCGCTCAGTTACCTGCAGAAAAACGGACCGGCGACGGCGACTCAGCTGTCCGAGTACGTCGGCGCCTCGCCGTCGGTGACGAGCTGGCATCTGCGGCATCTGGCCGGGTTCGGACTGGTCGCGGACGGGCCGCCGCCGAGCGGGTCGGACCGGCGGCAGCGCTGGTGGCACGCGGTCGCGCGCGGGTTCCGGTTCGAGATGCCGGACACCCCGGACGGCGCCGAGGCCGCGCGGCTGCTGCGTGCCGAGCTGATGAACCAGGCGCTCGAGTCGGCCCAGCAATGGCTGGTCGAGACCGAGCCGAACCTGAAGCCGGAGTGGAGCCGGCTGGCCGGATCGGCCAACACGCAGCTGGTCGTCACCCCGGCCGAGGCGGAGGCACTCGAGGCCGCGATCGAGCAACTGTTCGCGCCGTACATCCAGCGCCGCGACGCCGGCGAGTCACCGGACGACGCGCGCTCGGTCCGGTACCTGCGCATCTCCTTGCCCGAAGCAACGGACTGAGGCGCGCCCGTGAAGACCTCCGCCGGTCTTTGGCGCGACCGCACCTTCCGTACCTTCTGGTCCGCGCAAACGGTCTCCGAGTTCGGCGACCGGATCACCGAGCTCGGGCTGCCACTGATCGCGGTCACCCTGCTCGACGCCTCCCCCAGCCAGGTCGGCTTCCTGACCGCCGCGGTCTGGTTGCCGAACCTCGCATCCCTGTTCATCGGTACCTGGGTCGACCACCGCCGCGACAAACGCCCACTGATGATCGCGGCCGACCTCACGCGTACCGTCCTGCTGCTCTCGCTTCCGATCGCGTACTGGTTCGGCGCGCTCGCCCTTGGACATCTGTACGCGATCGCGATCCTGGCCGGTACGGCGCATGTCGTCTTCAACACCGCGTACGCGTCGTTCTTCGTCCGGCTCGTCGATCGTGAGCAGTTCCTCGAGGCGAACAGCAAGCTGTCGGCAACGCGATCGATCTCGTACATGGGCGGTCCGGCGGTCGGCGGCCTGCTCGTCCAGGTCCTGACCGCGCCGGTGGCGATCGTCGCGGACGCGCTGACCTTCGTCTTCTCGGCCGTACAGCTCAGCCGGCTCAAGGTCACTCCGGCGGAATCCGAGGAGTCGGCCGAGCCGCTGTTGCACCGTGCCGCCGCGGGCATGAAGTACGTGCTCAAGCATCCGTACCTCAGCCGCAGCCTGGCCTGCGCGACCACCGTGAACTTCTTCAACCTGATGAGTACGGCGCTACTCGTACTGTTCGCGAGCCGGAGCCTCGGACTGTCCGCGGGGACGATCGGACTGGCCTTCGGCGTCGGCGCCTCCGGCGGACTGCTCGGTGCGGTCGCCGCGTCACCACTGAGCCGTCGCTTCGGTGCCGGTCCGGTGATCGCGGCCGGGGCCATCGTGTTCCCGAGCTCGATCGCGATCGCCGCGCTGGCCGATGGGCCGACCTGGGTCAAGGCGGGTGCGCTGGCGGCGGCTGAGTTCGTCGGGGCGTTCGCGGTGATGTGTTTCGACGTACCGCTGAACTCCTTGCAGGCGGCCGTGGTGCACGACCACATGCGCAGCCGGGTCGCGGGTGCGTTCAGCAGCATCAACTACGGGATCAGGCCGCTCGGCGCGATCGCCGGAGGGTTCCTCGGCACCTGGATCGGTGTCCGGGAAACCCTCCTGATCTCCGCGGCCGGCGGCCTGCTGTCCGTACTCTGGCTGGTCGGGTCACCGATCATCCGCACCCGCGAACTGACCGGCCTGAAACCACCTGATTAGTCCTCGACGAGCTCCTCGACCGGGTCGACCTTCGCGACCGTCTTGCGCAGCGGGACCTCCTTGATGAAGATCACCGCGATCAAGCTGACCAGCGCACAAGCGGCGGCGATCAAGAAGATCCGTCCGGTCGCGTCGCCGTACGCGTGCCGTACCAGCTCCGCCAGCTGCGGCGGCAGGTGGTTGACGTCGAGCAGACTGGTCCCGCCTCCGCCCTCCTGCAGCTTGCGGGCGGCCTCGGCGCCGTTCGGGCCGGCCAGCAGGCCGGACACGATCAGGTCCTTGACCCGCACCGCGAGCACCGCTCCCAGCGCCGAGACGCCGACCGCACCACCGAGGCTGCGGAAGAACGCGACGGTCGCGGACGATGCGCCGATCTGAGTCACGTCGACGGTGTTCTGTACGGCGAGGACCAAGTTCTGCATCGTCATACCCATGCCGAGACCCATCGACAGCATTCCGAGCCCGACGAACCAGTACGGCGAGGTGTGGTCGATCGTGCCGAGGATCAGCAGACCGACAAGGAGCAGTACGCCACCGGAGACCAGGTACCGCTTCCACTTGCCGTAGCGAGTGATCAGCTGCCCCGACCCCGCCGAACCGATGAACGAACCGAGCATCATCGGGATCGTCAGCAGACCGGCCTGGGTCGGGCTGTAGCCGCGGGCGATCTGGAAGTACTGCCCGAGGAACAGCGCGCTGCCGAACATCGCGACACCGACCGCAAGGCTGGCCACGATCGCCAGTGCGGTGGTGCGTTCGCGTACGACCTTCAGCGGGACCAGCGGCTCGGCCACCCGGTTCTCGACCAGGACGGCGATGAAACCGACGAGCAGCGTGCCGCCGACGAACAGTGCGGACTGCCAGGACACCCAGGCGAAGTCCGAGCCGGCGAAGGTGACCCAGAGCAGCGGCAGGCTGGCCGCGATGCTGATCAGGACGGCGCCGACGTAGTCGATCTGGACCTTGCGCTTCAGTACGGGCAGCCGCAGGTACTTCTGCAGGATCACCAAGCTGACCACGGCCAGCGGTACGCAGACGTAGAAGCACCAGCGCCAGCCGAGCCATGGGGTGTCGACGATGACGCCACCGATCAGCGGGCCGCTGACCGTCGCGACGGCCATCACGGCACCCATGTACCCGGAGTACCGGCCCCGCGACCGGGGCGGAATCGCGGCGCCGATGATCGCCTGCGCGAGCGCCATCAGACCGCCCATCGCGAGCCCCTGCAGCACTCGCGCACCGATCAGGAACGTCACGTTGTGGGCCAGGCCGGCCAGCGCGGACCCGATCACGAAGACCGTGATCGCCAGCTGGACCAGCAGTTTTTTGCTCACCAGGTCCGAGAGCTTGCCCCAGATCGGGGTGGACACCGTGGTGGCCAGCAGGCTCGCGGTGAGGACCCAGGTGTACTGCGTCTGGGAACCCTCCAGGTCCGCGATGATCGTCGGCAGGGCGTTGCTGACGATGGTCGAACTCAGCATCGCCGTGAACAGCGCGGCGAGCAGGCCGATCAGGATCTCGAGGATCTCGCGGTGGGTGAGTTCCGGCGCGCTGGGCTGTTGGCGCCGGGTCTCGGTGACAGTCATTACTCTCCAGTCTTGGGGTTTCGCCTCACGACCTGGTTCGCCTCGACGATCGCGTGCGCGACCCGCTGCATGGTGGCAGCGGCCGCGACCATCGCGTCGTCGTCGAGGTCCGCCAGGGCGGCTCTGAGCTGCTGGGTGTAGGACGAGTACAGGGCCTCCAGCTGGGCCTTGCCCCGGGGTGACAGGCTGACCAGCCCGACCCGTGCGTCGGCCGGATCGGGCCGACGGCTCACCAGTCCGTCGGCCTCCAGCGCGGTCACCTGCCGGCTCACCACGGACGCGTCGACACCGAGCTTCGCCGCGATCTCACCGCCGCGCTGCTCACCGTCCTTCATCAGCACCTTGAGCACGCTCGCGTCCGACCGGCGCAAACCGCCGACCCCCGCCAGCTGCCGATGCTCGATACACCGCACCGCCCGCACCAGGGAACTCACCCCTTCGAGCAGCTCCTGCGCGGCCGCATCCCGCCCCACCTCCGGGGCCTCCCGAGCTAGTTGCATAACCCAACTATACATCGATAGTTGGTTTCTGCAACCATATGCGCGACAGGTGATTGCCCGACCTCGGACAGTCAACGGGGCCGTGAACACCGGGTCAGGTGTTCACGGGGCCCCCGTGAGGTCCGCCGGCGGGCAGGTGTTACGGCCCCGTGAGGTGTACGAGGTCCGGCGGCGGGGGGCTGGCCCTAGCCGAGGTCGGTGTTCAGGCGGGCCAGCAGGCGGGCCAGGTCCGCGAGGTCGGTGGGGTTCCAGCGGTCCAGGATGGCGCGGAACTCGGTTTGGCGCTGGGTGCGCATGGCCTCGTACCGTTCGGCGCCGGTGCTGGTGAGGCGGAGCAGGCGGGCGCGGCCGTCGTCGGGGTCGCCGACGCGTTCGATCAGGCCGAGGTTCTCGAGCTGGGTGATGCCGCGGCTGACGGTCGACTTGTCCAGGCCGAGGACCTGCGCGACGTCGGACGCGCGGGTACCGGCGCCGTTCGTCCCGGTGCCGAGCTCGATTTGGGAGATCAGAGCGTACCCAGCGGCGTCCATGTCGGGGTGCACCCGCCGGGCCAGCCGGAGCGACGCCGAGCGGGAACGGCGGAAGAGCGCCGACAACTCCTGCTCGATCGCCGCGACCCGCAACTCGGAGTCCTCGATCGGCCCGTGCGCCGGCTCGGAGTGCTCGGTGTGCTCGCTCGGCGGGTGGGCCAGCTCGGAGTGCTCGGAGTGCTCGGAGTGCTCGGGGTGCTCGGGGTGCTCGGGGTGCTCGGGGTGCTCGGGGTGCTCGGGGTGCTCGGTTGGTGCCGGCTTGGAGTCTGTGGGCGCGTGGGCCGGTGTGGTCATCGGACCACGATTCCGGCGTCGCGGAGCGCCTTCTTCACGTCGGCGATGCGGAAATCGCCGAAGTGAAAGACGCTGGCGGCCAGTACGGCATCGGCGCCGGCGTGTACGGCGGGCGGGAAGTGCTCCGGCGCGCCCGCTCCCCCGCTGGCGATCAGCGGTACGTCGACCACCGCCCGTACTGCCTTGATCAGCTCGAGGTCGAAGCCCTGCTTGGTACCGTCCGCGTCCATCGAGTTCAGCAGGATCTCGCCCGCGCCCAGCTCGCACCCGCGCTGCGCCCACTCGATCGCGTCCAGCCCGGCCGACTTCCGGCCACCGTGCGTAGTCACCTCGAACCCACTCGGCTGGTCAGCAGCCCGGCGGACGTCGAGCGAAAGCACCAGCACCTGGTTGCCGAACCGGTGCGCGATCTCGCGGATCACCTCCGGCCGGGCGATCGCGCCGGTGTTGATCCCGACCTTGTCCGCGCCGGCCCGGAGCAGCCGGTCCACGTCGGCGGCCTCGCGTACGCCACCGCCGACCGTCAGCGGAATGAACACCTGCTCCGCGGTCCGGCCGACCACGTCGTACGTCGTCTCGCGGGAGCCCGACGACGCGGTGATGTCCAGGAAGGTCAGCTCGTCCGCGCCCTCGGCGTCGTACACCTGCGCCATCTCGACCGGGTCGCCGGCGTCGCGCAGGTCGGCGAAGTTGACGCCTTTGACCACGCGCCCGGCGTCGACGTCCAGACAGGGAATCACTCGTACGGCGAGGCTCACGTGGCCAAGCGTAGCGGTCAAGCCGAAGCCAACAGCCCCGCGACCACGCCAACCACCAGTGCACCGGCCAGAACACCAACAATCACCGGCACCCAGCTCGCACCGGTCCGTGGCGCACCGGGGATGTCAGGCAGATTGAACAACCGCGTAACGCGCTGCGGCACCAGCACGCCCCGGGTTGCCGCCGCGTACAGCGCGTCCTTCAGATGCGGATGCACCTGCGGCGGAACCGGAATGCTCACCCTCACAGCCGTGAGGTCGTCCTGCAACCGCACAGACACCGACCCGCTCCGGCCGCGCTCCCAGCTGGCGCCGGACAGCGCGGCCAGGTCCAGCGACTGGCGCCCGACAGCCGTCGTCACCTCGAGGTACTGCCCCTGGATCCGCGGCCGGTACCCGTAGTTGCCGAGCAGCAGACTGATCCACAGCAGGCCCACTGAGCCCATCACGACCACGACCGCGGTGTACTCGGCGCGGAGCATCACGATCATCAGCACGCAGGCCACCGCCACGAAGCCGGCGGCGATGGCGTAGCGAACGGGCGCGGAGATCCGGCGGGGCTTGAGGTCGGCCATCGGTGAAACGCTAGCGGCCCGGAGGATCTCCGGGCCGCCAGAACACTGCTATGACAGGAATCGCGCCGCCGCCGGCGAACCACCAGGCCGCTCGAAGCTACTTCCAGGCGCGGCGGCGGCCGTCGGTGGACTTCATGGGGCGGGTGGTTTCCCAGACCCGGCGCCAGCGGGCGGCGTCCGGGCCGGTCTGGGACGGGGACGCGCCGATCGCGGCACGCCGACGGGACTCGTACCAGGTGGTCGACTCCTCGTCGAGCAGCGCGGACACCGCGGCCGCGATCCGCGGCGCGAAGTCGCGGGCGCTCTCACCCTCGGCGGGGTACAGCGGGTCACCGTACCGGACCGTGACCGCCGGGCGGCCCGGGACCGGCCAGCCGCGACCACGCGGCATCGCGGCGAACGAACCCTTGATCCCGACCGGCACGATCGGTACGTCGTGCTCGACGGCCAGGTACGCCGCGCCCATCCGGAAGCGCTGAATCCAGCCGTCCGGCGACCGGGTGCCCTCCGGGAACACGACCACGTTCCAGCCGTCGGCGAGCAGGTCGCCGGGAGTCGAGCTCATCTTGCCGCCGCGACGCTCGATCGGGAACGTGTTGAACACGATCGCGGACCCGGCCGCCCGCCACCAGGTGTCGAAGAAGTAGTCCGCCGCGGCCGCGAACGCCGTCCGGCGCCGGATCGCGTCCGGCAGCGACAGCAGCAGCAACGGGGTGTCCAGGTGCGACGAGTGGTTCGCGACGATGATCGCCGGGCCGTCCAGCTTCAGCAGCGAGTCCAGCCCGCTGACCCGCGGGCTGACCTCGAAGTTGAGCACCGCGTTCAGCGGTCCCTTCTGGATCAGGTCGCGGATCGCGATCGCGGCCGGCGTCCGGGCCCACCGGGTCGGGAAGACCGTGGTCTCCTTCGGGATCACGTACGGCTCGGCCGACCGCGGCACCTGCGGCCGCCGGCCCCAGCGCCACCCGCGCGCGACCTGCTTCACGTCGCGCGCGGTGTCCCGGCCGAACTTCACCAGGCTGGTCCCCATCAGCGCACGTCCGCGAGCAGGTGCGGCGGGTTGTGCAGGTAGGTGATCGACGGCGACCGGCCGACCGAGTGGCTGACCATCTCGAGCGCGTCCTGCAGCGTCGACGCGGACCGGAAGCCCATCCGCTCGACGGTCTTGCGGTTCGCGCCGACCCAGACGATGTCACCGCAGTGGTCCAGCGCGTGCGAGATCCAGTACCACATGTAGAACGGGTGCACGCCGTGGTACGCGTACGAGGTCCGGTACAGGTGGATGTACCACGGGTCCTCGGCGTACTGCTTCTCGAACTTCGCCTCGATGGTGGCCGGATCGGTGCTCTCCGACAGCACCTCCTCGAAGAAGTCCACGTACGACGGGTGGTGCAGCTGGCTGAACTCGTAGTCGGCCGGGTGGTACAGGATCACCGCGCCGTCCTTCCGGACGACCGGGTTGCCGCGGTACGAGTTGAAGTAGTACCCGAGGCCCATGCAAGCGGCCAGGATCGGGTTCATGATCGAGTTCACGTTGTACGGGCCGACGAACGGTACGCCCATGATCGCGACGTCGGACTGGCCCTGTACCTCGACCATGTGCTGCCGGTGCACGTTCTCCAGCGTCTTGTCGTGCACCGGCTCGATCTTGCCCGCGTGCACACCGGTCAGGCCGTAGTTCGAGCGGGTGTCGGTGAAGATCTTGTGCCGCAGCTTGTTCGGTGCCGCCGCGAGCCCGCGCTTGGCCGCCAGGAACGACGCCTGGTCCTTGATCGACCACTCCCACTCGCGCTTCTGCAGGAACTCCAGCGGCCCGCCGAAGATGTCGTTGTTCAGCGTCGTCTCGATCTGGAACACCTTGACGTGCTGGGTCAGCACCTCGCCCATCCGCCAGGCGGAGTGGTGCATCTTGGACGCCTTGTGGTCCATGAACGACCGCGAGTGGATCATCGTGTGGCTGTTGTGGTGGTGCTTCAGCGACTTGTACGACGCCAGGCCGATGGACGTGGACTTGTGCCCACCGTCCATCGCCACCAGGTTCACGTTCACGTACACCAGCAGGTCGGACTCGGCCGCCCGCTTGGAGATCTCGACGTCCTCGCCGTGCTTGGTCTGACCGAGGTGGGTCAGGTTCGCGGCGTCCTCGGCGTCGAAGTTGTACAGCTTGCCGTCCGGGAAGAACGACCGGAAGACCCGCTCGCCGACGATGTCGCGCAGCTCGTTCGGGGTCAGCCGGCGGTGCAGCGCGTTCGCCGAGATCAGCTCGACATCATCAACACCAGCCGACGCCGCCATTTCCAGCACCGCCTCGATGATGCGCTGCCGGATGTCCGGCTTCTTCATCGGCGGCAGCGGGATCGAGATGTCGTCGAACGCGATCGTCAGCCGCATCCCGGCGCGCAGCAGCTCCGGCAGCGGCTCGGACTCGAGCGGGTTCAGCAGCGCGTTCTGGATCGCCTCGTCGACGTCGCGGACCGGCGGCAGCGCCTCCGGCGGATACACCACCCGGGTGCCCTGCGGGAAGCGCTCCAGCAGGAAGCCCTCACCGTTGTGCACGAGCAGGGGTGGCGTCCGGTCGTCCACCTCGAGCACGAAACCTGGCCGAGACATGTCAGAACCTCTCTCGTCGTACGTTCAGCATCGTCACAGCCCTCATGAGGCCCTCACATCGAATGCGACCTTGACTGTTCCCAGTCGGCCGGCGGAGTGCGCGTGGTCGAGCGCCTCGCGCCAGCGGTACAGCGGGTACTTCGCCCCGACGATCCCGTCCAGCGACGCCTTGGCGGCCAGCTCGAGGGCGGTCTCGAAGGCGGGGCGGTCGTTCGGCTCCTCGCGGGCGGACGCGTACGTACCGGTCAGCTCCAGCTCGCGGAACCAGACCGGCGACAGGTCGGCGCCGGTCGACGGCATGCCGGACAGGACGACCCGGCCGCCGGCCTTGGTGACCCGCAGCACGGTGTCGATCGAGTTCTTGCTGCCGACCGCGTCGACGGCGACATCCACCCCGCCGAGCAGGAACTCCTTGGCCATCTCCGGCTTCAGCCGGAACGCCCCGGTCGAGCGCCGGACACCGCGGAACACCTCGTCCGGCGCGACCACGTCACTGGCGCCGAACGCCCTGGCCAGCTCGCGCTGCTTGGCGTGCTTGGCGACGACCGTGATCCGCCCGGCCTGAGTCAGCTCGCGCAGGGCGAGCGTCGCGAACAGACCGACCGCGCCCGCGCCACTGACCAGCACCGACTGGCCCGGCTCGACCTTCGCCCGCAGCGCAGTGTGGACGGCGCAGGCGATCGGCTCGACCAGTACGGCCCGGTCGTTGCTGAGCGACTCGGGTACGGCGTACAGCTGACTGCGGTGGGCGACCATGACGTTGCCCCAGCCGCCGCCGGTGTCCTGGCAGAACCCGGTCTGCAGACCCGGCGCGACGTGGCCGACCGTGATCCGGTCGCAGCGGTTGGTGTTCCCGGACACGCAGCCCGCGCACGGCTCGACCCCGCGGGCCGCGCACGTCAGGACGCTGTCCATCACCACGCGGGTGCCCTTGGGCAGGTCCTCGCAGTCGTCCATCAGCTCGCCGACGACCTCGTGGCCGGGGACGAACGGCATCGACACCATCGCGGAGAAGTACAGCTTGGTCGAACCGGTCACCATGCCGAGGTCGGAACCACAGATCCCGGACAGGATCGGGCGGATGCGCGCCCAGCCGGCCCGTTCAGCCTTCGGCTCGTTGATGGTGACGAGCCGCAGCGGCGCCGCCGGTCCGGTCAGTACGCCGGGGATCCGGCCGCCGACCGCCTTGGCCGCCAGGTACTTGGCCGGCGACCGGTACATCTCGAGAGCAAGCATCATCGGGCGTTCACCCCTGGGAGCTCCAGACGGGACGAGGTGGACGGGGTCTTCCAGTCGACGATCTGCCAGCGCGCGGCCCGGGCGGCCCGGAACAGCGACACGTCCGGCGAGACCGCGACCGGGTTGCCGACCGCTGCCAGCATCGGCAGATCCGAGTGGCTGTCGGCGTACGCGAACGACTTCGACAGGTCGATGTTCGTCTGCCGCGCGTGGTGCTTGAGCCACGCGGCCCGGGACTCACCGACCAGCGGCGGACCGGACAGGAACCCGGTGCAGCGACCGCGATCGTCGACCGCCAGCTCGGCCGCGACGATCTCGTCGAACAACGGCTCCAGCGGGCGGGTCAGCGGGCGGACCGCGCCGGTGATCAGGATCGTCTTGTGCCCGGCGGCGCGGTGCTCACGGATCCGGCGGACCGCCGCTCCGCTCAGCCGCTCCAGGACGTGCTCGGCGAGGATCTCGTCGACGATCTGGTTCAGCTCTTCGAGATCGGCACCCTCGTACCGGCGGTAGATCGTCCGCAGGAAGGTGCCGCGGTCCTTGCGCTCGGCCGAGATCAGCTTCGGCAGCCGGCGCAGCATCTGGCCGATCTCGCCGACCCGCTGCGGGCTGTCCAGCTCGGGCAGCCGCATCCACAGGTACGTCTCGATCACGTTCGACGACAGCAGCGTGCCGTCCATGTCGAACGCGGCGATCACCTGCTCTTCCTGGTTCGGCTCGACCTTCTTCAGCACCCCGGCGGACTCGGCCAGCGCCTTGTTCCGCTTCTTCCGGACCACGTCCAGGCGGCGCATCGACTCGGTCACGCTCGGGCAGTGCAGTTCCTGCAGGTAGTACTGCCAGTCGACGACCGCCGTGTCGCAGGCGAACTTCTCCTTGTCGTCACCCTCGAGATTGTTGTGCAGGGCAAGGACATTGTCGTCGATGAACTGCAGCTCGGCCTGCGCGTACTCCGAGTACAGGTCCATGTAGCGGCGGAGGAAGTCCAGCCGGCGCTTCTGCACGTCCAGTTCGCGGGCGTACTTCCGGGTCCGCTCACCGCGCGGTACCCGGGTGATCACCGCGTCGGCGATCTTGTGCGCGCGTTCGCCGTACCTGAGCATCGTCTCGACCGAGTCGCCGCCGGGGAACTTCCACACCGGCAGCCGGACGGCGCCGCGCTCACCCAGGTCGAACGGGTGCTTGGAGAAGTACTCGCGCACGCCCGCGTACAGCTGCTCGAACGTCAACGGGTTCCGGGCGCCGGAGCCGATGTGGTAGTACTCCGGCTTGTTCAGCTCGGGCTCGGTCGCCATCACCGCGCAGATCGCGCCGACCACGTGGTCGACCGGGATGATCTCGATCACCGAGTCCGGCGAGGCCGGGAACTCCGGCAGCTCACCCCGGCCGTACGCCAGGATCAGCGGCTCGGCCATCTTGAAGCCCTCGATCCAGCCCGGGTGCGGGCTCTGCACCGCGGACTCGATGATGGCGGGCCGGACGATCGACGTCGGCAACGTGCCCGCGAACTCCTCCACGACCCGCTCGCCGAGCGCCTTGGTGAAGGTGTAGCAGTCGGTCCAGCCGAGGCTGCGGGCGCGCTCGGTGCCGGTCTCCACCAGCTTCTTCGCGACCCACTCGATCCGGCGCCGCTCGGTGTCGGCCGCCGCGGTCAGGTGACCGGCCCGGCGGTGCAGCTTCTCGGCGTCCTTGCGGAACTTGGCCAGCATCCCGGCCGACCGGGACTGCTCCTCGATCCGGGCCTTCATCGCCATCCCGGCCTCGGCCTCGGTCCGCCAGTCGACGGTGTGCTCGACCGGCGCCTCCGGGATCGCGCCACGCCGGCGGCCGGCCGTGTACGCGGTCGAGATGTGGACGTAGTGCACCGGCCGCCCGGTCTCGACGATCCGCTCCAGCAGGCTCTTCGTACCGAGCACGTTGGTCGTGAACGCCTCGTGGATCGGCGGGTCGAAGCTGACGTCGCCGGCGCAGTGCACGACGATGTCGAGATCCTTCGGCAACTCCGGTACGTCGGCCAGGTCGCCGTCGATGACCTGAATCCGGGCCGCGGTCAGCGCCTCGGCGTCCGCGTGCTCGGTGCCTTCGCCGTAGAACGGCTTGAAGATGTCCTTGCGGAGCAGCTGCGCCATCCGGTCGGTACCGGTCAGCGAGCCCTTCGGGCGGATGATCGCGACCACGGTGGTGCCGGGAAGTTCGCCGATGATCCGGTGCAGCAAGGCCTCACCGACGAATCCGGTGACGCCGGTGACCAGGACCTTCTTGTCCTGGAGTTTGTCCTTGAGCTTGCCGCCCAGACTCACTTGTCGCCTCCACGCGTGAGCTCGAGTGCCTCGGTCAGGGTGAACGCACCGGCATACAGCGCCTTGCCGACGATGACGCCCTCGACGCCGTCGGCGACCAGCGTGCTCAGCGCTTTCAGGTCGTCGAGGCTGGAGACGCCACCCGAAGCGATGATCGGCTTCTCGGTGCGTGCGCACAGATCGCGGTACAGGTCCAGGTTCGGGCCCTGGAGCATGCCGTCCTTCGTCACATCGGTGACCACGTACCGCTCGCAGCCGGCCGACTCCAGCCGCTCGAGCACCTCGTACAGGTCGCCGCCTTCTTTGGTCCAGCCGCGGGCCGCCAGCGTCCGGCCGCGGACATCCAGGCCGATCGCGACCCGGTCGCCGTACTGCTGGATGATCCGGTCGCACCACTCCGGGTCCTCGAGGGCGGCGGTGCCGATGTTTACCCGGCGGGCACCGGTCTGCAGTGCCGCTTCGAGGGATGCGTCGTCACGGATGCCGCCGGACAGCTCGACCTGCACGTCCAGCTTGCCGGTCACCTCGGCGAGCAGCTCCCGGTTGCTGCCGCGGCCGAACGCCGCGTCCAGGTCGACCAGGTGGATCCACTCCGCGCCCGCGTCCTGCCAGGCCATCGCCGCCGCCAGCGGGTCACCGTACGACGTCTCGCTGCCGGCCTCGCCCTGCACCAGCCGAACCGCCTGGCCGTCCGCGACATCGACAGCGGGCAGCAGCACCAGGTTCGGCGGTGGAGTAAGGACGGAATCCGGGGGAGCCATGGGCCACACCTTAAAGGGCGATCCGTAAGGTTTCGTAACCCGGA
The DNA here is from genome assembly GCF_039531045.1 of Kribbella hippodromi. Taxonomy (NCBI): domain Bacteria; kingdom Bacillati; phylum Actinomycetota; class Actinomycetes; order Propionibacteriales; family Kribbellaceae; genus Kribbella; species Kribbella hippodromi. Next base: position 331,925 of record NZ_BAAAPH010000002.1, on the reverse strand, counting down.
CGCCCGCTGAGTCGTTGAGATCCAATCTGTCTCAGCAATACCACGGGGGTTAGTGGTCTGATCACTAGGCTGGCGTCGTGGAGACTGTTGCGCAACTCGAGACCGATCCGCACCCGACGTTGGCGGCGATCCGCCCGATCGGCTGGGTGGACGCACTGGACGCCTGGGTGGTCACCGGGCGAGCGCTCGCGATACAGGTGCTCCGCGACCCGGAAACCTTCACCGTCGACGACCCCCGCTTCTCCACCGCCCAGGTAGTCGGCCCCTCCATGCTGTCCCTGGACGGCACGCCCCACAAAACCCACCGGGACCCCTTCGAATCCCCCTTCACCCTCGCCGAAACCCGCCGCCGCTTCACCCAACCCGTCCAGCAAACCGTCAACACCCTGATGCACGCCATCCAGCAGACCGCAGCAACCGGCTCCGACCCGACCGCGCCCGGCGCTTCCCGGCTTTCGGCGGACCTGCGCCCCACGCTCGCTGGACCTTTGTCGGTGGCTGTTGTCGCGCTTTCGCTCGGGTTGCCGCCCGCGTCGGCTGACACCGTGCTCGGGTGGTACACGGCGATCTCGGCTTCCGTGTCCGGGATCTCGGCCGGTCAGCGGGCCACCGCGGACGGTGCCGCCGCCTTCGCCGAGCTGCACAAACATGTTGCCGCCGGCATCGACTCCTCCGACTCGCTGCTCGCCACCGCGGCGCACGCCGGCCTCGGCATCGACGAGGTAGTCGCGAACGCCGCCGTCCTGATGTTCGGCGGCATCGAGACCACCGAGGGCATGATCACCAACGCCCTCTGGCACCTCCTCACCCACCCCGACCAGCTCGCCCTGGTCCGCGCCGACCCCACCCTGCTCCCGAACGCGATGGAAGAGTCCCTCCGCCTCGAACCAGCCGCCGCCGTCGTCGACCGCTACGCCACCCGAGACATCGAGCTCCCCGGCGCGAAGATCCGCCGCGGCGACATGGTCACGGTCTCCCTCGCGGGCGCCGGCCGCGACCCGGAAACCTTCCCCGCACCGGACACTTTCGACGTACGCCGCACCAACGCCCGCCGCCACCTCGCCTTCGCGAGCGGACCGCACATCTGCCTCGGCATGCACCTGACCCGCCTGGAAACCCTCACCGCCCTGGAAGCCGTCCTCAACCTCCCCGGCCTGGAGCTGTCCCCCGGCTCCCCACCCCCACACGGCCTCGTCTTCCGCAAACCCACTGCCTTGCACGTCACCTGGGACGCGTAACCGACCCCGCGCGCCCCGGAACCGCGGGCCTCACACGGGACGCGTGAGTACGAGCATGGTCGACGTGTCCACCGGGATCACCCGCTCCGGATCACGCTCCGCGTCCTCGGCCAACTTCGCGAACCCTGCCTCGACCTCATCCTCCGGCAGATACTCGAACGTCGAGAACGCCCGCCACCGCAGCCGCTCATAGCTCTCCCGCAACGTCCGCGGCACCCCAGCCACCACCCGCACCACGTCTTCCCCCGGCTCCAGCCCCGCCTCCCGAGCCACCGCCTGCACCTCCCCCAACGACCTGAACATCCCAGCATCAGCCACAGCCGCCGACGGAAAGTACTCGTACCAAAACAAGTCCGGCATCAAATCCGAAAACTGACTCCGCATCAAAGCAACTCCCCCGGGCCGCAACACCCGCCGCACCTCCCGCAGCGCCCGCACCGGGTCCGGAAAATGATGAAACGACAAGAACATCAGCACCACGTCGACCGATGCCTCAGGCAACGGAATCTCCTCGGCACTGCCCTTGAGATAGCTCACCCCCGGGTGCGGCGCCTCCTCAGCCGCCAACCGCATCCGCTCCGCCGGCTCCACCCCGTACGCCCGCCCCTGAAACTCAGCCGCCAACCCAGGCGTCAACCGCCCGGTCCCGCTGCCCAGATCAAGTACGTCGAGCGGCCGCCGCTCCGGCGCCTGCGCCGCGAAAGCCGCCATCCATTGCCGAACCACCTCGGCCGGCATCGCCCGCCCCGCGACGTACACACTGCCCATCCGACCGTCGTAGTCGACCATCCGGCCAAACTACGTGCAGAAGAACTGTACGTATAGATCTAGCACCTAGTACACCTGAGCGCGGACCGCCTGTTGCGTACGCCGTACATCGGGTGTACTACCAGTCCTTCTGCACCTCATCCGGCCAGGAACACGTCGTACGCCAAGCGCAGGATCAGTGCCGAGACGACGATCAGGAAGATGATGCGGACGAAGCGGCTGCCGCGGGCGACGGCGGTGCGGGCGCCGAGGAGGCCGCCGAGCATGTTGGCGGCACCCATGATCAGGCCGAGCCGCCACAGCGGCGCGCCGTGCAGGGCGAAGACCAGGATCGCGCCCAGATTGGTGGCCACGTTGGCGATCTTCGCCTTCGCGCTGGCCTGCAGGAAGTTGTACCCGAGCAGGCCGACCAGCGCGAAGATCAGGAACGACCCGGTCCCCGGACCGACCGCGCCGTCGTAGAACCCGATCAAGATGCCGACCGCGCCGGCCGCCAAGTAGTGATCACGACCGTCGAATCGCAGCGCGGTCCGGGCCCCGAGCGACGGTTTCAGCGCGGTGTAGATCGCGACCGCCACGAGCAGTACGAGCACGATCGGCTTGAACCACGACATCGGGATCTTCGTCGCCACCAGCGCTCCGGCCGCGGCACCGAGCCCGGCCAGGATCGCCAGCGGCAGTACGGTCTTGCGGTCGGGGCGGACCTTCACACCGAAGGTGACCGCGCTGGTGGTCGTACCGCACAGCGACGAGATCTTGTTGGTGGACAGGATCTGCGCGGGCGACGCGTTCGGGAGGCCGAGGAGCATCGCGGGCAGTTGCAGCAGACCACCACCCCCGACCACCGCGTCGATCCAGCCGGCCGCGAAAGCGGCGATCACCAGGAACACCAGGGTCAGCAACGAAACATCAGGCACAGCCGCACATCCTCACGGCCCGATGATCGGGTAATGGCATTGTACGGCTCAACCCTTACACCGCCGAGTGAGAGCTATGACACCCGGTCCGGGACAATGGTGCGGTGAAGTTCCTACTGCTGATCCACAACAACGCCGAAGCGCTCGAAGGTCTGACCGAGGAGCAGCTGACCGAGATGTCCGGTGGGCGCGAGCACGTCGCGGCGACCGCGCGAACCTTGCTGGCGAGTGGCGAGCTGCTGTCGGTGCTCGCGCTGAAGGAGCCGGGCGAGACGAAGGACGTGCAGGTCGTCGCCGGCACGCCGGTGATCTCGGACCGGCCACTGCTGGAGACGAAGGAGTACCTGGCCGGCGCGATGGTGCTCGACTGCGCGTCGATCGAGCGGGCGCTGGAGATCGCGGCGATGATCCCGCTGGTCAACTACCGCCGAGTCGAACTCCGCGAAATCACCCTCGACGAACAAGCCTTCCTCGCCGAGCTCGGCCAACCATGACCAAATCCCCGCCGGAGCTCCCGCCCAGTGAGGTTGAGGTTGCCATTCGGGCGGCGGCGCCGCGGGCGTTGGCGGCGTTGGTTCGGCGGTATGACGTGTTCGATCAGTGCGAGGACGCCGTACAGGAAGCGCTGCTGGACGCGTTCGTGCGGTGGCGCGCGAACGGCGTGCCCGAGCATCCGGTCGGGTGGCTGATCAGCGTCGCGTCGCGGCGGCTGATGGACGGCTGGCGGCGCGACAACGCCCGCCGGCAACGCGAGCTGAACGACTTCCTCCGCGCACCGGCCGACGAGTTCGATCCGGAGGACTACCACGAGGACACCGACGACACGATCCGGTTGCTCGTACTCTGCTGTCATCCGGCGCTCACCCCCGGCTCGCAGATCGCGCTGACGCTGCGTTCGGTGGGCGGCCTGACAACAGCCGAGGTCGCGGCCGCGCTGCTGGTCGGCGAGAGCACCGTCGCCCAACGCATCAGCCGCGCCAAGCGCACCATCCAGGGCGAACGCTTCGAACTACCAACAGCAGCCGAGTACGACGTACGCCTGCGCGCCGTACTGCACGTCCTCTACCTGATCTTCAACGAAGGCCACACCGCGAGCGCCGGCGACGCCCTGCAACGAGTAGACCTGGCAGAAGAAGCCCTCCGCATCACCCGCCTCCTCCACCATGCCCTCACCAGCTCTGGCTCCGGGGAACGGGTGGAGGCTGGGGATGTGCGTGGGTTGCTGGCGTTGATGATCCTCACGCATGCGCGGCGGGATGCGCGGACCGGGCCGGGTGGGGATTTGATTCCGGCTGACCGCCAGGACCGGTCCCGCTGGTACGCGGACGAGATCGCCGAGGGCACGCGCCTGGTCGAAGACAGCTTGCGTACCGGTGCGGTCGGCCCGTACCAGCTGGAGGCCGCGATCGCCGCCATACACAGCGAGGCAACGTCGGTCGAGACAACCGACTGGCAGCAGATCGCCGGCCTGTACCGAATCCTCGAGCAGATCGACCCGAGCCCGATGGTGACGCTCGGCTCAGCGGTCGCGATCGCGATGACCGACGGACCGGAGGCCGGCATCGCCATCGTCGAAGGGCTGGCCGAGGACCGGCACCTCGGCGACCACCACCGCCGCCTGTCCGTCCTCGGCCACCTGCACGAACTCGCCGGCCGCCCGCAGATCGCGCGCGAGCACTACCTCGCCGCACTCGAGCGAACCCGCAACGCCGCCGAACAGAACTACCTGCGCGACCGCATCGCCCACCTGAGCAAGTGACGCGGCCCACCGGCCCACTCCGGCCGTGGCGGGACACTCAGCGGTCCACGGAACACATGCCCAGGATCAACTGCCTGCTTCAACGCGGCCAGCCGAGCGCGGTGCGGCTCCGGGTAGCACGCATCGAGATCGGCTTCGGTCGGATCGGACAGGAAGTTCACGTACGCGCCGTTCGGCCGCAGGCCCCGCCACAGCTCGGCGAAGTCCTCCGGCTGTGAACCCTGCTGTTCGGGCGAACCCATCACCACCGAGTTCACCAGGAACCTCGCGTCCCGGTGCGCGAACGCCGTCGCATCCGCGGGCATCGCCCCGAACGTACCGCCGAGCGCGCGAATCTCGATCGCCATCCCCGGAATCCGCGGCCGCGCCGCCAGCAACGGCTCGGTCAGCTCCGGCGACATCGCGTCGAAGAACCCGTTCCGGATCTTCGGACGCCACTCGGCCGGCATCGCCATGTCGGCGAACACCTCCGGGTACGGCACCTCCCGCACTTTGTCGGTCAGCAACGACCCGAGCTGCCGCAGCGGTTCGATGATCGCGTCCCGCCGGCCGATGTCACCGGCAACGCACACCATCACCGCCACCGGTACCTGGCGATCCGCCATCATCGTCGGCGCCAGCTGGAACGAAGACGTCAGGTCATCCGGCGCATCGGCCGCGTACGCCGCCCATCCGGCCAAGACCTGCTCGGCTTGAGTCCACGGATAGAGCAGGCTGCCGTAGTGCACGGTCGGTTGGCGTACGGCGCTGATGTCGTACGACGTGACCACACCGAGGCTGCCGGCCGCACCGCGCAATCCCCAGAAGAGCTCGGGTGCGCTGGCCGCATCGACTCGGCGTACCGAACCGTCCGCGGTGACGACCTCGGCCGAGACCACGTTGTCGATCGCCAGACCGTGCTTGCGCACCATCCACCCGATCCCACCGCCCGCCATCAATCCACCGACGCCGACACTCGCCGTATCCCCCGACGAGATCGCCAGCCCCACCTTCGCGAGCCGCGCGGCGACCGCACCCCAGGTCGCACCGGTGCCGACACGGACGACATCGTCCGGAAGGAGGCGCACCTCGTCCATCGGGCGTACGTCGATCACTACGCCGCCCTCGTTCGTACCCAGCCCTGCCGCGTGATGCCCACCACTTCGCACCGCGACCGGAAGGTCCTGCGCTTCGGCGTACCGCAGTGCGGCAACTACATCGACCGCCCCCGTACACCGCACCACCACACGCGGCCGCCCCGCCGCCATCATCACGCGACCCGCGTCCAGGTGCCCCGCGTCCCCGTCCGCAAGCACCTCCCCCACCACAGCCTCACGCAACCCCAGCAACTCCCGATCCCCACGAGCCACCACAGATTCCCGCATCATCCATTCCTCCATCCAGGCACCCCCACGAGCACCCACCCCAAGATCGAACCCACCCCCATCCCCTCGACACACTTCCCGAACAATCTCCAAAACCCGCCCACACCCCCCGCGCTCGGCGGTGATCCGCGCCGGTCAACACGAGCGGATACCCGGCACGCGTAACGGACCCGTGCATGAGCCCCCACCACTGAACAACCAAGGCCACCCACTGAAGCCCGCAGACACTGCACCAGCCGTCGACGGCCCCCACGAGGTGTACGACGTCGGTCCCGGTTGGGTGCTCGACGTCGGTCCCGGGTCGGTTTACGAGGTCGGTCCCGGTTGGGTGCATGCGGTCGGTCCCGGGTCGGTGTACGCGGTCGGTCCCGGGTCGGTGCACGCGGTCGGTCCCGGGTCGGTGCACGCGATCGGTCCCGGATGGGCGTACACGGTCAGTCCCGGATGGGCGTACACGGTCAGTCCCGGATGGGGTGTTCTGGATGCCGCGGAGGGGTGTCTGCAGCGGGCCTCGCACTCTCGGGGCTCGGGGCGCGGGGGCTTTCGACCAGCGGCTGCGGAAGGCCGGGGGTGCCGGAGGCCGGGGGTGCCGACCACCCCAAACCGGTTTGGGGTGGTCGGGCATGTGGTGTGGGGAGCGTTGTACCCCTGGTATGGGCGGTTAGCTGCCCCAAACCGGTTTGGGGAGGAAACGCGTCGGCCAGTCGGGTGGGCCCGCGCCGGTGGCTGGCGTCGCGAAGGGCTGTCAGGTGCGGGGCCTGTACACCTCGCGGGGACCGCGGACAGCTTGTGAAGTGTCCGAGGTCCCCACCAGATGTCCGAGGTTCCACCGATGTCCGGGCCACCCGCGGCTCCGTCACACGAGCCGGATCTCCACTCCTGTTGAGGGTTCTCCACCGTTACACCAGTGGAGAACCCTCAACACCGGTGGATATCCAGTCGTGTTGGAAGGCGCGGCCGAGCACGACTGGCCCGGCGGGTGCGCGGCCGCGGGCGGACGCGAGCGGACCGGCGCGAGCGGACCGGCGCGAGCGGCCGGGCCTGGGCGGGCGGTTGTCGGGCGGGCGTGGGCGGACCGGCGCGAACAGGTGGGCGCGAACAGGTGGGCGCGAGCGGGCGGACCGACACGAGCAGATAGGCGCGGGCGGGCCGGCGTGGGCGGACCCGACGCGAGCAGGCAGGCACGAGCGGACCCGACGCGAGCAGGCAGGCACGAGCGGACCCGACGCGAGCAGGCAGGCACGAGCGGACCCGACGCGAGCA